>NZ_JAHBAY010000002.1:326442-652885 GCF_018499875.1 Kineosporia corallincola | reverse complement strand
CGAGACCCTGCGCGAGCACCTGAACCTGCCCGCGCCGGAATCTCTTACGACGGCGTGACCAGGCGCAGGAACACCGTCTCGCGCCGGACCCGGAAGCCCAGGCGCTCGTAGAGCCTGCGGGCCGGCGCGTTGTCGACGCCGGTGTGCAGCAGCACCTCGTCGCCGCGCGCGCGGATGCTGTGCACCACGGCGGAGACCAGCCGGGCGGCCAGTCCCTGACCACGGAACGCGGGATCGGTGCAGACGGCGCTGATCTCGGTCCACCCGGGCACGCGCACCCGTTCGCCGGCCATCGCCACGAGTTGCCCGTGGCGCCGGATGCCCAGGTAGCGGCCGAGTTCCACGGTCCGTGGACGCCACGGGCCGGGTCGGGTGCGCTCGATGAGTGCGGCGATCTCGGGGGCGTGGTCGGGGCCGAGCAGCACGGCCTCGCTGTCCGGGCGGCCGGGGGAGGCGTCGGCGACGAGCTGCACGGCGTTGCCGACGCGGCTCACCACCCAGCCCGGCGGCGGGGTGAACGGTGCGCCGGCGAGCACGACCTCGACGCCGGGCCCGGCCAGGGTGGCCAGGTCGCGCCAGGCCCGGGCATCGCGGTCGGGATGCAGGGCGCTGTAGGCAGCGAAGTCGGGGTGGTAACGGCGCGCGCGGCCGTGGACCTCGGCCAGGTGGGCGTGCGGGCCGTTGAGCGAGTGCCAGGACAGATGATCGAGAACAGGCGGCGCGAGGAACGGGACCGGCTGCGTCATCAGGGTTCTCGGGAACGTGGATGGGTCATCAGCAAAAGTCTACTATTTCTATCGAGTTGGTCAAAGCATCTTGTGACCGGGTGGATACCGGACTATTTTCCTAGGAGGGGGCTGTGGCCGGCGAACCGGAACGATCGCCGAATTCTCTGTCTTCACAGGTGTTTCATCGCTGCCTGAGTCCCTGGCCCGCCTGAGCGATTCCGAGTGATCCGGCCAGCCCGAACAGCTGAACAGGATGCCCGCCATGACCGACAACACCCCGCACGGCTCCCAGGAGAACGCTGACGACGCTGCCGGCGCTCCGGACCGGTCCGATCTCGTCGACGCCAACGTCGATCTCGATGCTCCCGAAGGCCTTTCGCGGCGCCGCCTGCTCACCCTGGGCGGTGCCGGGGTCGGCCTGGCGGCCGCCGCAGGACTGGGCAGCTGGGCGTTCCTGCGAGGCAACGAGAGCGACGCGGTGAAGGCCACCGGCCTCACGGTCACGCAGTCCTGGGCCGGGCGGCAGCTCGCGATCACCTCGCCCACCGGTGTCTGCGAGGCGCCCCTGATCGCGGCCTTCGAGAATGGCTTCTTCGAGCAGGCCGGGCTGGACGTGGTGCTGAAGAAGGCGGGCACCGACGAGGACGTGACCGCGGCCGTCGGCTCGGGCAAGTACGTGGCCACCAACGGCATCTTCTTCAACTTCCTCGGCCCGATCTACAACGGCACCCCGGTCAAGCTGTCCGGCGGCCTGCACCACGGATGCCTCGACCTGTACGTGCGCAACGACGGCTCGGTCCCCACCGTCGCGGCGCTGAGGGGCAAGAAGATCGGCGTCAGCGATCTCCAGGGCTCGGCCACCAACTTCTTCTCCCTCGACCTGCTCGACGCGGGCATCAACTCGGCCCCGGCCGCGAAACAGGTCCAGTGGGTGGTGATCGAGCAGGACCTGCTGCCGAAAGCCCTGGAGGACAAGAAGGTCGACGCGATCGCGACGGCCGGCGGCTACCTGCCGATCATCGAGGGGGTCCAGGCCGGATGGGCGAAGACCCTGTCGAACAACCAGAGCCTGAGCCGCAACTCCAGCTACCCGTGCTGCGCGGTCGCCCTGAACAACGACTTCGTCAGCCAGGACCCGGTCACCGCGGCCAAGCTCGTCACCGCCTGGGCCCGGGGATCGCGTTGGGTCGGCTCCAACCTGGAGGCCACCGCCGAGATCGAGCACGAGAAGAAGTACATCCCGGACGAGCCCGACCGGATCCTGCCGGTGTTGCAGACCCTGACGTTCGACCCGTCGCCGAAAAACCTCCAGGAAGTGCTGCAACCGGGTATCGAGAAGTTCATCAAGACCGGTTTCCTGCCCGCCGACACCGACGCGCGGACCCTGGCGGGCGAGGTCTTCGTCGATCTCGGCCTGACCTTCTGATGGCCGTCGCCTCCTCGGTGCCCCGGCTCGCGGACGGCACCCGCACGGTCCAGGGGGCCGCGCGTATCCACGCCGCCCTGGAGAAGGTCACCCATCCGGTGCGGGTCAACCCGGTCCTCGTCGCGGCGGGCGTCCTCACCTGGGCCGGCTTCTCCGTGATCGTCCTGGCCGTGCCCGACAGCGCCCGGCTGCCGCCCCGCGAGTTGGTGTCCGTGCGGGACGCGACGCCCTTCACGGCCGGGGTGGGTTTCGTGGTGGCGAGCGTCGCGGCGCTGGCGTGGGTGGTGTCGGCCGGCCATGGACGCCTCGGGGCCCGGGCGGCGGCCCGGCTCTCGGGCGGTGGGGCCTGGCTGTTCGGCTCGGCCCTGTGGGCGGTGTTCTGGCAGCTGAGCACGGCCAAGAGCCAGCTGCTGTCCACCCCGTACTTCGCCTCCCCACAGGCGATCCTGGACCACTTGTGGACCGATCGCGGCATCCTGGCCGAGAGCCTCGGCAACTCCCTGAAGCTGCTGGCGGCGGGCTTCTTCCTGGGCCTGGTCGCAGGTCTGGCCACCGGCCTGGTGATCGGCTGGTCGCAGGTCGCGAACTACTGGGTGCACCCGGTGCTGATGTTCCTCGGGCCGGTGCCGACCCTGGCCTGGGTCCCGGTGATCTTCGTGCTCTTTCCCAGTGCGTACACCGGGGCTGTCTTCCTCATCGCCGTGAGTGTCTGGTTCCCCATCACCGTGCTCACCCGTGCGGGGATCCTCAGTGTGCCGCGCTCGTACTACGACGTCACCCAGACCCTGGGCGCGGACCGCTGGTTCCTGCTGCTGCGCGTCAGCCTGCCGGC
The DNA here is from genome assembly GCF_018499875.1 of Kineosporia corallincola. Lineage (GTDB taxonomy): Bacteria > Actinomycetota > Actinomycetes > Actinomycetales > Kineosporiaceae > Kineosporia > Kineosporia corallincola. The sequence goes on along the minus strand of NZ_JAHBAY010000002.1, from coordinate 649,899 downwards.
TGCCCTGCCGAGCATCCTGACCGGGGCCTTCATGGCGCTGGGGGCCTCGTTCGTCAGCCTCACCGTGGCCGAGAACTTCGGCGTGAACTCCGGTCTGGGCTGGTACCTGAACTGGCAGAAGGGCTGGGGCGACTTCCCTGGCCTGTACGCGGGGATCGTCGTGCTGGTGCTGGTCTGCGGGATCCTGCTCAGCCTGCTGCTGCGGCTGCGCGGCTGGGCCCTGCGCTGGGAGAGGGAGCTGACCCGATGGTGAGCACGCCGGGCGCACGGATCGACATCCAGCACGTCACCCAGGCGTTCCGCAGCAGCGGCGCCGACCTGCCGGTGCTCGACGACATCTCGCTGACGGTGGCCCCGGGGGAGATGGTCGCCCTGGTCGGCCCCAGCGGGTCGGGCAAGTCCACGCTGATCCGGCTGCTGGCCGGGCTGGACCGGCCGCTGTTCGGCACCGTGCTGGTCGACGGCCACAAGGTGACGGGTCCGGACCCCTCCCGGGCCCTGGTGTTCCAGGACCCGACGCTGCTGCCCTGGCGCACGGTGCGCGGCAACATCGCGATCGGCCCGCAGGCGCGTGGGGTGCTCGGCCGGTCCCGGGCGCAGATCGACGACGCCCTGGCCCTGGTCGGTCTCACGGACTTCGCCGAGGCCTGGCCGGCGCAGCTGTCCGGCGGCATGGCCCAGCGCGCCGCCCTGGCCCGGGCCCTGGTCAACGACCCACCGGTGCTGCTGCTCGACGAGCCTCTGGGGCGGCTCGACGCCCTGACCCGCCGCGTCCTCCAGGGGGAGCTGCTGAGGCTCTGGCGGGAGCGGGGTTTCACCGCCGTGCTGATCACCCACGACGTCAGCGAGGCGCTGGTCCTGGCCGACCGCCTCGTCGTCCTGTCACCCCGCCCGGCGCGCATCCGCGAGGTCGTCGGGATCGACCTGCCCCGCCCGCGCGACCAGTCCTCCCCCGAGTTCGTCGCCCTGCGCGCACACGTCCTGGCCCTGCTCGACGAGGAGGCCACCGCAGCTCCCGACGAACTGGAAAAGACGCCGTGAGAAGCATGATCCCGCGCGGCCTGACGGTCGTGGTGCTCGCCACCGCCGCCCTGATCGCCCTGGCCGCTCCCGCCCAGGCCCACGTCACCGTCGAGGCCACCTCCACGACCGCCGGGGACACCGCCACGCTCACGTTCACCGTCCCCACCGAGTCCGACACGGCGTCCACCGACGGCCTCACCGTCGACCTGCCCACCGGCCTGACCTCGGTCCTGACCCACGCCGAGCCCGGCTGGGAGGTACGCGCAGACACGGCCCGCATCACCTGGACCGCCACCGGTGACGGCATCGCCCCCGGCGCCTTCGCCACCTTCCAGGTGCGAATCGCCCCGCTGCCCGCCTCGGGCACCCTGTACTTCCCCGCGGTGCAGCACTACACGGACGACACCGAGGTCGGCTGGGTGCAGCAGGCGGAGAACGGCGCCCGGCCCGAGCACCCGGCACCCAGCCTCACCGTGGGCGGGACGGCGACGGACGCCGCCCACCCCGGGCACGGCTCGTCGTCACTGACCGCCTCCGACCTGGACACCAGCGGCGACGCCGGGGTGTGGCTGGGACTGGCCGCGCTCGGCCTGGCGCTGCTGGCGGCCGGCCTTGCGGCCGCGGCGCTGGCCCGGACCCGGCTGGCCCCGGGGAACGCCGAGGAGCGACCCGCCGGTCCGGGCCGCCCCGCTCTCCCCGATCACCCGCCCGCCCCGGCCGGCCGCCGGACGTGACCATCCGCGCCGTCCGACGCCCCGTCGTCCCCCTCGTCCTCCTCGTCGTCCTGGCGTCCCTGCTCCCGGTCCTGACCGCCACACCGGCCCAGGCCCACGCCTACGTCCTGGCCGTCGACCCGGCCGACGGCTCCCAGCTCGACACCGCCCCCACCCGCATCCAGGTGACCTTCAGCGAGGCCGTCACCCTGCCTCCGGCCACCGGCGCGGCCCGGGTGCTCGACCCCTCCGGCGCCGACGTCACCCAGCACGCCCCCCGCCTCACCGACGGCGGCCACGTCCTGGTCATCGCCCTGCGGCCCGGCCTGCCCGAAGGCGTCTACATCGCCAGCTGGACCGTGGTCTCGGACGACAGCCACCCGGTCGGCGGCGCCGTCCAGTTCGGGTACGGCGTGCCCGCCACCGTCGCCGCCACTCCCGCCGGCCCGACGCCCACGGCCGGCCCCTCCGCCGGACTGCAACTGCTCGCGGGCCTGACCAAGGGCCTGCTCTACCTCAGCCTGGTCGCGGCCCTCGGTCTCCGGCCCGCGGCCCGGGTCCTCGATCCGGCGGCCGCGGCACCGGGGATCCACACCGTGACCCGGGTGGGCGCCGCCCTCGCGGTCGCGGCCTCGCTCGCCCAGGCCGGGATCCAGTGGCTCTGGGAAGACTCCGCCGTCCCCGACGGCCTCACCCCCGAATCCCTCCGGGCCTTCGCCGGAACCAGCTACTCCATCACGGTTCTCGTCCGTATCGGCCTGCTGGCCCTTCTGCTCGCCCGCCCTCCGCGACATCTCGCCACCCACGTCGTCCTCGGTGCTGCGGTCCTGGCCACGGTCGTCCTGAACGGGCATGCCGGGAACGGACCGCCCTGGCGCGCGGTCGTCACCCTGGTCCACGTCGCCGCCGTGGTGGCCTGGCTCGGCGGGCTGTCCCTGCTGGCCGCGCAGATGCTCCGCCGACGGCTGAACGACATGGGGCTGCAACGACTTGCGTTCTGGTCCCGCTACGCCGCCACCCTCGTCACCCTGCTCGCGGTCACCGGCCTGGTCCAGGCCGTCGGGCAGGTCCGGCACCCGGCCGCGCTCGTCAGTACCACCTACGGCTGGATCCTCGTCCTCAAGCTCCTGCTCGTCGCCGTCGCCGGGACCCTGGCCGTCGCCGGGCACCGCTGGGTGCGCCGCACCCACCACCCGGTCCCGCCCGGGCAGACCGCCCGGCTGCGCCGCCGCGTCCGCGCGGAGGCCGCGACCGGCGCCGTGATCGTTGTCGTGTCCGGCGCGCTGTCGTCCGTCACCCCGGCGTCCGCGGCCTACGCGCCCCACCGCACGGTGACCACCGAGGCCGGCCCCTACACCGTGACCGTCGAGATCGCCCCGGCCCGCCGCGGCCCGCAGGGGCTGCGGATCGTCACCCGGGGGCGTGGCACCCCCGTCCGCTCCGTCGTCCTCGAACTCCAGCACGAGAACGACCGTCTCCCCATCACTTTCCCCTACCGGCTCCCCGGGCCGCTGCGCAACGGGGAGCCGACGACGTCCACGTTCGTGAGCGCGTCCGTGAACATCCCCGAAACGGGTGACTGGACCGCTCAGCTCACCCTCGTGGCCGGGCCCACCCGGCAGTACGCCACGGCCTTCACCTACACCGTCGTCTGAGTTGCCAGAGCAGTCGGAGGAGCACCCATGACCAGGTACGAATCGGTGCTGGAATCGATCGGCGGCACCCCACTGATCCGCCTGATCCGGGTCACCGAGGGCCTGCGCCCCCGCGTCTACGTCAAGGCTGAGGGGCAGAACCCGGGCGGTGGCGTGAAAGACCGCGCCGCCCTGTCGATGCTGCGCCAGGCCGAGGCCGACGGCCTCCTGCGCCCCGGCGGCACCGTGGTCGAGGCCACCAGCGGCAATACCGGAATCGGCCTCGCCCTCGTCGCCGCCCACCTCGGCTACCGCGCCGTCATCTTCACCAGCCCTCACATCGCCGCCGAGAAACGCGCCCAGATCCTCGCCTACGGCGCCGATCTGCGCCTCGTCGACGCCTTCGTGCCCCGTGACCACCCCGACAGCCTGCGCTCGCAGGCGCAGGCCTTCGTCGAACGGACCCCCGGTGCCTGGCTGGCCGGGCAGTACGACAACCCCGCGAACCCGGCCGCCCACGAGGCCACCACCGGCCCGGAGATCTGGGCCGACACCGAAGGACGCGTGACCCACCTGGTCTCGACCGTCGGCACCGGGGGCACCATCTCCGGGGCGGGCCGCTACCTCAAGGACATCAGCGGCGGCACCGTGCGCGTCATCGGAGCCGACCCGGTCACCTCGTCCTACGCCGGGGGCGACGGGAGCCAGAAATACGTCGAGGGCGCAGGGCATTTCGTGCACCCGGCCACGGTTGACGACATCTGGCCGCGCTCGCTCGACACCACCGTGATCGACGAGTACGTGCCCGTCAGCGATCAGGACGCGATCGACGCGATCCGCGACCTGGCCCGCCGTGAGGGGCTTCTGGGCGGCGGATCCTCCGGGGTCGCGCTCGCGGCGGCCCTTCGCCTGGCCGAGCGGCTCGACGGGGACGACACGATCGTGGTGCTCCTGCCCGACTCCGGCCGCCAGTACCTGTCCACCTACTTCGACGAGACCTGGCTGCGGCGTTCCGGTTTCACCTCCACGACCGACGCGCGGACGGTCGGCAGCCGGGCGGTGCGCGTCCCGGTCGTCGACGGGACTCTCCCGCCCGCAACGGAAACCGCGGACGACGGGATCGTCCTGGTGGCCCACCCCCGGGCCGGGCGGGTGCTCGATCCGCACGTCTCCGACCTGATCGGCTGGAGTACCCCCGCCGATCTGCGTTCGGGAAGGCCCACGCGATCTCTCGGCCCCGGGCTGGGGGCCGGACTGTCCGTCGGGGATCCGTTCGTGGCCACCTGGGAGGGAACGGGGGACGACGTCGCGCCGGTTCTCCTCGGCGGGCGGGTGGTGGGGGTGGTCATCCGGAAAGCGCTAGGGACATAGCGAATGTCGGCCGGATCAAACTCTGGTAAATCGGTAGAGTTCGAGTTAGGGTCGGAAACATGTTCCCGGCAGCCAGGTTCCACGGTCGACTGCCCGCACAGACGTCCACGGCCGGCTCGGGCACCGCGGAGCCGGGGGCGACCCCGCCCGCTCAGGGGCGGCAGGTCACCTCCGGGCCGAGCCCGGCCGGGACGACAGCGGGAGCCGGGGCATGAGTGTCACGCTGAACGACGCAGAGCGTTCGGCGATCACCCAGCTGCTCCGGTTCCCGCTCCTGGCCGCCGTGAACGGCCGCCGCTCACGCCGCTTCCCGGTCGGCGGGCAGATCCCCACGGGCGAACTGGCTTACCGCAGTGCCAGACCCGTGCAGCCGCTGAGCGAGGTGGAACGGGCCCTGGTGCTGGCCACCGTGACCGGGGTGACGGGCTGGAACTTCGGCATCACCGACCACCCGGGCTACGCGCCCGCCCTGCCGAACTACTCCGGCTCGGCGGGTGGCCGGACCTTCCCGTCGGCGGCCGGGTTCCACACCACCGACTTCTTCTTCACCGACGACTCGGGCACGTACTTCCTGTCCAGCCGCGACGCAGCGCCGGCCGGGGAGGTGGCTCCCGACGGTGGGGTCCCCGACGTGGACGCGTGGCTCGGGGCCACCGTCTCGCGCTACCGCAAGCTCTCCGGCGAGCGGCTCCACCTGCCCCGCGAGGAGCCCTACCTGGAGGGCCACAACACCTGGATCGCCAACCATCCCGGCTCGCTGCTGGTGATCCCGGTGGCCGACCTGGCGCAGCACCTGATCGCGAACCTGGCGTTCTTCCTGCAGAACGGGTACGGCATCTACGACGACGTGAACGGCCGCCCGGTACCGGGTTCCGACGATCCCTCGCTGCGGCACGCCGGGGAGCCGTTCCCGCTGTCGTTCGTGGAGCAGTACACGCTGGCCGAGGCCAGCGCCGAGCTGATCACCGGGCCCTACGCCGGTCATCTCCTGCTGGGTGGGCTCGGGCTGGGCGGCTGGACCTTCGACGGCATCGACCGGCTGTCGGTGCTGGGGGCGTCCGGCGACCCCGAGGTCCCCGGGCTGAACTTCCACGTGGAGTACGACGATCGGTGGCCGCTGCCCAACCCCACCGGGCTGGCAGGTGTCTTCGAGACGCTGTCGCGGCCCCATGTGCGCGACGCCGACGAGGCGGTGGAGCGGTTCGTCGAGCGTAAGTTCGGTACGGGCGGTCCGTTCAGTCCGCTCACCGCGGGGCCCTGGCGCGACAGCACCCGGGTGCGTTCGTCCGCCGCTGCCTACGGCGAGGACTTCGTGCGCCTGCTGACCGGCCAGGTGCGCTACATCGACGAGACGTTCGGGAAGATCCCCGGCACCGTCCCGACCGTCCACATCCTCAACTATCTCCAGGCGCAGCACCTCGACACGGACTTCTACGACGACCTCTTCGGCCCCGGCGCCTACCTGCCCACCCATCGCGATCACGAGAGTGTCTGGCACTCCTGAGATGTCGATCCAGCTGCACCGGTACCTGCCGGCCAACGGCGACAGCCGGGACATCGCCGGCTCGCAGAAGACCTGGCCGCTGTGCGCGAGGAAGTCAGCACCATCTCGTGGGCGTTCGTCCTCGGGCTGAGCGGCCTGCTGGTCGGCGACTTCCTGACCGACGCCCTGACCCAACCGGTCAGCGGGCCGTCAGCAGAGTGAGCTGATGGTCCCGGGCCCGGGACATGTGCGCCGCCATCAGCCGCCGCGCCAGCTCCGGGTCACGGGCCAGCACGGCGTCGAGCACGGCCTGGTGCTCGTCCTGCGACTGGCCGGACCCGGCGACCGAATCCTGCCACGGCTTGCGCTTGAGACTGATGAGAACCTCGGCCCGGTCGACGAACTCGGCCAGCGCCGGGTTGTGCGAGGCCCGCAGCAGCGCCCGGTGCCACTCGTTGTGGATCCGGGCCCGCCGCTCCGGGTCCTGCTCGGCCGCGGCGGCCTTCAACATCACGACCATCTCCGCACGTTCCAGCTCCGTGGCCCGCAGCGCGGCCGCCTCGGCGCTCGCCGACTCCAGGGCGTTGCGCACGTCGAAGTAGTCCAGGACCTCCTGGGGCGTGCGCTCGTGCACCCGGTACCCGCGGCGCTCGCGCTTGAGGATGCCGTCCCGCTCGAGCATGGCCAGTGCCTCCCGGATCGGGGTCCGGGAGGTGCCGAGTTCCGTGGTCAGCGAGCTCTCGTACAGTCTCATGTCGGGCGTGATCTCACCGGCGAGGATCCGCTGGCGCAACGTGTTGTAGTGCGCCAGTGACGCGGTCTCCTCGGTCGTCCTCGACATGGGAGTGTGAACCGTCCCTTCAGGGGGTGTGCGACGGGATGTCGAGGGACCAGTGTGGATGATCGGGGAGCAACCGGGCAGCGCCCGGGCCGTACAGGTTCTCGCGCAGCGTCGAGGGGCCGGAGCGCTCGGCGAGCCGGCCGCGGCGGCGCAGTTCGGGGATCACATACCGGACGATGTCGTCGAACGTGCCGGGCCGCACCGCGTAGGCGAGGTTGAAACCGTCCAGGTCGGCGACCTCGCACCAGCGCTCGAGCTCGTCCGCCACGGTGGCGCCGGAGCCCACGATGACCGGGCCCATCCCGCCGACCGCCATGTAGTCGGCGACCTCGCGCAGCGTCCACACCCGGTCCGGGTCGGCCGAGGCGAAGAACCGGGCCGAGAACTGCGCGCCGTTGGACTGGATGTCGCCCAGCGGTGTGTCCGGGTCGAGCGTCGACAGGTCCACCCCGACCGGCCCGGCGAACTGCACCATCGCCCCGCCGTAGTCGCTGTACCGCAGCAGGTCCTCGTACTTGGCCCGGGCGATCTCGTCGGTCTCCCCGGTGACGATCGTGGCCACCGCGAACGCCCGCACCGAGTCCCGGGAGCGGCCCAGTGCCTGCGCCTCGTCCTTCACCGCGGCCACGATCGGCTTGAGCACCTCGGGGCGGGTGCCGTGCACGAACAGGCCCTCGGCGTGCTGGGCGGCGAACCGCTGCCCGCGCCCGGACGATCCGGCCTGGAACAGCACCGGGGTGCGCTGCGCGGACGGCTCGGCGAGGAAGGCGTCGGGCACGGTGAAGAACTCGCCCTCGTGCCGGATCGGGTGCACGCGCGCGGGATCGGTGTAGACGGCGCGGTCCTTGTCCCGGACCACGGCGTCGTCCTGCCACGAGCGTTCCCACAGCTTGTGCGTGACGGCCAGGAACTCGTCGGCCCGGTCGTACCGCCGGTCGTGCTCGAGCTGGGTGCCGGTGCCGATGTTGCGGGCGGCGCTGTCCAGGAACGAGGTGACGATGTTCCAGCCGACCCGGCCGTCGCTGAGGTGGTCCAGGCTGGTCAGGGTGCGAGCCAGCAGGTACGGCTGCCAGTAGCTGGTGGACAGGGTGATCGCGAACCCGATCCGCTCGGTCACCGCGGCCATCGCCGAGACCACTGTCACCGGGTCGTTGATCGGGACCTGGCTGGCTGTGCGCAGTGCCTCGTCCGGGCTGTCCCGGTAGGCGTCGAGCATGCCGAGGACGTCGGCCATGAAGATCGCGTCGAACCCGGCGGCCTCCAGGTCGCGGGCCAGGCGCGTCCAGTAGCGCACCGACGTGTACTCGTGGGAGCGGTCCTGCGGGTGACGCCACATGCCCGAGGCGATGTTGCCGGGGGAGAAGTTCTCGAACGCGTTGAGGTGAATGATGCGCTCGCTCATGCTGTGTAGACCTCCGTCGCGGCCGCCAGGCCGGCACCGGTGTCGACCGGGTGCCCGAGGGCGCTGAGCGCTCCGGCCAGGGCGCCGAGGCCGGCCACGACGGTCTCGAAGGACGCCGTCCGCCCGGTGTGACGGATCTTGACCAGCTGCGGCGCGGCCCCGCCCGGTGCCACGGTCAGCTCGACGCCGAAGCGCTCACGGGCCAGGGCGACGACGGCGTCCCGGTCCACGGCCTCGGGCAGCCGGGCCGCGGTCACCAGACCCGAGGCCTGCGCGGGATCGTCCGCCCACGGCCGCACCCCCAGCCCCAGCAGCCCGGCGCGAGACGCCGCCGCGGCGAGACGGTGCCGGGCCACGACGGCGTCCGGGCCCTCGGCCTCGACCGCCGTCAGGGCCGCGTCCAGGGCCCAGAGTTCGTGCGGCGCGGGGGTTCCCGGGATCGCGACCTGGCCGGCATCGAGCCAGTCCCGGCGGATGTCGAGCAGCGAGACCGACGACAACGACGCCAGTCGCCGCGGCGTCCGGGCCAGGGCCTTCCAGCCGGCCTCGCTCACGGTGACGGCGGCGATCCCGGCCGGTCCGGCGAGCGCCTTCTGCGGGCCCAGGACGATGACGTCCGCCGAGGAGGCGGTGAGGGGTTCGCCACCCACGGAGGCGACCGCGTCGACGATGCTGACCACGCCCAGGCGCCGGGCGTGCCCGGCGATCCCGGCGATCGGGTTGACGATCCCGGTCGCGGCTTCGCCGTGCACGAAACTGATCACGTCGTAACCGGTCTCGAGCTCCTCGACGACCTGCGCGAGGGAGACGGCGGTCCCGGCCACCGGCGGCGCGATCGTGGTGACGTCCGCGCCCTCCTCCTGCATCCACTCCCCGAAGAGGCGGCCGTACTGGCTGGTGGCGACGTTCAGCACCCGGGCACCGGTGGCCCCGGCCTCGCGGGCGACGGCTTCCAGGGCCACGATCGCCTCACCGGGCACGAGCAGGGTGTCGGTCGTGGCCGGATCGGCCCCGATCACCGCGCCGAAGCGCTGGGCCAGGCGGGCGTAGGCAGTCGCGGTGTACGCGGGGACCTGCCCCCACACCCAGCCGGGGTTGGTGCTGCTCGTGCTGCTCACGTGGTTCACGGCTCCTCAGTGGATCGGCTCGAAAAATTAATGTACACACATGGATACGTCAGATGTATGCTCGCTCTCCCGTAGCGCTGGAGCTACGAGGTGCACACCAGCAGCACTTGGCCCTCGCTACAGTGCTCAGCCTTCAGATTTCCTGTGAAGCAGTGGTTTTCCCCTGACCTATGCGGACGGGAGAGACACTGTGACATTCCCTACATAGACGATCGGAAAAGTCGGCAATGCGTATACGTCGCCCCGCCACCCTCGGAGCCGCCGCTGTCGCGGCGATGGCCCTGGCCCTGACCGGTTGCAGCAGCGGCTCCGGTTCCACCGGCACCGCCGCGTCGTCCGACGCCGGTCAACCGGTCGCCGGTGGCGACCTAACCATTGCGCGCACCGGTCAGAACGTCAGTGACCTCGACCCCGTCGCCGAGACTCTGACCAGCAACAACGCCTACACGCTGGACAAGATCTTCGACACCCTCGTCACCCAGGACGGCGACGGCCAGCTCCAGCCCTCCCTGGCGACCGAGTGGGAGACCAGCAGTGACGGTCTCACCTGGACCTTCACCCTGCGCGACGGCGTGAAGTTCTCCAACGGCGACGCTCTGACCGCCAAGGACGTCGTCTACTCCATCGAGCGGCACCTCAAGGTCGGTGGGGCGCTGCCCCTCAGCGCCCCGATCAAGACCGTCAAGGCGGTGAACGACACCACCGTCGAGATCACCCTCAAGACGGCCTACACCCCGCTGGCCACCGAGCTCGCCACGTTCGCCAGCAGCATCGTGCCCGACGACCTGGACGGCAAGAGCGCCACCGAGTTCTTCGCCGACCCGGTCGGCACCGGCCCGTTCAAGGTCGGCACCTGGGACAAGAACGGCAGCTCCTTCGAGCTGGTGAAGAACGACAACTACTGGCAGACCGGCAAGCCCTACCTCAACAGTGTCACCTACACCACGGTCAGCGACGACAACTCGCTCGTTCAGCAGTTGCAGGGCCAGCAGGTCGACGTGATCACCGACGTCCCGCCCGCCAACGTCGCCGCCCTCAAGGCCAACACCGCCCTGAGCGTCGACACCGTCGGCAGCTTCAACCAGGACGAGGTGTTCTTCAACACCTCCACCGGCCCGTTCGCCGACCGCGACCTGCGCCGCGCCGTCGCACAGGCCGTCGACCGCGCGTCCCTCACCGCCACCACCACGTTCGGCACCGGCACCACGGGCACCACCTACATCCCCGCGAACGTCCGCTACTCCGACCAGAACGCCGACGTCCTCAAGTACGACGTCGCCGCCGCCAAGGCCGACCTCGAGAAGGCCGGGGCCGCCGGCACCACCGTCACCCTGCTCGTCGAGTCCGGCTCCCAGACCCGCGGCCAGCAGGCCCAGATCATCCAGGACGCCCTGAAGCAGATCGGCCTCACCGTCGAGATCAAGCAGCAGGACAGCGCCACCTTCTGGACCACGTTCCCGGCCAAGGACTACGAGTTCGCCCTCACCACCGTGATCGCCGACACCGGGGACCCGGACAACATCACCTACTGGCAGGTCGACTCGAACGGCGTCAGCGACTCCTTCCACACCGGCTACCAGAACGCCGAGGTCGACAAGCTCGCCGCGCAGGGCCGCGAGACCCCGGACGGCGACGAGCGCAAGGGCGTCTACGAGAAGATCCAGGACCTCGTCTCCCAGGACTCCCCGACCCTCTCCCTCGACTACGCCGCCAGCATCGCCGCGACCCAGGCGAACGTGCACGGCCTGGAACTCATCCCCAACGGCACCGTCCAGCTGCAAGATGCCTGGATCGCCAAGTAACCCGCAGGACGCCGGCCGCACCTCGCGGCCGGCGCCCCTGCGCGCCTGGGCCCGCTCCGCCGTGGGCCTGATCGCCTACGCCGCCGCCGTCACCCTGGCTGTGATCCTGCTGTCCTTCGGCCTCTCCCGGGCGATGCCCGGCGACGCGCTCTCGGCACAGCTGGGCAGCCACGCCACCGAGCAGACCAAGCAGCAACTCGCCGCCCAGCTCGGTCTCGACCAGCCCTGGTGGCGGCAGCTGGCCCGGCTCCTGGGCAACCTGATCACCCACGGCGACGTCGGCCCGTCCCTGATCAACGGTGAATCCGTGCGCTCGGCCGTTACCGCCCGGGCCGGCGCGACCCTCTCCATCGTCGCCCTGGCCCTGGTCATCGCCGTCGTCGCCGCCACCGTCCTGGCCGTCATCGCCGCGACCCACCAGAACCGCTGGCCCGACCACCTCCTGCGCATCGTCCTGAGCGCCGGCATCGCCGTGCCCGCGTTCTGGCTCGGCCTGCTGCTGATCCTCGCGTTCTCGGTGCACCTGCACTGGTTCCCGGTCGCCGGCCTCGGCACCGGACCCGGCGAACGGCTGCGCTCCCTGGTCCTGCCCGCCGTCACCGCCGCCGTCGGGATCGTGCCCCTGCTGGCCCGCAGCCTGCGCGCGCAACTGCTCGAGGTGATCAACGCCGACTTCGTCGTGGCCGCCCGCGCCACCGGCCTGAGCCCGGCCCGGATCATCGCCCGCCACCTGGTGCCCAACGCCGCCCTGCCCGCCCTGACCCTGCTGGGCACCAACCTCGCCTACCTCATCGGCGGCACGTTCGTCGTGGAGTCGGTGTTCACCATCCCCGGCGTGGGAGACCTGATGTTCCGCTCGATCACCAACCGCGACTCCACCACCATCACCGGGATCGTCATCTACACCGCGGTCCTCGTCGTGATCGTCAACCTGCTCACCGACCTCGCCGTCCGCCTGCTCGACCCCCGCCAGAACCGCCGCGGGGCCGCCCTGTGAACCGCACCCTGACCGCCGGCGTCACCGTCGTCGGGGCGATGGTGCTCCTCGCCGTCGCCGCACCCCTCGTCACCTGGCACGACCCCACCGCCCTCAGCCTCACCGACGGACTCAAAGCGCCCAGCTGGTCCCACCCGTTCGGCACCGACCAGCTCGGCCGCGACGTCTGGGCCCGCGTCGTCTACGCCGCCCGCACCGACCTGCGCGTCGGCGTCCTCGCGGTCATCACCCCCCTGGCCCTCGGCACCCTGCTCGGCCTGGTCGCCGGCTACTTCGGCGGGATCCTCGACCAGATCGTGCGTTTCGTCATCGACACCGTGATGGCGTTCCCGTTCTACGTCATCGTCCTGGCCCTGGTCGCCGCCCTCGGCGCCGGTGAGGGCTCGATCTACCTCGCGCTCGCCGTCGTCGCCTGGGTCAACTACGCCCGGGTGGTGCGCAACGTGACCCGGGGTTTCGCGGGGGAGAACTGGGTCGCCGCCGCCCGCGGCGGCGGACTGAGCCGGCGCCGGGTGATCTTCCGCCACATCCTGCCCAACGCGGTGCCGCAGCTGATCGTCCTGGCCGTCACGGACATCGTGTTCGTGGTCCTGGCCATCGTGACCCTCAGCTACCTGGGCCTGGGCATCCAGCCGCCGACCCCGGACTGGGGCACCATGATCTCGGACGGCCAGACATTCGTCACTGTGCAGTGGTGGATCGCCGTGTTCCCTGGCCTGGCCGTGCTCGTCGCCGGGATCGGGTTCTCGCTGCTGGCCGACGGGCTCGCCGACGCCTACCGGGAGAAGGAATGACGAACGCACTGAGCGTGAGCGGGCTGAGCGTCGCCGCCGGCCCCCGCATCATCGTCGAGGACATCGACCTCACCCTCGAACGCGGCCAGGCCGTCGGGGTCGTGGGGGAGTCCGGCTCCGGCAAGAGCATGATCCTCAAGGCGATCATGGCGCTGCTGCCCGCCGGGGTGAAGGCGACCGCCGGGCAGATCACCCTGGACGGGAAAGTGCTGCCGCACAACGGAGGACGCAAGGAGCGCGGGCATCGTCTCGGCCTGGTCCTCCAGGACCCGGCCACCGCCCTCGACCCGCTGATGCGCGTGGGGGACCAGATCGCCGAGGTCCGCCGTCACGTCATCGGCCGGGACCGCGTCACCGCCCGTCAAGAGGCCCTCGACCTGCTCGAACGCGTGCAGATCCAGGCAGGCCGCTACCGCCACCACCCGCACGAGCTCTCCGGAGGGCAGCGCCAGCGGGTCGTGATCGCCCGGGCCCTCGCCGCGGAGCCCGAGTTCCTGCTCTGCGACGAGCCGACCACCGCGCTCGACGTCACCGTGCAGGCCGAGATCCTGGCCCTGCTCGAGGATCTGCGTACCACCCGCCACGTCGGCCTGCTCTTCGTGAGTCACGACCTCGCCGTCGTCGCCCGGGTCAGCAGCCGGCTGGTGGTCATGCGGCACGGCCGGATCGTCGAGCGCGGGACCACCGAGCAGGTCCTGACGCATCCCGAACATGCCTACACCCGTGAGCTTCTCGACTCGGTCGTCGAGCTGTCCGTCCCGGAGGCCCGCGCATGAGCGCCCCGCTGCTGGAGGTCACCGGCCTGCGCGTCGCCTACGGCGACCGGATCGTGGTGCGGGACGTCGACCTGAGCGTCGCGCCCGGCGAGATCGTCGGGCTGGTGGGGGAATCCGGGTCCGGCAAGACCACGATCGGCCGCGCGGTCGCCGGTTTCCTCACGCCCGACGACGGGCGGATCGAGCTCGGCGGAAATCCCCTGACACAACGCCGTTCGCTGGCCGAGCGCCGCAGTGTCCAGATGGTCTTCCAGGACCCTTACCTCTCGCTCAACCCGCGTCTGAGCGCCTGGAACACGCTGCGCGAGCTGGTCCGTGTGCACGACCTGGCTCCCCGGAACCTGATCGACGAGCATGTGCGCCAGGCGCTTTCGGAAGTGGCGCTCACCGAGGAGCTCGCGCGGGTACGGCCCGGGCGGCTTTCGGGCGGGCAGCGGCAGCGGGCCGCGATCGCGCGGGCGACGGTGCTGCGGCCGCGCCTGATCATCGCCGACGAGCCGACGTCGGCTCTGGATGTCTCTGTACAGGCTTCCATCCTGCGGCTTTTCGCGTCGCTGCGCGACGAGCAGGGTATGGGATTCCTGATCATCTCCCACGATCTGGCGCTGGTCCGGTTCCTGTGCGACCGGGTGCTCGTGCTCCAGGACGGTCAGGTCGTCGAGAACGGGCCGGTGGCGGAGGTTCTCGCCGAGCCGAAGCACGCCTACACGCGCCGCCTGCTCGACGCGGTGCCCCGCCTCCCCACCTACACGAGGGGTCAGGATTCATGAGGATCACCGGTGCCCGGGTTCTCAACCACGAGGGGACGTTTGTCACCAGGGAGTCGGTCGGGTTCGCCGACGGTGTCTTCACCGTCGACCCCGAACCCGAGGGCCCGATCATCGACGGCGCCGGCCGCTGGCTCCTCCCCGGCGTCTTCGACGTGCATACGCACATCACCTGGAACGACTTCCATCAGTCCGACCGCGAGAACCGCACGCCGGCGGACCGTCGGGAGCTCACTGCGGCCGCCCTTCTCAACACGCTGAAGGGCGGCGTCACGAGCATCCGCGACGGCGGCGGCGCGGGCCGGGACCTGCGCGACGGTCCGCTGCCCGGCCCACGCGTACAGATCAGCGTGAACCTGATCGGTCCGGACCAGGCCGGCTCGGTCGCGCAACTGACCGACGCCGTGCGCCGTTCCCTGGACCACGGTGCCCAGTGGATCAAGCTGATCGCGACCGGCGGCGCCGCCACGAGCGGGAATGCCCTCCTGGCATCCCATTTCACCCGGGAACAGTTCGCCGCCGCAGCCCGGGTGGCCGAGACCGGCGGGGCCCGGCTGATGGTCCACACCTGGGGCGGCGAGTCGGTCGACTGGGCGATCGAAGCCGGTGCGGGCAGTCTCGAGCACGCCATGTACCTCACGCAGGACCAGGCCCGCCGGGCGGCCGAGGCCGGGCTCACCTACGTCCCGACCCTCACGATCTACCAGTGGCTGCACGACCGGATCGCCTCCGGCGCCCTGCCCGGAGTCCCCCTGGCCCGCATCGCCGACGCCGTCACCGCCCACCCGCAGGCGGTCCGTGCGGCCCGGGACGCAGGCCTCCCGATCGCCCTCGGCAGCGACTTCGGAACCCAGCAGCAGCACGGCACCAACCTCACCGAGATCGCCGCCCTGATCCGGGCCGGCCTCACCGGCCCCGAAGCCCTCCTGGCCGCCACCCGCAACGGCGCCCAGCTCCTGAACGACGCGGCCGGTGGCGTGATCGCCCCCGGCTACCGCGCCGACGCGATCCTCCTCGACGCCGACCCGACCGACCCCGCGACGTTCGCCGACGCGTCCCCCGTTGTCGCCGTGATCCAGAACGGCGTGCCGGCCTGATCAGAAGACCGAGCGGGCCCACTCCTCGAAAGAGGTCAGCTGAAGACCGAGTTCGCGGGCGAACTCCGGCCGGGCCGGCTGCCCGACCTCGTTCAGCATGGCGTGCGGGATGGCGGCGTACGGCGGCATCCCGGCGTCCAGGGCCTCCTGCTCGGTCAGGTCCGGCGCACCGAGCGGCACCCCGAGCACCCGCGAGACCGTGGCGGCGATCTGCGCCATCGACAGGTAGTCGCTGGCCAGTTCCAGCTCCACGCCCCGGAACCGCTCCGGCTCGCGGAAGAAGGCGGCGGCGGCCGAGCCGATGTCGTGCACCGCGACGAGCGAAAGACGCGTCTGCGGGCGGATCACCGTGACCAGGCCGCCCTCGAGGCCGCGCGGCATCAGGTAGGCCTGCGAGGGCAGCAGGTTGTCCATGAACGTGCCCGGTCGCAGCAGGTTCCAGTACTCGAAACCGGCCTCACGCCCGGCGTTCTCGATGGCCGTCTTGGTGTCGTAGTAGATCTGCTGGGCCGCCCACTCCGGGCGGGTGATCGTGCGGTCGGCCCCGCTCACCGTGGTCTGGACGAACTGGGCCACCCCGGCGGCGCGGGCCGCCCCGATCAGGTTGGTGGCCTGGGTGAGCTCGTCGTCGAACCGGAACTGCCCGTCGCGGATCGGGGGCATCTGCACCGAGAAGACGCCCCGGACGCCGCGCAGGGCCGGTGCGAGCGAGCCCGGCTCGAGCAGATCACCCTGCACCAGCTCGGCGCCCAGCTCCTCCAGGCCGGCGGCCTTCGCCGGATCACGCACCAGGGCACGCACCGGGACCCCGCTGCCCAGCAGGGCCCGGGCGGTGGCGCCTCCCTGCCGTCCCGTGGCGCCGGTGACGAGAATGGTTCCGGTCATGAGGATCTCCTGCCGTCAGTGAAACGGCGGGGGCCGCCGCTTCGCTTTCGGTACAATACGGCGGACCCCGCCATTTAGCCAGGAGATGAACGAGAAATGCGTACGGACGCCCGGCGCAACTACGAGCGTCTCCTCGCCGTCGCCGAGGAGCAGGTCGCGGAGCACGGCGCGGACGCGTCGATGGAACAGATCGCCCGGCTCGCCGGCGTCGGCTCCGGCACCGCCCGGCGGCACTTCCCGACCCGTCAGGTGATGCTGGAGGCCGTGTTTCGCGAGCGGGTGGACGCCCTGGCGACCCAGGCCGAGGTGCCGGCGGCCGTGGAGGATCCGGTGCGGGCGCTGATCGGCTGGCTGGAGGCGGTCCTGTTCGCCACCAGCACGTTCCGTGGGCTGGCCGAGGCACTGGCCCGGGAGAACGCGACGCCGTTGTGTGCCACCGGACGGCTCGCGCAAGCCGGACGTCCGCTCGTCAGCCGGGCCGGGGCGTCCCTCCAGCCCGGTGTGACCATCGGTGACCTGCTCGACCTGGTGACCGGAATCGCCCTGGCCACCGAGCATCGCGCCGACCGGGAGGAGGCCGTGCAGCGGTTGCTGAGGCTGGCGATCGACGGCGTGTGTCGACCGGCCTGATTATCTTGACCAATCCTGTCGAGAACATCAGACTGGTCGGACCGCCCGATCCGCAATGCACTCCGTCGTCCGTTCTGCGATCCATGGAGGCGTGCCGTGTCCGGAACCGATCCTGCTGCCGAACCTGCCGGTCGTCCTGATCCTGATGTCGAGACCCGGCGTCGCTGGGCCCTGAACGAGGACTGGCTGGCCACTGCGGTCGGCCTGATCCTGATCGTCCTGGTCCTGGCCGGCGTCGTCACCGACGGGCTGGTGCCCTGATGACCGAGACCGTTCGCACGTCCCGCTTCCCGGCCGAGATCCGTTCCCGGGGAACCTGGTTCGCCCTCGGCGTCGTCGTGGTGCTCCTGCTCGGCTGGCTGACCCACTACCTGAACGAGTCGGTGCCGGACTGGGCGCAGGACACGTCCTTCGACGACATCGCCTCCGCCGTCGAATACCCCGTCTACGCCATCCTTCTCGGTCTCGCCGGGAACGCCGTCCTGACCCTGACCGGCCTGCGCGACCGGCTCGCCGACGGTTTCCGCACCGAGTTCTTCATCAAGACCGGCCTGGTTCTGCTCGGTGCCTCGATCGACCTGAAGCTGATCGTCGACGCCGCGGGCCGCTCGATCGTGCAGGCGGTCCTGCTCATCAGCCTGGTGTTCGGGTTCACCTGGTGGCTGGGCGGCCGTCTCGGGCTCGACGACAAACTGCGGGCCCTGCTGGCCTCCGCGGTGGCGATCTGCGGGGTGAGCGCGGCGATCGCCGCCGCCGGCGCCGTTCAGGCCCGCAAGGAACAGCTCGCCTACGCCGCCAGCCTGGTGATCGCCTTCGCCCTGCCCTCGATCTTCCTGCTGCCCTGGCTGGCCGACGTCCTGAACCTGGACGACGCGGTCGCGGGCGCCTGGATCGGCGGCAACATCGACACCACTGCCGCCGTCACCGCTGCCGGAACGCTCGCGGGCGAGGGGCCGCTCGCGATCGCCAGCATCGTCAAGGTCACCCAGAACGCCCTCATCGGGGTGGTGGCGGTGGGCCTGGCCGCGTACTTCGCCTACCGCGTCGACCGCACACCGGATGCGCCCCGGCCCGGCCCCGGCGAACTGTGGCGTCGTTTCCCGAAGTTCGTCATCGGTTTCATCGCCGCCTCGGTGATCGCCACGGTCTACCTCGGCCAGGTCTCGTCGGGGGAGGGCAAGGAGCACATCGCGGTCGTCAACGACCTGCGGATCTGGTTCCTGATCCTGGCCTTCGTCAGTATCGGCCTGGAGTTCCGGGTGGGAGCCCTGCGCGAGGCCGGCTGGCGCCCGGTCGCGGTCTTCGCGGCCGCGACGGTGGTCAACGTCCTGCTCGCCCTGCTGCTGGCCGTTCTGCTGTTCAGCGGCTTCGAGATCCCGGCGGCGCGATGACCACCTGCCCCGATTTCCCCGGTCGTCGCCACCGGCGCCGGGGGTCGCGCCGGCCGGGCCGTCGTGGCCGAGGCCGCCAGTCACCCGTACCCGAGGCAAGGGAAGGCCGGGTCGGCAGAGCGCCTTCTCGCGGCTCCGGCGTGAAGCCTGATCGTCTGGTTTGATCACGGCAGCAGTCCGTGGAGGTCGGACGTGGTCACGTCAGCCCCCCTCAGGGGGCGGGGGAGAGCAGTTTCTGTTTCGCGCGAGCGACGATTCCGAGGAACGTGGCGTCGTCGCCGTATGCGCGGGCCAGGATCAGCCCGCCCTGGATGGCGGCGACCGCGTCCAGGGCACGGTCGGCCGCTTCCTGAGACGGGAGCCCGCCGGTACGCAGTGCCTGGGCGAGGGCGTCGACCCACTCGGTGAAGTAGGCCCGGACCTCTTCGGCGAAGGTCTCCTGTTCCTGGCCCAGCGTCATCGCGGCGAACAGGCACACCCTCTCGCGGGAGATGAAGTAGTCGGCCACCTCCCGCGACATCACCTCGATCGCCTGCGTGGCGTCGGTGGTGGTGCGCAGGGGAGTGAAGATCTTCTCCTCGAACCACTCGTCCACCTGCTCGAGGACGGCGCGGGCCATGTCCGTCTTCCCCTCGGGGAAGAAGTGGTAGAGGCTGCCGCGCCCGAGGCCGGCCTCCCGCTGGATGACGGACAGAGAAGCGCTTTCGAAGCCCCTCTTGCGGAAGATGCCGGCCAGGGCGCGGACCGCGTCCGAGCGGTCGAGAACAGTTCGTGCCATCAGAGTCCGAGTTCGCTCAGGCCCGGGTGATCCGCCGGGCGGGGGCCTGAAGTGTCCCAGAAGAACTTGCGCTCGGACTCCTCGATGGCGACGTCGTTGATGCTCGCGTGGCGGTGGGTCATGAGCCCGTCCTGGTCGAAGCGCCAGTTCTCGTTGCCGTAGGCCCGGAACCACTGGCCGGCGGCATCGTGGTACTCGTACGCGAAGCGCACGGCGATGACGTCGCCGGTGTAGGCCCACAGTTCCTTGATGAGCCGGTAGTCGAGTTCACGCTCCCACTTGCCGGCGAGGAACTCGACTATGGCCGCACGACCCTGCACGAAGGTCGACCGGTTACGCCACCAGCTGTCCTCGCTGTACGCGAGGGAGATGCGCTCGGGATCGCGGGTGTTCCAGGCGTCTTCGGCGATGCGGGCCTTAAGGGTGGCGCTGGCTTCGGTGAAGGGCGGGAGAGGAGGACGAGACATGACGCGAACCTTTCAGAGCTGGAGTATGTACCGATCGGTACGACGTGTACTGAAAGGTACAGTCGGTGTCTGGGCCTGTCAACGCGCATTCCGGCCTGGCATTCCCCGGGTGGGCAGGTCGTGTGCCAGGCCCTGGCATCGAACATGAGCGGGGGAGGCAGCGACGTCGTGAAATCGATGCCGGGCGGGCGGATCCGTGAGTGGGTGCGGGAGGATGTCGACCGGGCCTGCGCCGCGCTGGCCGGGCTCGGGGCACCGGCCGGATCGACCACGCACGTGCTGCATGTGCGGCCTGCATCGATGCCGAGGTCGACGGGCGACGATGTGGCTCGTCACCGGAAGCCTGGAAGTCCTTGCCGTGTAAGCGGTACGGGAGATGCTCCGTCGCGGGAGCGAGGGAAGTGTTCCCCGAAACTGAGTGATGGTGGACGCCCAACTCGCGTCGGGCGTCCACCATCACCGTACTCATGGGGTCGGTTTCGCTAGCGCGTCAGGCGCTGATCGCGATGCTGTCCACCCGGTCCGGGTAGAAGGCCACGTGGTTCTTGATGCCGGCCACGGCATCGTAGGGGCTCTCGTAGACCCAGAGGGCGTCCACCGACCTCTGCCCGCCGACGGGGATCGAGTAGTAACTCGCGTCCCCCTTGTAGGGGCAGTAGGTGCTGGTGGCGGTGCGCTCCAGCAGCGTCTGGTCCACGTCGTCCATCGGGATGTACTGGACCGCTGGATAGTCCGCTTCCTGGAGGGTCAGGGCCCGGTGGGTGTCCGCCACGGTCCTGCCCGCCACCGTGACCACCACGTGCTCGGGGGACGGGGTGACGGTGATCGGGTGGTCGGGTCCGGGCTGCTTGACCGGCTTGTCGGCCATGAAGGCTGGCTCCTCTCCTGGGGTGGTCAGGCGTTCGCGCGGTGCGGAAGCTTCCAGCCGGGCCGGACGAAGTGGCAGGTGTAGCCGTTGGGGTAGGTCTGGAGGTAGTCCTGGTGCTCGGGCTCGGCCTGCCAGAACGGGCCGGCCGCGGTCACCTCGGTGACGACCTTGCCGGGCCACAGGCCGGAGGCGTCGACGTCGGCGATGGTGTCCTCGGCGACGCGCTTCTGCTCGTCGCTGGTGTAGAAGATCGCCGACCGGTACGAGGTGCCGATGTCGTTGCCCTGACGGTCCTTGGTCGAGGGGTCGTGGATCTGGAAGAAGAACTCCAGAAGGTCACGGTAGGTGGTCGCCGAGGGGTCGAAGACGATCTCGATCGCCTCGGCGTGGGTGCCGTGGTTGCGGTACGTGGCATTGGGGACGTCGCCGCCGGTGTAGCCGACCCGGGTGCTGACGACCCCCGGAAGCTTGCGCACCAGCTCCTGTACTCCCCAGAAGCACCCACCGGCGAGGATCGCGGTCTCTGTCGCAGTCGTCATCTCACTGTCCTTCACGCTGTTCGGCTGGCCACGATGCACAACAGCGACACACCCCGGCGCGTTCCCGGCCGGGCCGGCTCACATCAGCACGCCTGCACGAGGCTGCTGTGGGGGGAGGGCTGCCCTCAGCTCCCCGATGCGGCCGAGACCAGGTCGAAGGCGACCGGCGGTCCGGGGAGGGCCGCCTTCATGGAGGCCGCCACCCGGTCCAGGATCTCGATCTCCCCCTGCTCGATCCCGTCCAGGGCCCGCTTCACCAGCTCGGCCGGCTTCACCATCGCGGCCTCGGCGAGAGGGACCCCGAGGTTCGCGCAGAACTCTCGCAGCGTGGGCGTGTCGATCAGCCCGGGCACGAGGGCGGAGACCAGGGTTCCCTGGTCGGCCAGCTCGATGCGGACCCCGTTGGTCAGGCTCCACTCCGCGGACTTGGCCGCGGCGTAGGAGGTGTTGCCGACGACGGTCTGCCAGGCGACCCCGGACAGGACGTTCAGCACGGCCCCGCCGCCGTTGCGGGCGAGCACGGGAGCGAAGGCCCGGATCATGGCCAGGGTGCCGAAGTAGTTCGATTCCATCGTCTCCCGGATGTCGCGCGGGTCGCCGGTCAGGAAGTTCCCGCCGCCGGTGAAGGCCGCATTGTTGATCAGGAGGTCGACGTCGCCGGCGGTTGCGGCCACCTCCTCCACGGAGCTCTGGTCGGTGATGTCCAGACGCAGTGCCTCGACGCCGGGGACGTCGACCTGCTCGGGGCGGCGGGCGGTGGCGTAGACCTTGGCCCCACGACGGTGCAGCTCGATCGCGAACTGGCGGCCGAGACCGCGGTTGGCCCCCGTGACCAGGGCAGTGGCACCGGAAATCTGCATGGGAAGTCCCTCGATGAGGAGAAGAGACCGGCGCGACGATAAGATGACCGCTCGGTCATGTTGACTCGGGGACCGTAACTCTAAAATGACCGAGCGGTCAACTTGTAGGATGGGGCAGTGCCGACAGGACGCAACCAACGCGCGGACGCGACCCGCAACCGCGAACTTCTCCTGGCCGCCGCCGAGGAGGAGTTCACCGAGAAGGGATTGGACGCCTCGGTCGCGGACATCGCCCGGCGGGCAGGGGTGGCCAAGGGGACGATCTTCCGCCACTTCGCCACTAAGGAAGA
This sequence comes from Kineosporia corallincola, assembly GCF_018499875.1. Lineage (GTDB taxonomy): Bacteria > Actinomycetota > Actinomycetes > Actinomycetales > Kineosporiaceae > Kineosporia > Kineosporia corallincola. Next base: position 627,364 of record NZ_JAHBAY010000002.1, on the reverse strand, counting down.
CCTGATCGCGGCCATCGTCAGCGGGCATTTCGCCGCCCTCATCGCCATCGCCGAGCGACTGCTGACCGCCAGCGACCCCGGGGCGGCGCTGCTGCAACTGCTGACCGAGACTGCGGACAACATCCGGCAGAACGACCTGCTGTTCCTGCAATCGATCACCGGGAACGACTCCCGGGTGCTCGCACTCCGCGACGAACTGCACGCCACCATCACTGCCCTGGTCACGAAGGCGCAGGAGGCGAAGGCGATTCGGCCCGACCTCACGGGAACGGACGTGTTCGCGCTCATGTGCACCCCCGTGCACGCCGTCGACTTCCTGCCGAACCCGTCGCCCGACAGCTGGAAGCGTTACCTGGCCATCATTTTCGACGGGTTCCGGCCGGAAGGAGCCACCGCCCTGCCGGTGGCCGCGCCGGACTGGGGCTGACCCGGCCGGCCGTGGCCGAACGGCGCGCCGAGCTGGGTGGGCCACCGAATCGGCCGTCCTGACAGGGCAGTTCACCTACATGAACAGGGTGCGGGCGCTGCCGGCCCGGCTCGGGGAGGCCACCGGCGGAGGGCGGGGCTCCTGAAGTGTTCAACAGGTCAGGGTTTCCGTCATCGTGGCAGCGCAACCCGCTGAACCAGACATTCTTTCGCCGGCCTCGGCGCCACCGTAATCGTGCCCGATGAACGGCTTGGGCCGTTCACTACTTTTCAGTACAGTGCAACCTTCGTGGTGGGGTGCCCGAGGGGGGCGGAAATGGTGGAGAGTTTCCGGGCGAAGCCCGGTGAGATGAACCAGGCCGGTGACAAGGCCCGGGCGCTGGCCGATGATGCCGCGGCGATCAAACCGGACATCGGCCCGGTGAAGGGGGCGATGCCGGGCAGTACTGCGGCGGCCCTGATCGAGGCGGTGCAGGCGACCCTGGAGGGGACGCTCAGGAACTGGTCCCTCGCGGCGGACGGCTACGGGGTGGCACTCGACGTGGCAGCAGCCGGGTATCGCGGCTCGGACCGGCGAGGTGCACAGGACTACCAAAACATCCAGACCCCCGATGTCCCGCCGACCCCCGGCAGTGCCCCGGCACCCGGGTGGCCGAGCGCTACGACCACGCCGGGCGCCCCCACCCCGGCGGCCGGGCCCACGCCGACCCCGGTGCCGACGGGGCAGGGCTCATGAGCGTCCCCTGGGGCCAGCTGAAGACCTGGAAGGAAGAACCGCTGGAGAACGGCTTCCGGGAGGCCCGGCGGATCGAGGACGAATTGCAGCGGGTCGAGGAGGCCCTGCCGAACGCCAGCCCGGCGACCTGGGACGGCACCGCCGGGCAGGCGGCCCGGCAGGCCGCCGAGGTGCTCACCAAGACCCTGGCCGAGCACATCGACTCGGTGGCCTCGCTGCGCAAGGCCCTGGCCGATGCCGCCGACGAGATGGCGGGCGTGGTCCGGGCGGTCGGTGACGCCGAGGACTACGCCTCCCGCAAGGGCCTGAGCATCGCCCACTCCGGCACGGTGAGCGACGCGGTGACCCCACCGACCGTGTTCGGCGACCCGGCCGACGCGGGCGTCTACGCGCGCGAGCGCCAGGACTATGTGGACGAGGGTGTTCGGCTGGTCGAGGCGGCGCTGACCAAGGGGCAGACGCTCGACGACCACCTGACCGACGGCCTGGGGCCGCTGATCTCCTACTGGAACACCTACTCGCCCCTGACCGGCCTGGCCAAGAAGGCAGGGAAAGTCAGCATGGCCGTGGTGCTGGCCCGCTACGGCCTGGCCCCGTCCTCGGCCGTTCCAGAACGGGCCCAGTATCTCCAGGCCCTGAGCAAGTACCAGGCGCTCAAGGGCGCCTCCCCGGACCTGTCCGACCCGAAGGTGCTCAAGCAATACACCAAGCTGGAGAAGGACGCCCTCAAGCTCTACAAGAAGGGCGCCGGCCTGCCGCTGGACGTTCGGCAGAGCCAGCTCGACGCCAAGCGGGCCCAGCTGCTGTACAAATCGCTGCGCAAGCTCAAGGGCGACGGGCCGGCGATGAAAGAACTGCTGAAGACGTTCCCGAAGCTGTCCGAGGCCGACGTCCTCGGTAAGGTCGGCAAGCTGGACAAGCTGACCAAGCCGTTCCGCAAGGTCACTCCGGTGATGGCCAAGGTGGCCGGACCGGTGGCGGTGGTCTCCGGCGGGGCGGACATCTACTCCGCGATCACCGACACCGAGTCGGCCACCGACGACCGGGTGGCCCGGGGCATCGGTGGTGGCGCCTCGATCATCAGCGGCGGGGCGGCCACGGCGCTCGCCTTCGGGCTGGCCTCCGGCCCGGCGTTGCCGGTCGTCGTGGTGGGGGCGGGGCTGGTGGCGGCCGGGGCCTGGGCCTACGAGAACCGTGAGGCGATCGGACACGCGCTCTCGACCGGGGCCGACGCGGTCGGCGATGCGGCCGTCGTGGTGGGCGACAGCGCCAAGAAACTCTGGAAGGGCATGTTCGGATGAGTACGGAACTGGTCGACGAGCCCTCGGCCGAGGTCGCCGCCAGCCGGCTCGAGCTGCTCACCGTGGCGCTCACCGGTCCGCTGGAGCTGGGCAGCTACACCGACGAGGAGCTGGTGGGGCTGGACGCCGCGGACGGTCGCCCGTTCGCGCCGAGCCCCTGGTTCTCCGCCCTGTCGCAGCAGGAGGGGCAGGTGGCGGTGGTGGCTGCGCTGCGCGGGCTGACCGCGCGAGGGCTCTACCGGGCGATCCCGGTCAACGAGGAGTCCGGCGAGATCACCTTCGAGGCCGACCCCGACCTGCTGGCCCTGCTCAGCCTCCGGCGGCAGGTGCCGACCGTGGTGGTCGCCGAGCACCGGGCTCAGGGGCGGGCACAGTGGCACGTCCTGTACAGCCACCCCGAAGGGCTGTGGCTGGGCGAGAAGATCACCCCGATCGGCGTGCACGAATTCACCCTGGCCGACCGGGATCACTGGGTGAGGGTGCTCACCGAATGGTCCGGTGCCACCGACCCCGTTCAGGAGCGGCCGTTCCTGGACGTGGTGGTTCCCCCGGTGAACGGCTCCGCGGCCGAGGCCGCCCCGCCGTACGTGGTGGCCGTCTGCGAGAAGTCGACGGTGATCACCCGCTTCGACGCCGCCGACGGCGCGCCCCGGGAGACCTGGGGCAGCGTCCACGCCGGCACCGGCGCCTACTACGTGGCCAGGGAAAGCCCTGCGGGCATGCACTATCTCGGCGCCACTGCCCGGGACGTCCGGGCACGCTGGGACGACGCACTCGAGCCGCTGCGGGGGGTCTGATGGCGACCACACCGTTCTTCCAGGTCGAGGGCCCGGACGACCCGGAGCTGGTGACCGGTCTGAAGCGGCTCGTCATGCTCGACGCGTCGGAACTGGGCCGGGTGCGGGCGCAGTTCCGGACCGCGCCGACCGCCCGCCCGATGGCCGTGGTGCTGGTGGTCTCGGTGATCCTGGCTGCCCTGGCCCTGCTCATTCCCTGGGGGCCGGACGGGACGAATCTGGCCGTGGCCGTCATCGTCTGCATGGCCCCGCTGACGTACTTCCTGATCGTCCTGACCGGCCTGGCCACCCGGCACTGGGTGCGGGAGCGGGGGCTGGCCACCGGCTGGCGCCGGCGGACCCGGCTGACGGTGCCCTGGGAGACGATCGACCCGGGGCGGGTGCACGTGGTCGAGAACGCCACCGCGGTGGTGTTTCACCCCGACTTCCAGGACCGTTCGCCCACCTACCTGAACAACCTGTCGGACCGGGCTCTGCTGGTCTGCGGCTTCAACTCGGCCACCGGCGACCCGTTGTTCAGGTACTGGCTGCTCGGCACCCCGGATCCCGAAGGGCTCGCCCAGCAGATCGAAAGAGCAATGGTGGACGCCGGTCTCGAGGCACGCGGGCTGGCCGCCAACGCCTCCCGGACGGCGGTGCGGGCGCGTTACCGCAACGGGGGGACGGCGCTGCTGAGTGACCACCGGGGACCCTACGACCCGGTCCTGGGAGCGCCCTCTCCCGGCTGACTTCGGGGCACATGATTGACCCGAGGCAGAACCCGCCACCAGGGGCGACGTCGGGACTTTCGCAAGATTCCGGTCCGTCCTGAGCCGCTGGCTCGGCTCGCTCAGATCTGCCTGAGATCGACCTCGACAGTGAAGGGAGCTGCCACCTTCAGGGAGCCGGTGAAGACTTCGTCGTCGCGGTAGTGGCCCACGGAAGCATCAAGCACATAGGTATGGACGACGGGTGCCCCGGTGGGGGCCTGTTCGACTCGCCAGTAGAACGGGATGCCGGCCTTGGCGTACTGGTCGGCCTTAACGATGCGATCGGTGGTTTCCGAACCGGGGGAGACCACCTCGACCACGAGCAGGACGTGTTCGGGACGGGTAGGGCTGATGTCGATGGTCTCGGCCCGGTACACCGTGACATCAGGGCGGCGGTTGTTGAGCGGAAGGTCCTGTAGGCGCACATCGAAGTCGGTGTCGGCGTTCCAGTCTGAGCCTGCCGCTACGTCCAAGGCGTTCGCCAGCAGGCGGGCCAGGCGGTTGTGGCGCTTGGAGGCGCTTGGACTCACCAGAACCATCCCGTCCACGATCTCGATGCCCGCACATTGCTCCGGGGTCCACGTCGCGTATTGCTCGGCCGTGACCTGCTCGTGCATCCAGGCCGGCGCGACCATCTCCGCGGTCATCCGCACCTCCTGATCGATCAGATACCCGACAGCACGATACCGCGACGAGTCGTCAGGCCAGCAGCTGCTCACTGACGGCCCACAGACGCTCGGCGTCCGCCGGGTCGAGCATGGCGGAGTTCGCGTCCGAGGGAATGCTGCCGGCGGTGAGCGGGCGGACGGTGTCGTCGAGCACCGCGACGTCGCTGTCCTTGAGGTAGAGGCCGCCGAAGCCGTCGAGGACCGGGCTCACGGCGCCGAACACCGGCGTCGCGGCGCCCTGGGCCACGGTTTTCTTGCCGGCGCCGGGGTCGATGACGGTCGCGCCGTTCTCGTCGACGAGTCCCTGCGCCCGGTACGAGGCGAGGGCGTCGGGGTGGTGGGGGCCGGGGCCGATGACGACGCCCGGATGTGCCGCGAACGCGCGGATGCCGTCGTCCGCGTGGCGGCGGTCGAGTTCGACGGTGAACAGGACGTTCGCCCGCTTCGACTGCGCGTAGGCCGTGCCGCCGTCGTAGCCGGTGCGGAAAGCCAGCTCGTCCCAGCGGATTCCACCGAAACGCGCGGCTCCTGAGGTGACGGTGAGCACCCGCGACCCTGAGGCCTGGATCAGCGCGGGGACGAGCGAGCGGGTCAGCTGGAAGTGGCCCAGGTGCGAGGTGGAGAAGGAGATCTCGTTCCCACGGGCGTCATGCCGTAGTTCGGGGCTGAACATCACGGCCGCGTTGTTGACCAGCGCGTGCAGCGGCCGGCCGGTCCGGATCCATCCTCGGGTGAAGGCGTCGATCGAGGCGGGGTCGGTGAGGTCGAGCTGTTCCACCTGGACGTGCTCGATGCCGGTGAGGGCCGATCGCGCCCGGTGCGGATCACGTGATGCGACGGTCACGGACGCACCGGCGGCGGCCAGGGTGCGGGTGATCTCACGTCCGAGCCGGCCGTGCCCGCCGGTGACGATCACGTTCCGGCCGGTGAGGTCGAGGCCGTCGATGACGTCGGTGGAGGTGGAGGCGGCGGTGAATCCGCTGCCGAGGGGACGCTGGTCCCTGGTCACGATGATGTGCCTTCCTCGTTGCCCGGAGCCGGATGCTTCGGCCGGCCGGGTCCCAGGACGTGCCCTGGGCCCCGGCCGGTGGTGCGGGGGACTACTTGGACTCGATGTGGCCGACGGGTTCGGCCGGGGTCGCGGTGGCGTCGGCCCAGGCGCCGGCGTCGATACCGAGGGCGGTCCGCAGGAAGGCCGTGGTGGTCCGGCGGACCAGGTCGACGCGCTCGGGGCTCTCGTCGGTGGTGGCGGTCGAGGCGTAGTCCTGGATGCCGCCGAGGGTGTGCTCTCCGCCGACCAGGGTCACCAGGTGCTGGGCGCCGGGGCTGTAGTGGTAGACGTCGGTGAACCAGTCCGGGCCCCGCGACGACAGCTGCGACTGGTCGTGGTCACCGGCGACGACGATCGAGGGCGTGGCGAGCTGGGTGAAGTCCGGGCTCATGAACGCGAAGTGTTCCTGGGCGAAGGGCGCCAGGTCCCCCCGGGCGACACCGGTGGTGGACAGCAGCACGCCCGCCTTCACCCGCTGGTCGGTGCGGTCCTCGCCCGGCCGGCCCTGAGCGTCCAGAACGCGGGCGCCGAGCAGCATCCCGATCGACTGCCCGCCCCAGGAGTGACCGGCGACGGCGAGGCGCTCGGTATCGACCCGGCCGCTCAGGCCGGGGACCGCGGCGATGACGGTGTCCAGTTCGTCGATGACCTGCTCGAGGTCGTCGACCCGGGTCTGCCAGATCGTCGGGTAGCGGGGGTCGGCGGGGGTCAGGCCGAGCGTCGTGGAGTCGAGGAACGTGGGCTGCACGACGACGAACCCGTTCGCCGTCCAGTGGTCCACGAGCGGATCGGCGGCGGTCATGGACTGGCCGAAACCGTGCGCGAAGACGATCACCGGCAGGTTCGTCCCGGTGGCCGGGGCGGTGATGCGGATCTGGAGGTCCTCGCCGCGGGTGGAGGGAGCGGGCAGCGTCACGGGCCGCACGCTGATCACCGGGGTCGGGTGGAGAGGGGTCGCTTCCGCGGTCGACATGGGAATCCTTCCGGAGCAGAGCCGCCGACCCGAAACGGATCGGCGTTCCGCTGACGATACGGAACGACGATCCGGTTTAGCAAGCGAAACGGATCGCTGTTCCGCAGACTGGGTGGCATGCGATGATCGGGCGGTGAGCAGCCCCGCCGAGCCCGCCCCAGCCGTTCCGAGGCGACGTCGCGACGTGGAGCGCAACCAGCGAGTCCTGTTGGACGCGGCCGCCACCGTGTTCGCCGCCTCCGGGGTGAACGCCCCGGTGCGTGAGGTGGCCGCGGCGGCGGGCGTCGGGGTGGCCACTCTGTACCGGCACTTCCCGACGCGCTCGGAGCTGGTCGTCGCCGTGTACCGGCACCAGATCGACGCCTGCGCGGAGGCGGGGCCGAAGCTGCTCGCCTCGGCCCCCAGCCCCTTCGCCGCGATCCTGAGCTGGGTGCACCAGTTCGTCGACTTCCTCGGCACCAAGCACGGGCTCGCCCACGTGTGGGAGGGCGACTCGGCCGGTTTCACCGCCCTGCACACGCTTTTCGTGGAGCGGCTGGTGCCGGTGCTCGCCGATCTGCTGGACGCGGCCCGCGAGTCGGGGGAGGTCGTCGCCCCGGTCGGCGCCTACCGGATCATCCGCGCCGTCGGTGATCTCGTGGCGTTCGCTCCCCATGACCCGGACTACGACGTGCGGGAAATGGTGACTCTCCTGATCAGTGGGCTGCGGCAGCAGCAGCCGGAGCCCGGCGCCGACGGCCCGGTGTGACCGGAGGCCGGCTGTTCCGATCGGGGGCTCCGTGAGAGCGGTTGCAGGGCAATGGTTTTAGGTCAACGGCCGGGAGTGGATGCCTGAAGGTCCGCCCCTGGCCGCAGCGGATCCGGCACCCCGTGGGGAACTCAAGACCTCAGCGTCTCCAGGACATCGCGCAGGGCCCTGCGCTGCCCCTCGTCGAGGCGATCAAGAAAGTGACGCCGGGATGCCGCCGCGAGCAGGGGTTCTGTGGTCGCGTAGACCTCCAGCCCGGCATCGGCGACGGATATCTCGACCCCGTTCCGGAGCTTCTCCCGGGAGAGGTAGCCCCGCTGCTCCATCCGGGTGAGCAGGTGTGACAAGCGGGTGCGGTCCCAGCCCAATGACGACGCCAGGGCGTTCTGCCGGATCGTGCCCCCGGCCGTGCGGAGCTGGACCAAGACGGTCATCTCGGGTTCGGACAGCTCGCTGTGCTCCAGCACATCGGCGACCACGCTGGCCCGGACCCGCTCGCCGATCTGCTTCCAGAGAAGCCAGAGCTCGACCCCATCGTCGGGTGTTGATATTTCAACGGTTGAGGCCATACTGTTGATGATATCAACAGCTGCTCGGCGGAGCCGGGCACATGACCCATGGACGGGAACAATCTGATGACGAACACGACCCAGATCTCGAACTGGGGCCGCTGGGGCCGGGGCGACGAACTCGGAACCGTCAACCTGATCACCGACGAGGCCCGGCGCCGAGGACTGTCCGAGGCCCGCAGCGGCCGGGCGGTCTCCCTGGCCCGGCCGATCACGCCGTCACCGCTCCTGGCCGGCCCGATGGCCCCCTACACCCACGAGACCACCGCAGTGCAGTCCGTGATGCAGTACACGGGCACGCCGCCCAGGGCGATGGCGGAACTGCTCACCGTCAACACGCACCATCCCGAAGTCACCCACCTCGACGCCATGGGCCACTTCGTCACCGACGGAAAGGTTTATCCGGGCGTCGATCTCGCGCAGAGCGTCGGCCTGGCCGGCGTGCGGCACGGCTCCGCATCCGCGTTCGCCCAGGGCATCCTGACCCGCGGCATCCTGCTCGACCTGGCTCCCGGAGGACGCCTGGAGCCGGGCCACGCGGTCACCGCCGACGACCTGGACGCGGCGGCGGCCCGATGCGGTGTGACGCCCCAGCCGGGAGACGCCCTGGTGCTGCGCGGCGGCTGGCATCTGGCCGAGGACCGCAACCGGAACCAGGTGCCAGGCCTGACCACCGGCGCCGTCGAATGGCTTCACCAACACGACATCTCGCTCTACGCCGGCGACATCGGCGACGCCAACCCCGCACTTCCGGGTGACCCCGGGCCGCTCCACCGGATCGGGCTGGGACTGCTCGGCCTGGTCCTGATCGACGGCGCCGCCCCCGGCGACCTGGCGCAGGTGTGCGCCGAGGAGAAGCGCTACAGCTTCCTGCTCGTCATCGCCCCGCCCCGGATCGAGTCGGTCACCGGCATCATGGTGAACCCGCTCGCCATTTTCTGAGGCGTCATGAAAACACATGTGGCGCAACCCATGATGCCGGGTGCCTAGTGTTCTGCGCCAAAAATGCGTTGTAGATATCGGCTGAGGGACTCAAGAATTTCTTCGGCGGTCTTGGTCCAGACGAACGGGCTTGGGTTGGTGTTCCAGGACGCGATCCACTGGGTGAGGTCGGCCTCGGGGGCTTGAACGCTGCGGTGGGCGCTGCGGCGTAGGAGCTGGTTGGTGAGGTAGGCGAACCACCGCTCGACTTGGTTGATCCAGGAGGAACCGGTCGGGATGAAGTGCACGTGCACGCGGGGGTGTGCGGCGAGCCAGGCTTTGATCTCGGGGTCTTGTGCGTGGCGTAATTGTCTGCGACGAGGTGGATCTCAAGGTCCACTGGCCCCGTTTTGTCGATGTGGGTGAGGAATTTCTTGAACTCGGCGGAGCGGTGACGTTTCTGGGTCTGGGTGATGACGGTGCCGTCGGCGATGGTGAAGGCCGCGAACAGGGTGGTCGTGCCGTGCCCTTTGTAGTCGTGGGTGCGTCGCTCGATCGTCCCGGGCGTCATGGGCAGGATCGGCTGGCTAGGGTCAACGGCCTGGACCTGGGTCTTTTCGTCAACGCACAACACGACGGCCTTTTCGGGCGGGTTGTGGTAGAGGCCAACAACGTCAACGACTTTCGCGGTCGGTAGATAGTTTGACGTCTGGGTCAGGTGGGGTTTGAGGTAAAGGTCGCGCCAGATCCGCCCGATGGTCGAGGCTGACAGGCCGGTCCGGGCCGCCATGGACGTTCGGGACCAGTGCGTAGCGTCGTGCGGGGCCTGTTCCAGGGTCGTGGTGATGACTTCCTCGACCTTGTCCAGGTTGACCGACGGCGGCCGGCCCGGGCGGTCCTCGTCCGCCAGGCCGGCCAGCCGGTACTGCAGGAACCGCGCCCGCCACTTGCCCACCGTGACCGCCGACGTCCTGAGATCCGCCGCGATCTGCGTGTTGTCATCTCCAGCCGCAGCCGCCAGGACAATCTTCGCCCGCAGCGCCACCGACTGCGGCGACGAGGGCCGCGAGGCCCACTGCCGCAACTGCTGCGCCTCGATCTCGCTCAGATCAACCCTGGTCTTCGGGCGTCCAGTCCTGGCCATGTCGCCAGAATGGACTTATTTCGACTGTTTCTGGCGCAGAACGCTAGTGTGGTGGGTCTGCCGTTGCGGGCACCCGAAGCTCTTTTAGGCTGTGGCGCAAGCGGCGCGGCCGGAGCCTGGACTGCGCCGCCAGGTCGAGCAGTGGCCTTGAACGGCACCGACGACACAGCCAACGGCTGGTCGAGTTCGGAGGAATGCTGTGGAACAGGCAGAGACCACTGAGGGAGACAAGAACTCCCGGAAGATTCACAGGGTCGCAGGCGTGGTGGGAGTGGCGGCCACCATCGCGGCCGCGGTTCGGCGACGGGCAGCTTCTCATGGGCTGCCGTTGTCCGGGCACCAGGACGACCCGTCCCGCTGGCTGGCGGTGACCGTCAATCTCACGCCGGACGACTCCCGGCCCCTTGAGCTACCTGAGCCTCTCAGGGCTTGGGGCGAGGCGATCGAGGTGCGGACCAGTCCCGCGCCCGGCGACCGGGGAACAGAACTGGCGGTGAGGTTACGCGACCCGTACACGCAGACGCTGCCCTCGGGGTTGCCGGACGCCTTGGCTCAGGATCTGGACGGTACGACGGCGGTAGAGAAGCTGCGTTCGGCTCTGCGGCGGGCCAAGCAGGTGATCGAGACGGGTGAGGTGCTGAGGGCCGATGAGCCCGGCACGACTGAGGCCACAGCGCTGAACGCGCCGTTGCGTGCGGTCACGTCGATCTCCGGGGCGGAGGGGCGGCTTTGAGGGCGCTGACCTGGGCCGGGGTGAATGAGGTCGAGGTCCGCGAGGTGCCCGACCCGCGGATCCTCAACGACGGTGACGTGATCTTGCGGGTGCTGCGCAGCGCGGCGTGCGGTTCGGACCTGCACCTGCTGGGCGGGTACATCCCGTTCATGGAAAGCGGTGACGTGCTCGGGCACGAGTTCATCGGAGAAGTGGTGGAGGTCGGGCCGGCCGTGCGTCGGCACGCCGTCGGTGACCGGGTCGTGGTGTCCTCGTTCATCTCCTGCGGCCGGTGCTGGTACTGCGAGCAGAAGTTGTTCTCGCTGTGCGACAACGGCAACACCAACCCGGCCATCACCGATGTTCTGTGGGGCGGTACTCCTGGCGGTTGCTATGGGTACTCGCACGCTCTGGGAGGTTTCGCCGGTAGCCACGCTGAGTACGTGCGCGTTCCCTACGCTGATGTCGGCGCGTTCGCGGTCCCTGAGGGAGTCTCGACCGAGCGTGCGCTGTTCGCCTCGGACGCCGCCTCTACCGGGTGGACGGGCGCCGACCTGGCCGGGACCAAGCCAGGTGACGTGGTCGCGGTCTGGGGGGCCGGAGCGGTCGGGCAGATGGCCGCGCGGGCGGCGATGCTGCTGGGTGCCGAGCGGGTGATCGTGATCGACCGGCTGGATTACCGTCTGGCACAAGCCAAGTCGATCATCGGCGCTGAGGTGCTCAACTACGAGAACACCTCGATCGAGGCCGAACTGCTGGAGAAGACCGGAGGCCGGGGGCCGGACGTCTGCATCGAGGCGGTGGGGATGGAGGCCGACGGCCCGGGAGGGCAGAGCCTGTACGACCGCACGAAACAGCAGTTACGCCTGCAGAGCGACCGTCCGGCCGCGGTCCGGCAGGCCATCCATGCCTGCCGTAAGGGCGGCAGCGTGTTCGTGCTGGGCGTGTTCGCGGGGGTGGTCGACAAATTCCCTCTCGGCGCTCTGATGAACAAGGGCCTGACCGTGCGGGGTGCGCAGATGCACGGCCAGCGGTACATCCCACAGATTTTGGAGCGGATGGCCCGCGACGAGATCGTCACCGAGCACCTGGCCACGCACGTGCTGCCGCTGGAACAGGGCCAGCACGGCTACGACATCTTCAAGGCCAAGGACGACGGCAACGTGCGGCCGGTTTTCCTGCCCAACGGCTGAACGCCGTCGTTCCAGCGTGGTATGACCAAGGAGGGTGGCGGGCAGGGCGACCATGACAACCACGACGGAAACGACGCGTACCACGCCGGGGGGCCGGGTTCTCTCGGCGCGCCGGACCTTGATCAGCCTGGCCGCAGGTCTCGCGGCTGCGGCCGCCGTCGCGGTACTGGCCGCACCCGAGTTGGCGGCTCTGACGGCCTGGACGGTGGCGTTTGCGGTTCTGCTGACCTGGGTTTGGCGCATCTGCTGGAACCGGGACGCGGCCGCCACCGAGGAACTGGCCGAGGAAGAGAACCGATCCCGCTCCACCGACGTCTGGGTGCTGCTGGCTGCCGTCGCCAGTCTGGCCGCCGTCGTGGTGGCCCTCGTGCAGTCCAGCAGCCAGCAGGATGCCGCCGTGCTGTTGAGCGTTCTGGCGGTGATCCTGTCCTGGGCGCTGGTGAACACCGTGTTCGCCTTCAAGTACGCCCGGCTGTACTACCTCGACGAGCCTGACGCGAAAGGGATTGATTTCAAGCAGAGCCAGCCACCGGCCTACAGCGACTTCGCCTATCTCGCCTTCACGATAGGGATGTCGTTCGCCGTCCCCGAGGCCGAGCCGGCCTCCACCCGGATCCGCCGGGTGGCGCTCGGGCACGCTCTGCTGTCCTACCTTTTCGGCACCGGCGTCCTGGCCGTCGCCATCAACCTCGTCACCAACCTTGGCCAGTGACCCGTGACCAAGGGACAGGCGACGCCGGAGCCAGGTGGCGGGCGGCGATCCCACGCTGAAGCGCGTGCCGAAACAAGCTGAAACAATGAGTTTTCGTGCAATCGTTCCTTGGAGGTGCCTGATGGATCTCACCGCTACGACCACGATCCGCAAACTACGATCCGAGATCTATTCCTTCTGGCGGAACTTCGAGAATCTGCCCACCTTCATGGCGCACCTGGACGAGGTGCGCACCACCGCGGAAGGGCGCGGTCACTGGACGGCGACAGCTCCTTCGGCCGGAGCGTCGAAGGGGATGCCGGCACCGACCACGAGGTTCCCGAACAGGAAATTGGCTGGCACTGCGTGGGAGACACCGACGTCCCAACCGGGCAAAGGTTCCTCGTACCGGCTCCTGACGGTGAGAGCACCGAGGTGCACGCAGGGGCCCGTCAAGGTCGTTTTATCGGGCTCTGAGCTGGGAGTTTGTGGCGTTCCACGCCATGTCCGAATGGTGACGGATGCGGCCTGAACGGTTTTGATCGGGGTTACCACACCGATCCATCGCATCCGGGGCAGCATCCGCCATGTCATCCTCTCGCGCCCTCACCGTTCTTGCTGTCGATCCAGGCATTCCTGAGACCGTTGGGCCCATTGTTGAACCTGTTGCGCAGCAACAGGCACGGCTGGATCTGCTCGGCCAGGTCGCGGATCCACGAGCGCGTCGCGGGCAGCGTCACCGTCCGGCAGGTGCGCTGGCCGCCGGGATCGCGGCCACGCTGGCCGGAGCCTGCTCGTTCGTCGCGGTGGCAGAATAGGCCGCCGAGACCGACCGGACCTGCTAGCCAGGCTCGGTCTGCGCCGCTGCACCGTGCTGGGCCAGATCGCCGTTGCCGCCCTCGCAGCAACGAAATCCCCGCTGTCCGTGACCTGCTCACGATCCTGGACCAGGCCGGCATCCTGGCCGGCGGTCGCTGCTGTCCGTCTCCAGTAGATCGCCCGACGGTGCGGAAAGACCCTGCGTGATGATGAATTGCGTGTGCAGTGTTGTTCTGTTTGACGTTTCCGAGTTTGTGAAGCGTCCCTGCCCGCGATGAGCCGCTACGGCGATTGCGGTGAGCGCATGAATGCGCTGGGTGCGAAACTGCCCAACACGTCCCCCCGACGAACGCGGAGAGGTGGGGAACGCCAATCCGGCTGGGCGGGTTCGTGGGACGGTATGCACATTCGTATTGCCCGATGAGCAGAACGCTTCCCGGTTGGCTTCGCTGCCTGCACCCGGATCGCTGACGGGCAGGCAGTTACCAGCGGTTCCAGTGAGTGAAATGAGCGGCGTCCGCCCGTGAGGCCGGCTTGAAGTCCGTCCCGATCGTATAAGCGACGGGCGTGAGAGCGACCTGGACGGTGGTTTCGAAGGGAAGGCCCAGCAGATCGGCCATCTCCTGCTCATAGGCCAGATGGCCGATGGTCCAGCAGGTGCCCAGACCCCGTTCGCGGGCGGCAAGCATGAAGCTCCAGACCGCGGGGAGCACCGAGCCCCAGTTGTGCGCCTGCCCGTGCACAGTGCGCAGTTCGGCGCGGGTGGGCACCCTCACCACCGGGACCATCAGCACCGGCACCTCCTGCAGATGTTCGAGCAGGTAACCGAGACTGCTGCGGATTCGCCGCCACTCGGCTGAGGCGAAACTTCCTCGGGTGGGGATCGACAGACCATGGTGCTCGTAGGGGTTGCCCAGGGCGAGCCCGGCCCTCCAAAGGTCGGCCATCGTCGCCTTGGTCGCCGGATCGTCGACGAAGATGAAGTCCCACTGCTGCTGGTTGCGGCCGGACGGGGCCTGGGTGGCGACGGTTACCGCTTCTTGGATGAGTTCTCTGGGTACGGGCCGGGTCAGGTCCAGGCGTCTGCGTACGGCGCGGGTCGTGGTCAGGACCTCGTCCGCGGTCAGGCCAAGGGTCTTCGATGAGGTGCTCTCGGTCACGGAGTGCTCCAGGTGGTGGTGGCGTGATGGACTGCGCCGACCATACAGACCTGTCTGGTGATGAATCTAGAGCGGCCATGCTGTGAAGGGCCAATATCCCGCTACGGCCGTGTGATCAGCGTCGCTTCAAGTAGCGCGGCGTGTTCGGATCTCGCTTCCCGTGTCGCTCCGGCTTGCATGAAGGATCCGCCGCCGCTCGAGGAGCGTAGGGCCGTGCCGTTCTGCGAAGCACGGGAAGCGTTTCATGGAGTTGCCTTTGGACCTGCCGGAGAGCGATGATTCAGACGTAGGCGCGGGTTCCTCATGGACGCGGGCCACTTGCCGGGTAGACAGACGGGTCTGTATGGTTTGGGGAGTCCGAAGACACATCGTGGAGTCGCCTGCCGGGCGCCTTGCGGCCACGGCTCGCCGTCCCGGTTCATGCGCACGTCGCGTTACCGGCCGATGCTGCCTCGTGCTGACTGTCATGGACCCGGTAAACATCCCCATCGGTGTCGGAGACTGTCGAGGCGGTCCAAATGAGCGGCGTCTGGCCATATCTGATAGCCGATATGAGGTCGGTACGCGGTTCCCGGGGCAGATCGCAGTCTGGCCCACTCGCGCGCTCGACGCAGGGCAGCCGACCCCTGATGCCGCTGTCCCCATGGTCGCCCGTGTGGCCTCGAATGACGGTGATTGCTCCGGTAGCCCTGCTTATCGCGGTGCGTCTCGCCGACAGGCCACGGTGGAGTGATGTGGCTACCCGGCCGTCTCATCATCGATTGCCTTGTAGCGACGTTCCGGGCCGCACGTTAGGGTCACGCCGTGCCCGTTGATCTTCCGTCGACGCCCCAGGAACGGCTGCTAACCGCTGCGGACGATCTCTTCTACCGAGAAGGGGTGCACACGGTCGGCATCGACCGCGTCATCGCTGCGGCCGGGGTCGCCAAGGCGACGCTTTACAGTAGTTTCGGCTCCAAGGACGGTCTGATCGCCGCCTACCTGGAAGCCCGTCATCGCGAGATAGGCGAAGGGATCGAGCGGGCCATCAACCGTCATCAGTCGCCCCGGGACCGTCTGCTCGGGGTCTTCGACTTTCTCATCGAGCTCAGCAGTGATCCCGCATACCAGGGCTGCGCGTTCGCGAACGCCACGGCCGAAGCCCATGCGGCGGGCACGGGCATGGCGTCTGACGCCTACCGTAAATGGATCCGAGGTGTCTTCACCGACCTCGCAACGCAGGCTGGCGTCATGAACGCCCGAGTTTTGGGGCGACAGTTGCATTTGTTGTGGGACGGGGCTGCCCAGTCGGCACGGATGGATGACGACCAGCAGGGTGCCTGGGCGGCCAGGGCCGCTGCGGCTGTGCTCCTGGACGCCACGCTGCCGGCGACGTGATCGTTCAATGGCTATCAGAGAACCGGTGCGAACATCATCGTGTGTCGGCGGTCAGGTGCCGTGACGCGATCATGGTGCTCCCTGCTTGGGCCGCTGTGATTGGCTTCTATAGCCAAGTTGCACTTGGTCAGGCTCAGCGCGCCGCGGCGGTGCCGCCGGGTCCCTGGCGCGAGCCATCGGACGTGACCGGTACCGCCGTTCGGTCTGAGCGCATTCACGGTTGAGCTGATCCGCAGGCTGGCGTAGATCAGCAATGAGGACGTTCTCAGGTCATCACGCCGGCGTTGGCCATGACTTTCGCAGGCGTATTCCCGGGGCCTGCTCCGCCTGGCCTCCTTCTGCTGTGCCTTTCGGACGCCGGATCTGAGCACCACTGGTCCGGGCGGGCTCAAGCGAACTGATCGAGCAGGTACTGACCGTGTCCGAGCCACGTTTCGCCGAGAACCAGCAGGCCGCACCGATCCACCGCGTGCGCGCCTCGGCCGCGCTGACGTCCTTCATGAACGCCCTGACCGTCTCACTGTTCGCGCTTGTGCCCAGCGGCCGACTGGCCGTCGCGACGATCGTGGTCGCCGTCGCCGGTCTGCTGTTCGTCGGCGCGACACTGCTGTCACTGGTACGTCTGCACGCGCTCGCCGCGAGCCGGATCCACGAAGCGGTGTTCCTGATCGGCCTGGCAGCGGTCTTCGTGTTCCAGCTGTCGGCCGCCGTGCGCCTGCACCGCCACCCGCTCGACGCCGGCCTCGCGGAGACCATCGCCATGCTGGTGGTCGCCTGCTTCGTCATCGGCATCTACCGGGCCTGGGACCTGGTGGGCGGCCCGTCGTTCGACCTCGCCCACGAGGTGCGCCGGCTCATGGCCGGCCGGCGGTCCTGATCGGCATGCCCGCCACCTGATCCGGCCCAGCCCACCACCCGCGACCCAGGCAGCCGGCACACACCCGTCCGCCACCGCCAGGGCCATCACCCGGACCTGGGTATCGTGACGATCATGCCCCGCAGCCTGCTGACCCACCTCACCCTGCGCACCTGGCTGGAACGCTGGAGCCAGGAGGCGATCGACCAGGCCGACGCGATCGGCCTGGAGGTGAGCGAGGGGATGCGGCGCAGCGGCTGGATCGGCGCCGCACCCGTCGGCCAGGCCACCATCGCCCGCACCGAAACCCGCCTGGGGCAAACACTTCCACCGACCCTGCGCGAGTTCTACACGGTCACGGACGGCTGGCCGACCCTGTCGATGGACTTCGCGGCGATCCGCGCCGTCGAAGACCTCGGCTGGACCCGCGACCTGGACCCCGACCTGATCAAGGCCTGGGACGACGCCGGGAGCGCCTGGCCGCCGGACGCCGACGACGGCCCGCCCCTGCTGCGCCGCAGCCTGCTGCTGAACACCGGCACCGACCGTCTCCTGCTCGACCCGGCCCGCACCACGAACGGCGAATGGACCGCGGTCGGCTTCACCAGCTGGTACCCCGGCGCCGGGGAACCACAGCCGTCGTTCCGGGCCGAACTGGAAGACCACTACGCCACCTTCCTGAACTTCGACGCCCCCGGCAGCCGCACCCACGCCGAGATCGCCGACCAGGTCGAGCACGCCTACCAGCTCCTGCTGAACGGAAACCGCGACGAGGAAGACGTTTTCGAGCAGGCCGGGCGCTTCGGCGACGAACGCGCCCAGGTCCTGGCCATCCAGGTCACCGCCCTGACCGGCAACGACGCCGACCACTCCGAACTGATCTGGCGCTCGCGGACGGTGACCGGCGACGCGGCCGTGCAGGACGACCTGCTGCCACTGCTCGTCATCCAGGCCCTCGACCCCGCGGCCGGCCAGGAGTACCGGATGACCTCGTTCACCCAGAGCTCACCACCCGAATTTGCCTCCATGGCACGGCAACTCGCCGTGCGTTACCGTTTCGAGCGGGGCCTGACCGCCGATTTCTCCCGCACCCCGGCCTTCGCCCGCACCGTCGAGCAGGCCCGGCAGCTGGTGCGTTCGGGCCGGGACGACGAGGCATTCGGCCTCGTGCTGGCGGGTCTGGGCGGATGGACGCCGCAGACCGGGATGCACCTGGCCCCGCTGGGACTGCTCTGGGACAAGGAACTCGGGCCGATCATGACCGCTGATCGGCGCCGCCGGCTGCTCAGCCAGGCGCGCGGGCTCGGGTGAGATGTGAGGCGCACCGCCGGTGGTGCGCTCGCGGTCGCCGTCGTGGTGAGCCGTTCAGTCCCGGCCGGTGGTGTGGCGCAGTTCGGCGACGGCGACGGTGACGGCCCGCAGGCCCTGGGTGAGGGCCCGCAGATCGTCCAGGGAGAGCCGGGCCAGGATGTCGTCGGCGAACTCCGGACGTGCGTTGACCAGTTTGCGCACGACGTCACGTCCCGGTGCGGTGGCATGGACCCGGCGCACCCGGTGGTCACTCGCGTCGACGTCGCGCCGCGCGGTGTGCTGTGAGACCAGCCGGTCGACCATGGTGGACATCGAGGCCAGGGAGACCCCGAACGTCTGGGCCAGCTCGCCCAGGGGGGATCCGCCCGGACTGGAGACCAGCACGGTGAGCACCTTCAGCTGCTGGAAGGTGAGGTCGGTCTCCAGGAGATTGCGCAGGGCCAGCGGCAACGCGGCGGTTTCTGAGAGGCGGACGAGTTCCGCGATATCGGCCAGCAGAGCGACTCTTTCGCCGGGCGCATGATCCTTGGTGACTGCCATGGCGTCAAGTATGGCGACGTCGGGAAGATATCGGGCAAAACGCTTAGAACAGTGCTAAGTTTTTTGCACCGACGAATCGAGCGACGACGCATCGAGAGGGTTGCCCCGCGGGTGATCGGATCGGGTGACGGCCGTGGTTGGCGGCTGCCCTCTCGGGCTCGGGACAGGACGGCGTGGTGAGCCAGACCCCCCTCTCCGACAGCATTCACGGCATTGACCTGGAGGTGCTGCGGGCGAAGTACCGGCGGGAACGTGACCGCCGGATCAGGCCGGACGGACTTCGTCAATACCGTTCCGCCGCAGGTGAGTTCGGATATTATGCGACGGATCCCTACGTTCCCCGGGCGGATCGGGAGCCGGTGACGGACCGGGTCGACGCCCTGGTGGTGGGCGGCGGTTTCGGTGGTCTCCTCACTGCCGCTTACCTGAAAAAGGCTGGCCTGGAACGGGTCCGGTTGATGGACGAGGCCGGTGACGTGGGTGGAACCTGGTACTGGAACCGGTACCCGGGCATCCACTGCGACATCGAATCCACCGTCTACCTGCCGCTTCTGGAGGAAGTGCGAACGATCCCGGCCCTGCGGTACGCCCAGGGCGAGCAGATCCGCCGTCACGCGGTGGCGCTCGCCGAGCACTTCGGCCTGTATCCCGAGGCGCTGTTCCACACCAGGGCCACGGCGCTGCGCTGGCTGGACCCGGACGGCGAGTGGCTGGTCGAGACCGACCGCGGCGACCGGATGCGGGCAACCTACGTCGTGGTCTCCCCGGGGTCCCTGTCGCAGCCCAAACTGCCTGGCATTCCCGGGATCCAGGACTTCCGGGGGCACACCTTCCACACCAGCCGCTGGGACTACGCCTACACCGGGGGCACCGCCGACGGCGAGCTGACCGGGCTGCGGGACAAGCGGGTGGCCGTGGTGGGTACCGGGGCCACCGGTGTCCAGGTCATCCCGCACCTGGCCCGGGACGCCCAGCACCTGTTCGTGTTCCAGCGCACCCCGGCGACGGTGGACGTCCGGGACAACCGTCCCCTGGACCCGCGGTGGTTCCAGCAGCAGGAACCGGGCTGGCAGGGCCGGCGGATGGACAACTTCCTGGCCTCGATCACCGGGGAACCGGTGGACGAGGACATGATCCAGGACGGCTGGACCTCCACGTCCCGCCTCCAGCGCGCCTACCTGTCCGGCGTCCAGGAAACCGGTCTGCCCCGGCAGGAGCAGCAACTGCTGGACGAGTTGCTCGACGCCCACACGATGAACGGGATCCGGTCCCGGGTCGACCGGATCGTGCAGGACCCGGCCACCGCGCAGCTGCTGAAGCCCTGGTACCGGTACATGTGCAAGCGGCCGTGCTTCAGCGACCACTACCTCCAGGCGTTCAACCGGCCGAATGTCACGCTCGTGGACACCGCCGACCACGGCGGCATCACCCGGATGACCGAGAGCGGCGTGGTCGTCGGCGACCAGGAATACCAGGTCGACTGCGTGGTGTTCGCAACGGGTTTCGACGTCGGTGTCTCCGGGGTGCTGTCCGGGACGCTGCCCGTCACCGGACGCGGCGGCAGGGTGCTGCTGGAGACCTGGCGCGAGGGCCCCCGGACGCTGCACGGCTTCTACAGCCCGGGTTTCCCGAACCTGTTCCACCTGGGCTCGCTCCAGAACGCCAGCGCCGTGAACTTCGTGCACATCCTGCACGAGCAGGCCCGGCACATCGCCGCCGTGGTGGGCCGCGCCGAGCAGCTGGGCTCGCGTACGGTCGAGCCGGGCCCGGAGGCGACCGAGTCGTGGCAGGCGACGCTGCGGCAGGTGGCGGTGGACACCACGGTCTTCCAGGCCGAGTGCACCCCGGGCTACTACAACGGCGAGGGCCGCACCGTGCGGCCGCTGAACTACTCACCCGGGCCGGTCGCCTTCCACGATCTGCTGGCCCGATGGCGTGCGGAGCATCTGGACGAGGTGATCGCCGCCCGTCCGGGATCTGCGGGCGAGGGTTCCAGGGCCGGGGCGGGCCGGTGAGGGCCGCCGCGGGCACGGCCCTCACCGGCGTCGCCGTCGCGGTGACCGCCGGGCTGGTGCTGGCGGGTGGTGGTGCCACGGCGGAAAAGTCCGGTGAGCCAGGCATTTCCACGATCACCGCCCGGCAGCTGATGAAGGTCACCGACGTGCACCAGGCCACCGGTATGACGTTGCTCGAAGGGCCGGTGTTCGGCCCGGACGGCGACCTGCTGGTGGTGGACGTCACCGCGCCGGCCGGTGAGCCCAAGGTGCTGCGCATCGACGTGAGGACGAAGCGGGCCGAGGCACTGTTCACCGACGACGACAGCGTGTTCACCTCGGCGCAGATCAGCCCGGCCGACGGCCGCCTGTACCTGACCGACCTGCGGGCCGGAACCGTCGACAGCATCTCGCTGGAGGGAGACGACCCGCGCACGTTCTTCTCCGGGAAGGTCGAGGGCACCGTGATGCAGCCCGACGACCTGACCTTCGACCCGGACGGGAACCTCTACGTCAGCGACACCAGCGGCCACGACGATCCGGCCGGGCCCGACCGCGGGCGCATCGTGCGGATCGACCGCGACGACGGGACCGCCGAGGTGCTCGCCGGCGATCTGCCCGCCCCGAACGGGATCTCCTTCGACACCGGGTTCGGCGGCCTGTGGATCAGCCAGTACGCCGACAACCGGATCGACTACGCCCGCCTGGCCGGGAACGGCAGGAGCGTGACCTCCCTGCACCCGGCGGTCTACGTGGACGGCGGCCGCGCGCAGGTCGACTCCACCGCGGTGGACGCCTCGGGCAACATCTACCAGATGTTCCACAACCGGCCGGGCGCGGAGGTTTTCAGCGCCTCCGGTGAGCATCTGGCCTCGGTGCGGGCACCGGTACCGGACGACGGGGACTACTCCGCGACCAACCTGGCCGTCCGCCCCGGCAGCCGGGAGGCCTATCTCACCGTCAGCGGGCCCTCGGGCGGGTTCGTCTACTCGTTCAGGGCGCTGGGCGAGGGAATCCGGCAGTCCAACGGGGGCTGAACCGGCGCACCGATCGGTTCGCGGGCCCGGCAGCCTTCAGCCGGGCCCGCACGGCGCCGATGAGGCAGGGTGCGCAGCAGGTCAGGGGTGACGCCCCCGGTCACGACGAGCCCGGTCACCGCGGCCGGCGACGACCGGCCGGTGGAACCGGTCACCAGCTTCGACGACGCCTGCCAGCAGGTCACGGCTTACCTGAAACAGGCCGTCCCGATGGGGATCTGGTTCGTCAGCCGGTACGACGGCGAGAACCAGGTCTACCTCACGGTGGCCGACAGCGTGTACGGCGCCGAGCCGGGCATCTCGATGCCGTGGTCACAGACCCTGTGCCGGCACATGCTCGATCACCCCACCAGCCGGATCACTCCCGACCTGGACGCCGACCCGCACGCCGACCCGGGCGGCGAACCGGTGGCGATGCGCGAGAGCTACCAGGTCAGCGCCTACGCGGGGGTGCCGATCCAGCACCACGACGGCCACCTGTTCGGCTCGCTGTGCGGGCTCGACCCCTCGCCGCAGGGGGAGCAGCTGCGGAGCCACGAGCCCCTGCTGCGGCTGCTGGGCGGACTGCTCGGCTGCGTGGCCGAACTCGACCTGCATCGCACGGACCTGCAACGCCGGCTTCTGTCGACCCAGATGGAGTCGGAGACCGACGAGCTGACCGGGCTGACCAACCGCAGGGGCTGGGACCGCCTCCTGGTCCTGGAGGAGGAACGCTACCGCCGCCTGGCCGAGCCCGGCGCCGTGCTCTACGTGGACATCGACGACCTCAAGGTCGTCAACGACTCGGCCGGGCACTCCGCCGGCGACGAGCACCTGCGGCACGCCGCCACGGTGATGCGCCGCACCGCACGGCGCACGGACGTCGTGGCCCGGCTCGGCGGCGACGAGTTCTGCCTGCTCATGGTCGGGCTGACCACCCCGCAGGTGGCCGACGTGGCGCTGCGGATGCAGGCCGCCCTGGCCGCCGCCGGGATCCACGCGTCCGTCGGGCAGGCGGCCTTCACCTGCGCCCCCACCTTCGCCGAGGTCTGCGCGCAGGCGGACCAGGACATGTACGCGCAGAAGACACAGCGCAAGCAGGCCCGCGGCGCTACCGGTCGATGATCGCCACGAGGGCCGCGGTGAACGGTGCCGGGTCGAAGTCGCCCCGCACCGCCAGCTGCTGGTTGTAGCTCATGCTCAGGGCGACGAACGCCTCGGCGATCTGGCCGGCGTCCGCCCGCCGGCGCGCGGGCACCAGCCCGGCGACGTGGGCGCGCACGGACGCGAGCTGTTCCCGCACGATCTCCGCCAGGGCGGGGGACACGGCGGCCTCGGCGTAGATCTGCGCCACCAGCCGGGCATGGCCGCTCTCGGCGGCCCGGGCGCGCACATGATCGAAGAAGGCCGCGATCGTCGTCGCCGTGAGCTCGGACGGCAGGGCGTCGGTGCCCTGCTCGCAGACCGCGACGATGAGGTCGTCCTTGCTCGTGAAGTACCGGTAGATGGCCCCGTTGGAGAGCCCGGACGCGGCGACGATGTCCGCCATCGACGTGCGGGCGAAGCCGTGACCGGCGAACCGGACGCGAGCGGCGTCCACGATCTGCTGGCGGCGGGCGTCGAGGTGTTCCTGGCTGACCTTCGGCATAAAAGAGTGACCCCTCGTTTTCTTTGCTAGGGTCCAGAGCATACCCTCTCGAACGCCATCCCCAGGAGCTGTCATGCGCTATCAGACCTTCGGCCGCACGACCGGACTACGTGTCTCGGAGTACGCGCTGGGCACCGCGGGCCTCGGCGCGTCCGGCCGGGAGGACGCCCGCGAGATCTTCGAAACCTTTGTGGACGCCGGTGGAACCACCGTCGACACGTCCAACATCTACCGGGACGGGGAGTCCGAGACCGTGCTCGGCGAACTGCTCGGCAGCCGCCGCGACGACCTCGTGCTGATCACCAAGTACAGCGGAACCCGCCAGGCCGACCCGCGCCCCGCCACCACCGGCAACAGCCGCAGGGTGATGATCCGGGCGCTGGAGGCGAGCCTGCGCCGGCTGAAGACCGACTACGTCGACGTGTACATGCCGCACTTCCCCGACGGTGTCACCCCGATGGACGAGATCCTCGGCGGGTTCGACGATCTCGTCCGTTCCGGCAAGATCCTGCACGGTGGCCTGTCGAACTTCCCGGCCTGGCGGGTGGCCGGCGGGGTGAGCCGGGCGCACCCGCGCGGCCTGGGCCCGCTGGTCGGCATCGAGACCGAGTACAGCCTCGCCGAACGTTCCGCCGAACGCGAGATGCTGCCCATGGCCGAGGCTTACGGCCTGGGGGTGCTGACCTACTCCCCGTTGGCGGGTGGACTGCTGACCGGAAAGTACCGGCAGGGGGAGCAGGGCCGCCTCAGCGCCCGCGGCGACGCGGTCGAGTCGGGCGCGCAGCGCACCGCGACGGTGGACGCCGTCCTGGCGATCGCCGGTGAGGTGGGCACCAGCGCCACGCAGGTGTCCCTGGCCTGGCTGCGGCACCGCGCCGCGCGCTGCGGCACCGCCCTGATCCCCATCGTCGGCCCCCGCACCCCCGCCCACCTCCGGGAGTACCTCCGGGCGCTGGACCTCGACCTGGACGAGCAGCACCACCGGCTCCTGGACGAGGTCAGCCAGGTGCGACTGGGCACGCCGCACGAAGACGTCGTCGGTGCCCTGGCCCACGGCGCCGACGGCAACCGCGAACTGCTCCGTTCCCCCGTGGTCCCGGTGATCTGACTTCCGAAAAGCCGTCCTCAGCCGGTGAAGTCAGCCTGGTGGTCGCGGGCCCACTGCTCCAGCGGACGCCCGGGCCGGCCGGTGACGGCCTCGACGCTGCGCGGCACGTCGGGGCGCTGCACCGAGTCCGCCCAGTAGTCCAGCAGCATGGTCACGATGTCGTCGGGGATGTACCGGCCGAACTCGGCACGGAACTGCGCGGCGCTGATCTCCTCGGCCGCCACCGCCCGCCCGATCCCCGCCGCGATGGCCTGGATCTGCTGACGGCGGGTCAGCGCCTGCGGCCCGGTCAGCGCCACCGCCTGGTTGTGGTGGGATTCGGTGGTCAGCACGTGGACGGCGGCCTCGGCGATGTCGAGCTCATGGATCGGCGCCTGCGCGGAGTCCAGGTACGGAGCCCGCACCGGCAGACCCGACCTGATCGGGAACGCCCAGCTGAGAAGGTTCGTGGCGAACGTGCCGGGCCGCAGGAAGGTCCACGACCCGGCGCGCTCGGCCACCGACTCCCGCACTGTCTTCTCGACCGCCTGATGGTGCCGGTAGCTGGCCGAGCCGGCGTCGTGGGCCCGCTCCGCCGCCACCGCCAGCGACGACAGCACCACGAAACGGCTCACCCCGGCCTCGGCTGCCGCCGTCACCAGCGGCCCGACGCCGCTCCAGACCGGGAACACGAAAACCTGGTGGACGCCCGCGAACAGGTGCGACGTCAGGGTTCCCGGATCCGACAGGTCACCACCGACCACCTCGACCGACTCCGGCAGCGCGGCCTGGTCCGGCTGACGGGTCAGCGCCCGCACCGGATGCCCCTGCTCGGTCAGCAGCCGGGTCACGTGCCGCCCGACCTGCCCGGTCGCGCCGGTCACCAGAATGCTCATGATGCGTCCCCTCGCTCGTTGCTGTTCTCGGCGAGGCTATGCGGCCAATAGGACGGTGAGCTTCCTCATGCGTCAGGCGAATCCAGGCCGGCCGAGATCCGTCAGCGCCGGAGCACGGCCTGACGCGATTCCGGTGAGACGGTTGAGTTCGAGCCGGGCCGAGGCCAACCCGGCGTGATGCTGTCGGGCTGGGCATGGAGTTCCTGTCACGATTCGAGCACCACATCGGCTCGAAGGTGCGGATAGAGCGGCAGGTGCGGGGAACGTCGCGGCTGCGAGGGCGCAGATGCCGAGCGGACCGCTGAAGGATGCGGGAAGCGGCCAGGCGGTGCGCTGCGTGCAGAACCTTCAGCCCCTTGGCGCTTTTCGGCAGGGCCAGCCCTGGTATGCCTGGTGGGATCTTCTGGGCCTTGTCCACGAAGGGCCGCATCACGTGCTGGTAGGCGCTCAGGGCGCGCTCCGGTTCGAAGGAGCTGCCTCGGTGGAGGTGCTCGGCGAGTTCACCGGCCAGCACGTGGGCTCCGAGCAGCGCCAGGGTGGTGCCCATGCCCGTGGGGCCGGCCCAGGCGCTGTCGCCCAGGACGGCCACCCGGCCTCGGTACCAGCGGGGCAGGGTGACCTGCTCGGCGCGCTCGAAGTAGAACTCCTGCGGCCGGGCCTGGAATCCATCGATGATGCGCTGGGTCTGCCATCCGACGTCGGCGAAACGCTCGCGCAGCACGCGGATCTGCGCGTCGAACCCGATCCGTTCCACACCCATCGCCGGGGCCATGAAAGCCAGCGCGGCCCGGGCCGTCCCGAGATTGTCCGGGCGCAGGGACACCACCCGCCGGTCGAGCGCGGTCAGCCACTTCCACCACTGATCGTCATCCCCCGCGCGGTCGATCGTGCCGTAGGCGACGTACTGCCCCAGGTCGCGGTAGCGGACACCGTCCGGTGACGAGGGTGCGAAGACCAGGTCGCGCGTTCGCGAGCGCCGTCCCTCGGCGACGACCAGCAGGTCGTAGCGTTCCTCTCGGCCCTGATCCGTCACCGTGTGGACCCCGTCCCGGTCCTGGGTCACCTCGACCAGGTGCTCACCGAAGCGGTGTTCCACGTCTTGGCTCGTGGCTTCAAGCAGGAGACGAGACAGTTCGCCACGCAGGATCTCCAGCTCCGCGGTGGGACCGTCCTCACCGGCGTGCGCGGTGACGGAGGCATATGTGCTGCCGTCGGGGCGCAGGAAACGCGTACCAACTTCCCCGGTCCCCGCCGCTGCGACGCGATCCTGCTGCCCCATACGCCGCAGAACCTCACGCCCGACATTCCGAATATCCACGTTCTGGCCGGCGCTGCGTCTACCGGCTGCTCGCTCCATGAGCGTCGGCACCAGCCCTGCCTGCAAGAGACCCAGCGCCGCAGCCGGTCCGGCAATGCTGCCGCCGGTCACCAGCACCCGCGGAGCCGTCGTCTTCACGCCGCTCACCCACACTCCCAGAGGCTCGATGTACAAGTTGCTTGATAATCAAGCTACTGGAAGGGCGAGTAACATGCACGTCGTGACCGATGACCGCGCCGACCGCGACACGCTCTTCAGGCCCGGACGGCGCTCCGACGTCCTGCTCCTCTTCCGCGCCTACGCCGACGCACACGTCGAGGCATCGCGAGACCTGGCCCGCAGCATGGGAATCAACGTCAGTGACGCGGTCGCCGTAGCGGAGATCCTCTGGGGTGAAACCACCGGAACCCCCCTGTCGCCGGCCCGGCTGGCCGAACGCGTCGGCCTGACCACGGGAACCACGGCAACCATGATCAATCGCCTCGAGGCCGCTGGTTACGTCGTACGAAGCCGCGAGGACTCCGACCGCCGCATCATCCGCCTGCGCCTGACCGAGCAGGCGCGCTCGCGCACCGAGAATTTCTTCCGGCCCATCGGCGAGGCTGCCGATCGCGTGCTCGACACCTACGACGACACCTTCCTCGATCAGCTGGAAGGCGTCATGCGGGACATGGTCGCAGCGACCAGAACCCGCGGAGATCACTAGCGTCAGCCTCAACGAGAACGCCCGGTCCGCAACGGACGCGGGCATCAGCCACTCTGGCGGCGCGCAGCGTGACCGACGGCGCTCGACCGGCGTCGGTGGGGGGGTGCCACCATGGCCCGGCAGTCCGCCGGATCGGGACTGTGGGAAACCAGGCCGGCCTCCTTCACGCGTCCGATGCCGCGCGGGACGGTGGAATGATCTGGGCGAGGTCGATGACGATCTTGCCGCGCACGTGCCGGGCGGCCTGGAGCTGCGCCGCGGTGCGGATCTCCTCGATCGGGAAGCTGCGCGCGATCGGTACCCGCAGCCGGCCCGCCGCGATCAGCTGGGCGATCTCTTCCAGGGCCCCGGGCTCGGCGTTGGCGCCGTTGGCCGCCGGCACACCGTCGACCTGGGCGGCCACGGTGCAGATCCGCTCGTCCGGCACGCCGAGTTCCCTTGCGGTGTGCACGGTCTCGGTTCCGAACAGATCCATGGCGGCACTCACGCCGCCGGGGGCCAGGGCCCGCACGCGGTCGGCCAGGCCCTCGCCGTAGGCGACCGGCTCGGCACCGAGGTCGCGCAGGTGACCGAACGACGCCGCCGATCCCGTGCCGATCACCCGCGCCCCGGCCAGGCGGGCCAGCTGGACGGCGAACACCCCGACACCGCCCGCCGCCCCGCCGATCAGCACCGTGTCGCCGGCGCCCGGCTTGATGACGCCGGTGGCGGCGGACGCCGTACGTCCCGCGATGGTGAGCACGGCGGCGGTGCGGTCGTCGATGCCGTCAGGAGTGTGGTGCGCCTCGTCGGCGGCCGTGTCCCCGCTCGCCCGGACGACCACGGAGCCGGCCACCGCGCGGGACAGGGCGCCGCCGAAAACCCGCTCTCCGAGACTGAAGTCGCTCACGCCGTCACCGACCTGGTCCACCACGCCGGCATAGTCGGTGCCGAACCCGACGGGCAGGCTCAGGCCGAACCGGGCGGCGGTGTCCGGGTCGGCGGTCATCACCCAGTCCATCGGGTTCAGCCCGGCCGCGGTGACCCGCACGCGGATCTGGCCCGGGCCGGCCTGGGGCGCGGGGATCTCGCGGACGATCAGGTTCTCGGGGTCGCCGAAGGAGTCGAGCTGGGCCGCTGTGCTGGTGTCTGCCGACATGTGATCGCTCCCGTGCTGAGTGCTGAGTGCTGAGTGCTGAGTGCTGGTGCGGGGATGGGCCGTCGAAACGGACTATGCTCCGTTTCGACGATTCAACGTAACACAACCGGAGCGTGATCCGTTTTGACTGAGGCCAGGAGCCGCGCGGCGCGGTCGGACGCCGCCCGCAACCGGGAGCACCTGCTGGCGGTGGCCACCCGCGTCTTCGCGTCGGCCGGTGCCGAGCCGTCGATGCGCGCGATCGCCCGGGAGGCCGGGGTCGGCATCGGCACGCTCTACCGGCATTTCCCGACGCGGGAGTCCCTGGTGGACGCGATCTATCAGGACCAGGTGGTGCGGCTCACGGCCGGAGCCCACGAGCTGCTCGCCCGGCTGGCCCCGGCCGCCGCGATGCGGCGCTGGATGGACCTGTTCGGCGACTGGATCGCCACCAAGAACGGCATGCTCGACACCCTGCTCGCGATGATCGACGCGGGCGAGATCGCCCACGCCTCGACCCGCGGTGAGCTGCTGGCGGCCGTCACCGCGATTCTCGACGCGGGCCGGGCGGCGGGGGACCTGCGCTCCGACGTCACCGCGGAGGACATCGCGTCCGCGCTCATCGGCATCTTCACCGTGGCTCCCCGGCCCGCTCAGGACGCCAGGGCCGGACGCCTGCTCGACCTGCTGATGGACGGCCTGCGTCCGAGGTGAGGGGACGGCCTGACCGGGGTGAGGGACAGCGTGGATCGGTGTGGGTCGGAGTGGTGAGCGTGGCCGGACGGCCGGGACGCCGCTGCGGAAGTGCCGTCCCCGACCGTGCGGCTGGGGCTCAGGTGCCGCAGAAGGTCTGGTAGCTGCCGAATTCCGGGGGTGCTCCCACGGCGTAGCGTTCCAGGCCGGGGCGCTCGTCGAAGGGCGCCGTCACCGCTTCGAGCAGGCGGTGCAGCGGTTCGAGGTCCCCGTCCGTGGCGGCGGTCAGTGCCTCTTCGACCAGGTGGTTGCGGGGGATGTAGGCGGGGTTGACGTCGTCCATCAAGGTCGCCTGCGGGGCCAGGGCGACCCAGCGGGCGAGCCAGCCGTCGGCGGCGGTGGGGTCGGCGAGCAGGTACCGGGTGGGGCCGGTGTCGCCGCGGGCCGCCGTGGACAGCGAGCGGAAGAAGGACGTGTGGTCCACCTGGTTCGTCTCGAGCAGGTCGAGGAGGTCGCTCACCAGTGGGGCGAGCACGTCGTCGCCGGGATCGCCGATCAGGCCGAGTTTGGCCCGCATCCCCGTCGTCCATGATTTTTCGTAGTGGCTGAAGAACGCGCGCAGGGCCTGGGTGGCGAGCTCGACGGCCGTGTCCTGGTCGTCGTCGATGAGGGGGAGCAGGGTCTCGGCGAGGCGGGCGAGGTTCCAGCCGGCGATGGCCGGCTGGTTGCGGTACGCGTAGCGGCCGTCGCGGTCGATCGAGCTGTAGACGGCGGCGGGATCGTAGGTGTCCAGGAAGGCGCAGGGGCCGTAGTCGATGGTCTCGCCGGAGATCGTCATGTTGTCGGTGTTCATCACGCCGTGCACGAAACCCACCAGCATCCAGCGGGCCACCAGGTCGGCCTGGGCCGCGACCACGGCCTCGAACAGGGCCAGGTAGGGACGCCCGGCCCGGGCCGCCGCGGGATGGTGGCGGCTGATGGCGTGGTCGGCCAGGCGGCGCAGCAGGTCGGTGTCGTCGGTGGCACGGGCGTACTGGAAGGTGCCGACCCGCAGGTGGCTGCTGGCGGTCCGGGCGAGAACCGCTCCGGGCAGTACGGTTTCGCGACGCACGGGGCGCCCGGTGGCGACCACGGCCAGGGAGCGGGTGGTCGGGATGCGCAGGGCGTGCATGGCCTGGCTGATGACGTACTCCCGCAGCATCGGGCCGACCACCGCCAGGCCGTCACCGGCCCGGGCGAACGGGGTGCGGCCCGAGCCCTTCAGGTGCAGGTCGCGGACGGTTCCGTCGGGGCCGGTCAGCTCGCCGAGCAGCAGGGCCCGGCCGTCGCCGAGACGGGGCGAGTAGCCGCCGAACTGGTGCCCGGCGTAGGCCTGGGCCACCGGCGTGGCACCGTCCGGAACCCGGGTGCCGACCAGCAGTTCCAGGCCCTCGGTGCTGCGCAGCCAGGCCGGGTCGAGGCCCAGCTCGAGCGCCAGGGGCTCGTTGAGCACCAGTAACCGTGGCTGCGGCGCGGGATCTCCCGTGCGGGCGACGGCCAGCTCCGGCAGCTCCCGGGCGAAACGGTTGTCCAGGCGCGCGGCGGTGGCGGACGTGGTGGTCATGCCGTCGAGACTACGTCCGAACTCCGGTCTCAGGCGCGGGCAGGCTCGTGCAGGACGGCGGAGTCGACGACGTCCGTCAGCAGGCCACGGCGCGCGTGGGCGGCGCGCTGGCGCTGCGCGCCGGTGCCGTGGGTGAGCAGGTCGTGCAGCGCGGTCTGCACCCGGTCCAGGTCACCGTGCCGGGCCAGGGCCGGGCGCACCCGGTCGACCAGCTGCTCCAGGTGCTGCCCGGCGGGCACCCGCCGGCCGGTCAGCGGGTCGAGCAGGTCACCGGACAGGCCGTGCCGGGACGCCTGCCAGGCCGCCGCGCGCAGCAGCTCGGGCCGGGCCTGCGGCCAGGATCCGTCCGCGACCGCCTCGTCCACCAGGGCGCGGCCCAGCGCCGCGATCACGACGGCCTC
The DNA here is from genome assembly GCF_018499875.1 of Kineosporia corallincola. GTDB lineage: Bacteria > Actinomycetota > Actinomycetes > Actinomycetales > Kineosporiaceae > Kineosporia > Kineosporia corallincola. Next base: position 596,143 of record NZ_JAHBAY010000002.1, on the reverse strand, counting down.
GTGCGGGTGCCGGCTGACGTCCGCCACCCGGATCTCCACGGTGGGGTAGCGGATCGACAGCCGGGCGTCGAAGGAGACCATGGCCGGGTCGAGCAGGATTCCGGAATCCACGAGCCGGCCCACCACGGCGTGGTATTCGGCCGGATCACGGAACGGCGCGGTGGGGCCGGTGGTGGGCCAGCGGTCGTACAACTGCCGGCGGTAACTGGCGTAGCCGGTGTCGGCGCCGTCCCAGAACGGCGAGTTGGCGCTGATCGCCAGCAGCGCCGGCAGCCAGGGCTGGATGCCGTTGAGCGCGGCGATCCCCTCGGCCGGGGAGGTGATGCCCACGTGCACGTGGCAGCCGCAGATCAGGTTCTGGCGGGCGGTCTGCCCGTACCCGGCCAGGATGCGCTGATGACGTTCGGCCGGTGAGGAGGTGGGCCGGGCCGGGAGCGGGCTGACCGCCAGGGCCGCCACCCGGACTCCCGCCCGCCCGGCCGCCCGGGCCAGCCGGCGGCGGCGTTCCAGCAGATCGGCCGTGATCGTGTCGAGGTCGGTCGCGGGCCGGGAGGCGATCTCGACCTGTTCCTGGTGCAGTTCGCCCTGGGCGGTCTCGGGCACCTGCCTGATGACGACGGGAGCGGCCGGGCTGGGCACGCCTTGCTCGTTCACCAGGAGGAATTCCTCCTCGACCCCCACGGTGCGCCGCGTCATATCCCCCATAGGGGACATTCTGGCCGAGTGGGGGTGCGGCGCCTCCCGGGAGAGCCGGTCAGGCCGGGCCGGACCGGCTCGGCTGATCGGCCGGGGTGAAGAAGCGGGCCCGGACCCGGGCGGCGGCCTGCGCGGAGGTCTGCGTTCCGGTGTCGACCTCCATGTCGTAGTCGATGCCCCGGTGCACCGCGACCGCCTGCCGGGCGGCCATCCCGGGCACCCGGTCGCCGCGCAGCCGTTCCCGCTCGGCGGCCACGGACGGGTCGCAGCGCACTCCCACCCAGCCCACCGGCAGGCCGGCCAGGGCCGCCCGCCAGCGCCGCTGGGCGCCCGGGCCGCTGACGAAGTTGTCTTCGATCAGGACCTGCGCGCCGGCCCGCGCCATGGCGGCCACCCCCGTCATCCACCGGTCCTCGACCTGCCGGAACCCGGCGCCCACCACGACCTCGCCGTCCGCGGTGAACGTCAGGTCGTCCCCGGTCAGGAAGGACGCCGGCAACGCGTCGATCAGCGTGTCCACGCCCAGACGCAACCAGACGCCGTCGAGCACCTCCTGAAGCTCCCGGGCCACCGACGTCTTGCCGGAACTGGAGCCGCCGTTCAGCACCAGCACCCGGGGACGGGCGTCCTTTCTCACCGGCGCACCTCTGCCGGGTGCTGCGGTGCCGGGGCCTGCATCTCCAGCAGGGCGAGGGCCTCGGCGCCCCCGGCCCCGGCGATCGGCGTGTAGACCACGACACTCAGGCCGTCGTTGCCGATCGCCTGGAGGGTGTCCATCTGGAGGGCGATGTCGCCGACCAGCGGGTGGTGGATGCGCTTGGCCGCCCGCAGCGCCGTGACCTCCTGCGCGGCCCACGCCTGGCGGAAGTCCTGCGACCGTGCCGACAGCTCGGCGACCAGCGCGGCGAGCTGCTGGTCGCCCGGGTCCCTGGCGGTCTCACGGCGCAGGAAACCCGCTGCGAAACGCGCCATCTCGGCCCAGTCGGGATAGAACGAGCGGGCCGCCGGATCGAGGAACCCGAAGCGCGCCAGGTTGCCCTCGTTGCCGGCGGTGCTCCACAGCGGGGCGTACAGGGCCCGGCCGAGGCTGTTGCACGCCAGCACGTCCATGCGGTGGTTGGCCACGTACGCCGGCAGGTGGGGCATGCCCTCGATGATCTGGAGCAGGGCGGGCGGCACCGGTCCCGGCGGTGCGACGGGCGTGGCCGGCCGGGCCGGTACCGTGGCCAGGCGAGCCAGGTCGTGCAGGTATTCGCGCTCGACGGGATCCAGGCGCAGCGCCCGGCCGAGCGCGTCCAGCACGCCGGGGGAGACCCCGCGCAGATTCCCGCGCTCCAGGCGGGTGTAGTACTCGACGCTGACCCCCGCGATCATCGCCACCTCGGTGCGGCGCAGCCCGGGAACCCGCCGGTCCCCACCGCCCGGAAGCCCCGCCGCCTCGGGGGTGACGCGATCGCGTCGCGCCCGCAGGAACGCGGCGGCCGTCTCTCGTGGATGCACCCCGTCACCGTAGCCCGCCCCTCGCCCCGCGCCCGGCCGGTCTGGGGGTCCCTGCTGGGGCCCCCTACAGCAGGATCTCCCGCACCCGGCCGACGGAGCGCTTACATGGCTCCTGCCCGGATCTCCGGGACAGATCCCTCCGGAGGAAACATGTCCACTCCCGCAACGGTTCTCACGCCGTCCACCGAGAGCGCGAGCGAGGCGCTGCGCTCCCTCTACACCGCCCTGGCCGCCGGTGACGTGGCCGGCGTCACGGCACGCCTGCACCCCGACGTCGTCGTGGTGGAACCGCACGAGCTCCCGTACGGCGGTATCCATCAGGGCCGGGACGCGTTCCTGCACAACGTGCTGGGCGTCATGATGAGCCACGCCGCCGTCACCCTGGAGACGTTCGAGCTGTACGAGGGCGCCGACGGCGCCACCGGCGTGCTGCACGGCACGCTGACCGCCCACACCTCCGGCGAGCAACTGCCGCTGCACATGGTGGAGGTCCACCGGATCACGGACGGCCGCAGCACCCGGATGGAGATCTACCTCGAGAACCCCGCCGCGCTCGCCGCCTTCTACCGCCGCAACCCGGCGCCCGCGAGCGCCTGAGCCCGGCGAGAGGGTGCCTGCTCAGCTGCGGTGCGCCGCCCACCGCGCGGACGCCACGGCCAGTTCCCGCAGGTGAACCGCTTGCGGGAACTGCCGGGAGCGGTCCTTGATCCGCGCGGTGGTCGCGTGCGCGAACGAGGTGACGTGATCCCGGTCAGCCCGTACCCCGGCGGGAATCCCGGTCGCCCACTGTTCGGCCTGCTGCGGGGAGTGGCCGACCCGGACGAGCATGAGCCCGGTAGGGCTGGAACCGTTCCGGCGTCAATGGTTTCGGCCGCCTCGACGGGCCCGAACCGGTTCTCGACGGCGCTGCGGATGTCGGTGGGAAGCCGTGTCCACTGATGCCGGGTCAAGGTCTCTTGGCGAGCCGTGGTGGGCGATCGTACGCCGCCCACACGAGCTCGCCGGCAACCAGTGGGCAAAGTGATCGAGAGGCTTCACTGAGCACAGTGTGCATTCGGCTGGATGCTTTGGGGTATTTAGTTGGATGATCGCCGATGTGCATCCGCTGCGCGTCTTGTCGTCAGCCGCCACCTTGGCATGTCGCGATGCCGTGGAACCGGGCTCGGCCGGTGTGGTCATGTGAGGAGAGCTGGGGAGAGGTGGGCCTGGTGGCCGGGGTGCTGCTGATCGATCTGGAGAACATGGTGGGCCACGGAGCTGGAGTGAAGGTCCTGGCGCCGCGTCTGGATGCGCTGCTGCGTCAGGCCGGGCCTGGCCTGAGCGTGGTTGCCGCGTGTAGGCGCACCCGGATGGGGCCGGGTAGCCAGGAGATTCTCCAGGAGCGGGGGGTGCGCCTGCTGCTGGTCGATGATGGCAAGGGTGCTGCCGACCAGGTGCTTCTGCACGAAGCGCGCCGACAGGCGGGCCAGGGCTGTCGTCGATTCTTGGTGGCTTCCGCCGATCGTGCCTTCGCGGCCGTGGCTGATCTGGGTCGGCTGGAGATCCTGCTCTGGGAAGGCCAGCAACCGCTGGCCCCGAACAGGTACACGCGCGTGGCCGACATGGTTCACCGGATACCCCGGCCCGCCCGAGGCTTCCCGGCGCATGAGCGGTCGCCCGCAGCCGGAACCGATGCGCCGCAGGTCAGTGCCCATGACCAGCAGGACGGCTTCAACGAGCCCCAAGAGCAAGGCGTGGCCGTCGGCAGGCCCGAGGCGATGCCGGTGCCCGCCGCGTCCGCAGGCGGGCGCAGCGAATGGGCCGGCCTCTTGCTGTTCGCTGGGACGGTCTTCGCAGCGGGCGTACTGTTCGGCGCCGGGACAGCGGTCGGCGAATCCGTTGCCGGCCGGCTCCTGCGCTCAGGCCGCTGCTGAGCATGAGGATGCACCCCGGTCCAGGCGGGGACGCGGATGGCGGCCGGTGCTGTTCGGGGTGATGCGTGGGCGGTGAAAGCGGCGGGGTCCCAGCTGTCCTGGAGGTTCTGCGTCCGCTGGTGGCTGCTGTAGAACGATGCCGGCAGCGGGCGCAGGCGTACGCCGAGCGGGCTGAATCGATCATCCGGGACTACCTCGATCACGGATGGGACGGTCTGGCCGAGCAGATCGACCAGGCCGGCCAGACGCTCCAGCACCTGGCCGAAGCCATCGCCGACGCCCGTGACACCATCAGCAGCGCTCTGGCTGCGGTCGAACGCGCCAGCGCCACGACGGGCCTCGGGAACCTCCGGCAGCACCTCGGCGGCGCGGTCGAGGGCCTGGGCCGCGGCGTGGACATGCTCGCCTCGGCGGCCCAGGCCAGCGACGACGCCGCAACTGCGGCCCAGCCCGCCCATGCGGGCTTCGCCGGATCCCTGATCGACCTGCGCGATGACCTGATCTCCACGACCGAACAGCTCCACCAGGGACACACGGCTCTGGAGGCAGAACACCAGGCCGCCGCCCAGTTCGGGTCGCCACACACCCCGGAGCACCCACCCGGCCCGGACGTCCCGGACGCCCCGGGCCCTTGGGGTAAGCCTGGGCCAGGGGTGATTCCGGACTGGGTCCGCGTGGCAGGCGCCAGGCTCCCCTCACGCCAGGGCGACAAAAGAGCGAAGACCACGGGGATCGTCCTGGACCCCGTCAACGGCAGGGCCGCGGGGCCCGAGATCGTCTCCGGGGAGGACCGGGGACTGGTGCAGGATCTCGCGCTGCGCACCCCGAGGCTGAAATTCGCGACTTCACTGCTCTCGCACGTGGAATCACATGTCGCGGCCGGTGTCCGCAGAGGCCTGTTCGCGCGAGAATCGTTGCTGGTCATCAATAATCGCCCTTGTCGCGACCAGCTGGGTTGCGACACCCTGCTGCCGTACATCCTTCCCCGTGGGGCCGTCCTGCACGTGTACGTTGCCCATGAGGACGGAACTAGCCATTTCAGAACATACGAAGGAAACGGAGAACTGATCAAGCCATGACCAGCACCCCCTCGGAAGCATCCAGCGCCACGGGCCGAAACGGTGGGGGCCGCCGGTCGCCGCTGATGTTGCAGTGGAGCCGTGACGAGAGCAGCGGCATGCCGCTCGAAGCGCTGGTGGCCGACCGCAGTGAGTTGGCCGCGGTGCTGGCGCGGATCCAGGCCCAGGCCGGGCAGGAGGGCATCGGATCCATGGTTCATGTGTGGGCTCCGGGCACGCTGCATGATGTGGGGCCGGGGCCGCAGGAACCGGAAGTGCACATCGAGACCGTCATCGGAGACCCAGCCGGTGCCGGACTGCGCTGGCTCGGCGAAGTCGACGCGCTCCAGGCCTTCAATCCCGACCGGATCGCTCCGCAGGGCCCGATTACCTTCGACAACTGCGGCAACGCCGACGAATTCCCACCCAGCGTGTTTCGTCTGACCCTCACCGATGTTCAGGACATCTTGACCGAGTACCTGGAAACAGGGAACCGCACAGCCACGCTCGCGTGGACGTCCTTGGCCTTCATGGGCGACCCCGAGCCCTGACCCGCCATCGTCACTGGGGCGGATGCCACCTGGAACGGCTGGACGTCACGGCCTCAGGGCTGGACAGCGCGAAGATTCGTGCAGGGCGATGAGATTCAGGTATCCGCGCGGCCTTATCATCAGCCGCCGCTGGTCCGGCGAACACCGTGCGGCCTGGGCGCCAAAGATCGCCAAGATGGCCGAGGGGCCCAGTTCGCGCGCCAGCGTCACGACACCATTGGACGGGTCGGCGCTCGTGATCCAGGTGCCTCGCTTCGCAGAACTGCCGCAACTTCCCCTTCATGAAGGGAAGCGATCCTCGTTCCTGCCCGATCCTACGGGCCAGAGGCGGGTCCTGAGATTGATCCTGGCCAGCACCATCGGACTTTGGCGGGTCCTTGCGCCAGCGGCCATTCAAGGCGCCGGAACATGTATTCCTGGTGTCTGATCCTCAGTACCGATGTCCGAGAGCTAAGGCAGCATTTTTGCCCATGAGGACGATCGATGCGCCTACCGTGCTGGAAAGAGCGTGGGGCGAGGAGGTCGCCGGTGATGGGAGACTCTGGGAACCGAAGAGCCGCCGGCGGGAAACTGGCCACTCCGGGGATCTTGTACATGGCGCTTCTGCCGCTGACTCTGTCTCCGGTCGTGGCTCTGTATGTGTTTCTCATCGGCGTCTACGAGAACTTGTTTGACTTCATCGGCTGGGAATGGCTTTTCGTCATCGCGGTGTCCTACGGTGCGGGGCTGGTCCTGACGCAGATTCTCCTGGCCGGCTACGCCCAGCGCAGCGATCTGGTGATCACGGCGGGCATCGCGGCCACGTGCGCCTACTTCGTGGTCGTCTGGATCTTCGGGCAGGACGTTCCACTCTTCGGGTCTGCCTGCTCCGGATGGGCCTTGGCCCTGAACGAGCTCGTGTTGGTCTTGTTCAAGGCCTTCACTTCGGCCCGTGGCTCTTCGCGGGACGACTGGGCCACCGTCGTCCTGTGCCTTGTTCTCGGCTACCTGTCCATCGTGGTCTTCCGGATATTCTCCTGGCAGCCGGGCGCGGGACCTGAGTACGGGGCCGCTTTCGCGATCTTCACCGGTGCTCAGGTCTATTTCGCGGACGAGCTCAACAGGACGCTGAACCTCAGGCCGAGTACCTACATCAAGATCATCACCCCCGTCGCTACTGCGGTGAGTCTTTTCCTCTACCTGGGAGTCCTTCTCCAGGAAGCGCTGATCGAGAACATCACGGACTCGTTCTTCAGCCGCTTGCTCGGCGTCCTGACGATGACCTTCCTCCTGATCTTCGTCGCGTACGGTGTCGTTCTGCTGAGGAGGCTCGGCTTCTGAGATCTCTGCGCATGCCGATGGAAGGGCTTATGGTGCATGGGATTTAGTCTGGTTGGTGACCGATGCGCCAGCCACGTTTCATCTCGATCGTGGGGACGGTCAGGTAGCCGCCGAGGGTGGTCTCGTACTGCTGGCTTCCCATGACGATGACCCGGGCGCGGAAGATGTCGTCCTCGACCAATTCGCCGAGGTCCACTTTGTCTGAGGTGACGATGGTGTTGGTGGGGTAGTTGGAGTACCCGAAGTAGTCGGGGGTGTCCTTCACGCCGCCGATGTCGGCGCGGATCGTCTGGGCTCCAGTGATGGAGTCGGCCTGGGTCACGACACCGTAGACCACGATGGCCTCACCGATGTGGCTGTCGGGGTCGCGGGCGATCAGGGCCCATTCGCGTTGCGTGAGGTGCTCGTACGCGATCTTGGGCTGCTTCGGTTCCGTCGGCTTGGCCTTCGGCGACTTGCTCGGTTCTGCCCTTCTGCTGGTGGGTTTCGGTGTGGTCTTCGGTGTACGGGGCTCGGCCTTCGTCGTGGTGGGCCTGGCCTGCGCCGTGCTGGGTGCGGTAGTCGCGGGAGCTGTGGTCCTGGCCGTGGTGATCTTGGCGGTGGTGGTCGTGGGTGTGACCGTGGCAGATTGGCTGGAACTTGCTGTGCTGGTCTCGGTTTCGGGTTCGCTCAGCGCCCCGATGGTGGCCAGGATCGCCAGGGTGGCGGCTGCTGCGCCGATGGCTCTGAGTTTCCAGCGTACGGGTGTGTAGGTCAGCCCGGTGCGGGTTTCCTCGTCGAACAGTGCGGTTCGCGCAGTCTGGATGTCCTGCACGTCGGCTTCGGCGTGGGCGGCGTCAGCTTCCAGACGCCGGATGGTGGCCGCCTTGTTCCGGTGCACCTCTTCGTAGCTGGCCACGGCCTGACGGATCGCGGCGGCGTAGGTGCGGGCAGCGCTCTCCTGGCGGCCGGGCAGGGACACGGTCTTCACGCCGGCGGAACTGCTGAGGGTCAGGTGGACCTTGGTTCTGTCGCCATTGCCAGAGGCGGCCACCTCGACGTGCAGGTGCGGGTCATCGAGCGGAAACCGGGCGCGGCCGATCTCTACCCGGTCCTCGAACAGACAGCAGTTCCCGCCCCACAGTGAGGCGAGCTTCCTGGCCTGGCGGACGCTCTCGATCTCCCGGTTGATCCGGTCGATGCCCTGGCGGTGGCGTCGTTGGGCGCGATCCAGTTGCCGTCCGGCAGCCTGCACCCGGCGCCGGTCCTGTTTCGCGGTCTTCTTGTCCTTGCCCTCGGCAGGAGACTCCACGGGCCTGTCCCTCTCGCCGTCATCCACGAACCTTTGCCCGTCAGTCGGCGAACACCACCCGGGCAGGAGAGGGATACGAGGGCTGCACTCGATGGCAGCAGGTGATGACACCGGTAGTGCTCGATGCAGTGGAGTCAAGCAAGCTGACGGGTGTAGTCGGCGATCCTCTCGGCCCGCGAATCACGCTTCGTAAGAGTGTGGCCGATTCTCTAGCCTGACCTGTCGCAGGGTACCGCTGCCCGGTACGACGTGATCCATCTTGGAGGGCAGAGCGTCGTGGTCCTCCCCGTGGCCGAGTACCTGCGTCTGTGTGCTCTGGAGGAGCCAGCCGGCCAGGAGGCCCTGGAAGACGCCGAAGATCTGGCAGAGTTCCGCGACTACGAAGCACGAGAGGCCGCAGGGACCACGTCCCACATGACGATGGACGAGCTTCGCCAGCACCTTGGCCTGGAGCGGTGATCTACGAGCTCATCGTTGAGGCGTAAGCAACCGCTCAGGCTTCTGCCTTTCTGGCCGACGACCCGCAAGATCTGGCTGAAGTGCTGCGCGCCATCGATGCTTTGCCCAACGATCCGCGGTCGGCCGACTCGTTTGAGTTCGGCTCAGCTGACCGTCGTCGGATCAGGGTGGGGCGATACCGCGTCCTCTATGAGATCAAGAGCAACGTCATCGACGTCGTTCGGATTGCACGGGTAACGGAGGGTCGCTGACTCGGGGTCGCTCAGATTGGTGCGCCGCACTCCGGGTCGCCACTGCGCCCACTCGGCTGGCCGAGACATACGCCGCCGCTGTCCACCACGCCCGGCCCTCTCGCTCGCCGACACTGGGACGGATGACGAATCAGAACATCAGGGTGGTCACCGGCGGCAGCCGCGATCTTGTCCGGACACTCCGTCATCTGTGCGTATGGGAGCGCAGCGCCGGCCTGACCGGGCTCAGCCCGGCCGGTGAGCCGTGACGGCCTCCGGGCCCAGGGCGTCCAGGAACGCCAGCTTCTCGGCCGAGGCGGATCCCACGGGCGCGCTGTAGAACACCATGTGCTGGTCGCGGTCGGCGATGCTCAGCGTGTCGCAGTCCACGGTGAGGTCACCGACGAGCGGATGGTGGAACGTCTTGGTCAGCGTGGGCACCGGCTGGACGTCGTTCAGCTGCCACAGGCGGGCGAATTCGGTGCTGGTGGAACACAGGTCGTCGGTGAGCCCGGTGATCGCCGGGTCGGTGAGGTAGCGGGCGCGGGCCGAACGCAGTTGCATCACGACGTGCCGGCGGAACCCGGCGGCGTCGGAGATGCCGTACGGGGCACCGGCGTCCGCCGCGGTGGCCGGGAAGGCGCGTCGCGCCAGGTTGCGGTCGCCCGGGTCGCGGGCGCCGAAGTCCTCCATCAGCGCCGTGGCCAGCGGGTTCCAGGCCAGCACGTCGAAGGCGGCCGACAGCACGATCCCCGCCGTGTGCGGCATCCGTTCCAGCAGGGCCAGCACGCTGGGACGCACGTCGCGCCGGTGCCGTCCGGTCGGGTTCGGGGCGGTGCCGGCCAGCAGGTACAGGTGCCCGGTCTCGGCCTCACTCAGCCGCAGCGCACCGGCGATACCGGTCAGCACCTCGGCCGAGGGCCGGGGCGCGCGGGCCTGCTCCAGGCGGACGTAGTACTCGGTGGAGATGTGCGCGAGCACGGCCACCTCCTCACGCCGCAGACCCGGCGTGCGGCGCCGCGGCCCGGACGGCAGCCCGGCGTCCTGCGGCCGCACCCGGGCCCGGCGGCTGCGGAGGAACGAGGCCAGCTCCTGTTTGTCCACGCCCTCAGTATGGGCGCCGGACGCGGCGCCGAGACTGGTACCGGTTGTGCCTGAATACGCCGCGGCGACCCGCAGATCGTGGAGTCATGACAACGAGTACCGACTCCGCACCCCTGGGCCTGCTGACCGGCAAGGTCCTGTTCATCACCGGCGCCAGCCGCGGCATCGGCGCGGCCGCCGCGCACCTGTTCGCCGCCGAGGGCGCCAAGGTCGTCCTGGCCGCCCGCAGCACCGACGCCCTCGCCCGGATCGTGGCCACCGTCCGCGAGCACGGCGGCCAGGCCGACGCCGTGCCCCTGGACCTGGCCGACGAGGCCGGCATCCGCGCCGCCGTGCAGCGCGTGCACGACCTGCACGGGCGCCTGGACGGCGCGTTCAACAACGGCGCCGTCGGCCAGCAGCCCGGCCCGCTGCACACCACCACCGCCACCGACGTCCAGGCCCAGTTCACGGTGAACTTCCTCGCCCACTGGACGGCGATGAACGCCGAGGCCGACCTGATGCGCCGCAGCGGCGGCGGGGCGATCGTCAACACCTCCAGCATCGGCTCCTGGCGCGCCAATCCGGTGCTGCCCGCCTACGGCGCGATGAAGCGGGCACTCAACAGCATCACCCAGTCCGCCGCGGTCTCCTGGGCGCCGGAGGGCATCCGGGTCAACGGCATCGCGCCCGGCGCCACCTCCACCGAGATGATGGCCGAGTGGGACGCCGTGACACCCGGCGTGATCGCGGCCAACATCGCCGCCACCCCGGCCGGCCGGATGGCCGAGCCCCGCGAGGTCGCGGAGGTGGCGGCCTGGCTGCTCAGCGACCGCGCGTCGATGGTGACCGGGGCGATCGTCCCGGTCGACGGCGGCGCCAGCGCCTGAACGGGTTCAGCGCCGGAGCGGGGCTCAGCCGGGCGTCGCCGGCGCGACGGTCGCGATCCGGTTCATGACCTGGGAACAGTCCGCGAGACCGAGGCCGCCGCGATCCTGCGGCCGGATGTAGACCTCGGAGATCAGCCCGACCGACCCGTCCGTGCGCTGCACGCCGTACCAGCGCACGGACCGGGCGGCGCCCGGGTTGTCCTGGATGCCGGAGGACCCCTCGTCGGCGTTCGTCACGAACTGCCCCCGCATCTGGCAGACGGCGGCCAGCACGATGCCGCTCCACATCTCGGTGCCGTCGATCTTGCAGCCCAGCGAACCGCAGCGGGCGACCGGCCGGGTGGACAGGTAGGTGGGCGTCGCGTCCTCGCTCAGGCCCGTGGCACCGGCGGCGACCATGTTCTGGACGGTGATGGACGGAGTCCGCTCGGCCCGCCCGGCGTATGCCCAGAACCCCGCGGCACCGGCCAGGGCGAGGCCGGCCAGCGCGATCGATGCCGGCAGCAGCCAGGAACGACGTGTGGGGACGGCGGGGTGATCGGGCTCGACCGCAGCCCCTGCCGCCAGCGGTTCGCCGGGCGGGTGCGTGTCTTCCTGATCGTCCTGAACCTGCGTGTGCCCGGCCGGCCCCAGGATCGACTGATGACGCCGTTGCCAGACCACCAGGTCGCCGTCCAGTGCCTCCACCAGGGCCTGCGTGGTTGTCCAGGTGGGCAGCCGCTCGCCGCGCAGCGCGTCGGACAAGGTGCCCCGCGAACGCCGACGGCCGACGGCCGCGGTCCGGCGCTCCAGCTCGCGCAGATCCAGCTTCTTGCCCTCGGCGGCGGCCCGGCGATCACACAGGTCACGCAGGTCGGCGGCGAACTGCGCCACCGGGCCCGCGGTGCGTTCGACCGGCTTCGGGGGGCGCCCGGATGACGACGACACACAGTCCTCCCGGATGGACAATCGCTGGACGCGATCGCGTCTTTCGGACAATCAGACCGTAGGCCAGAATCGGGCTCGCCGGGCCGCCATTCGCGTCATTGGCCGACCGAATCGCCGTCCGCGTGACAGGCGGGACGCCTGACTTCATCGGCCTCGTGGCACCGGCTCATCCGACCGCACCAGGTGTGAGGGGTCCTCGTGCACGAACCGGTACAGGTGCTGCTGGACGCGGCCCGGATGCTGGGCACCACCGCCCTGCCGGAGGCCGTGAAAACCACCGTCAGAATCATCTTCGAGCAGCTCCTGGCCAAGGGCAGGCAGCACACACCGCCGGGCTCACCGGCCGGCCTGGCCCTGGACGCCGTCGCCGCCGGCCGGCCCAGCGACAACGACCGCCGCACCACCCATGCCCTGTTCGAGGCACTGGCCCGCCAGGACGCCACCGTCGAACGACTGATCCAGCGCCTGGGCGAGTCGGTGTCGAACGCCGGAGCCCAGGTCAACGTCGGCCACAGCAATTTCGGAAGCATCAACAATGTCCAGAACAACTACACGACGCACGCGACCCACCAGCGGGAGCTGATGCTCACCGTCGACCCTGACCACCCGGTCCGCCTGCGACCCGGGGACCGGACCGAGGTGCAGGTCACCGTGACCGAGGAGGCCCGGCGTCCCCAGCTGGTCAACTTCCACCTCGCCCCGCCGGACACGCTCGGGGTCCGGGCCGAGCCGAACCCGCTGATGCTCAGCTCCGGCGGGCTGGGCACCACCCGTGTCACCGTCACCGTGGCCGCCGGCGACGTCCGGCCCGGCCGCCACCGCTTCGAGCTGCGCGCCCAGTCCGATGCCGGGGCCAGCGTCTCCGTTCCGGTCGACGTCGAGGTGCTGGAGGCGCCGCGCTGGCACACCCGCCCGGCCCCCGACGGCCAGGACGTGCTGGAGGTGACCAACATCGGCAACTGCGACCTGGACCTGCGGGCCCGGGTGAGCGACCGCTCGAACAACGAGCTGGGCCGGCACGACACCGTCCGACTGCCGGTCGGCCAGAAACTGGAGATCCCGTTCCGGGTGCCGCGCTCGCTGGTGCTGACCGGTGTGGCCCACGTGCGCCTGAACGTGGTCGACGGTCGCAGCGGGCTGGAACGACGTGACGACCACGAGGTCGCCGTCCGCCCGCGCCTGGCGCCCCATCGGCGGGCGCCTTTCCTCGGCGGGCTGGCGCTGGTCAGCGTCGTGCTGGTGGTGTGGTCGCAACTGTGGGGGCCCAGCGGGCAGGCCGGCGCCCAGAGCGGTACGCCACCGAGAACCTCCGGGGCGCAACAGGTCAGCGGCATGCTCACGCCGTCGGTGTGCCCGGGCGTGTCCGCGGCCGACCGAGCCCCGGCCGACGTCTCGCCGTCCCCGGCACCCCTGCGCTCGGCCGTGTTGCCCGCCGCCGTGCCGGGCGGGGTCAACACGTCGCTGGCGCCGGACCTGCTGGTGGTGGGCGGGGCGGACCGACGGGTGCACGCCCTCGACCCGGCCACGCTCCAGGAGCTGTGGTGGAGTCCCTGCCTGGACGGCCCGGTGGTGGCCCAGCCGATCGTCTCGGACCCGCCACGGCCGGGCGTGGACCCGTACGACGTGTTCGCGGTGACCGGTCAGGGCACGGTCTACCGGATCCGGACCGGTGGACGGGGGGAGGTGCCGGCCGAGCAGGGGGCCCGCCTGCCGGGGAGCACGACGATGAAACCGACCCTGCTGGACGACGAATCGGGTCACCCGGTGATCACCGGCGAGGTCGACGGCGCCCCCCGGATCAGCCTCGTGGACCGGCGGACCCTGCGGGTGAAGGCCTCGGTGCAGCTGACGGAGGCGCCCCGGCAGAACCCGGTGATCGTGGACGGCGCACGCATGTACGCCGTCGACGGCAGCTCGCACGAGCAGACCTGGTACTGGTCGCCGTCGGCCTCGGCGTTCGAGCGGCAGGACTCGCTGGAGGGGATTCCCGGGGACGCCCGTCTCACCTACCTGGCCGGGCGTTCCGGGGACAGGAAGAAGGGCGAGAAGAGCGACTTCCTCGTGGCGGCAGGGACGTACGGCTCCTCGGGGGCCGGGATCCTGATCGTCTGGCCCGGCCAGGGGCGCCGATCCTCGATCGTCTCCCTGCCCGGCGAGCCGGCGGGGCAGGTGCGGCTGTCCGCCGATCACCGCAGCGCGCACCTCCCGCTGCGGCAGGGCGACCACACCCTGCTGGCCCGCGTCGACCTGACCGGCACGGTCACCGGCGGCGCGGACGTCGTGACCCAGGACCTCGCGGTCCGCGGCGACGACGCCGGCACGGCCCTGGCGACGCCGATCCAGCAGGTCGGCGGCGACGAGAACAGCCTCGTGCTGGCCTGGGGCGAGTGCGTGTACGTGGCCGACAGTGCGCTGGAGCGCGAACCCGACGTGGCGCTGTGCGGAAACGGCGCGATGGGCACCCCCGGGGCCTCGCGGGCCGAGGGCGTGCTGTGGGCCGCCGGCCGGGACGGGCGGGTGTACCGGGCGGCGCTGCCGTAGCGGCACAGCGGGCGGCCTCCGGGACGACGCCGGGGGAGTGATCACCCGGAACCGGAGGACGCCCACCGGCGCCAGTTCCGTTATGCGGAAACGGATCCCGCGGCAGGCCTACCGGCCCCCGGACGACGCCGCGACCGACGCGCCGAAGTCGAGCAGGTCCTGCGTGAAGGGCTGGTGGGCGAACATGCCGGCGTCCACCCGCACCGCCGCGCCGTTCATGCCCGCCGAGTCCGCCGAGGCCAGGAAGGCGTAGACCTTCGCCGCCTCCTGCGGCGAGTTGCTGTGCTCACGCAGGAGCTGCCGGGCGAAGATGTCCGCCACCGGCTGCGGGACCTGCTGCCCCTTGGGACTGGTCGTCACCCCGGGAACGACCGCGTTGCAGCGCACCCCGGCCGACCAGTACTGCGTCGCGGTGTACTCGGTGAGCGCGATCACCCCGGCCTTGGCGCACCCGTACGCGGTGAAACTCGAGTCCCCGGCCAGCGCGTGCGTGGAGGACGTGTTCACGATCGTGCCCCGCCTTTTCACCAGCTCGGGCAGGGCGTGCTTCGTGGTCAGCATCGACCCGCGCAGGCTGATGTCCATCACGTTGTCCCAGGCGTCCACGGACATGCCCGCGATGTCGCCGTCCGCCGGGTGGTACACCGCGGCGATGTTCAGCAGAATGTCGATGGCACCGAAGGTTTCGACCGCGTGGGCCATGAGCGCCGCGATCTGCTCCTCCGACGTCAGGTCCAGCTGGAAGGCGCTGGCCGTGCCCTCGCCGAACTTCTCGTTCAGATGACGCTCCAGACGGCGCGTCCCCTCCGGATCACGGCCCGCCAGCACCACTCTGCCGCCCTCCGCCGCGATCTCGACGGCAACGGCCCCGGCGATGTTCAGCCCTCCCGGCTCGACCAGCGTGGGACCGGTGATGACGGCGACCTTGTCGGTGAAGCGGGACATGCGTTTCCTTCCACGGGGAACTCCGGACAGCGGCCGCCGATGATATGACGCCGACCCGTCGAAACCCCATCAAAAGTCCGAAACGGGACTTTCGGTCCTGTGGGTCTTGTCTCGTATCAGAGGGCGCCCGGCCCGGGCGTGAGCCGTCAGCCGGGCGTCCTGGTGGAACGCCGCCGGGCCACCGAGTGCGAGGGCGCCAGATGGGAGGTCAGGGCGATGGCCGCGCTGGCCCGGTCGAAACCCAGCTGAGCCACCCGCACGTACAGCACGTCGGCCACCAGCAACTGCACATGCCGGGACGCGAACGACCCGGCCCGGAACCGGGTGTCGAAACCACTGACGGTCAGCTGGATGTCGGCCAGCGTCGCCAGCGGGGAGGTGGAACGGCGGGTGATCGCCACCGTCGTCGCGCCCCGCTCCCGCGCCAGTTGCAGGGCCTCGAACGTCTCGGCCGTCGCCCCCGAGTCCGACACCCCGACCGCGACGTCCCGCGTCGTCAGCAGCGAGGCCGAGGTGACCGCCCCGTGCACCTCCAGCCACGCCCGGGCCGGCACCCCGATCCCGAAAAGCCGCATCTCCAGCTCGTTCGCGACCGCACCGGAACCCCCCACCCCGTACAGGTCCACCCGGCCCGCCTTCGCGATCGCCTGCGCCGCCCGCTCCACGGCCTGGAGGTCCAGGCGCTCGCGGGCCTGCTCCAGACTGCGCAGGTCGGCGCTGAGCACCGTCTCCAGCACCTTCTCCAGCGGGTCGTCCGGGCTGATGTCGTTGTTCAGCTCGGTGATCGACCAGGGCCCCGAGTAGCGCCCACTCTCCTGCGCGATCCGCAGCAGCAGCTCCTGGTACGACTTCAGCCCGATCGCCTTGCAGAACCGGGTGACGCTCGCCTGCGACGCCCCCGAGCGGCTCGCCAGCTGGTCGGCCGACAGCTCGGCGGCCGCCAGCGGATCTTCCAGCACCGTGCGGGCCACCCGGGTCAGCGACTCGGACAGGTCGGGCAGAGCGGTCCGGATCAGGTCGGTGACCCCCACCGCACTCGCACCCTGTAGACCGGACATGGATTTTCGGACCCCCTCGGGCACCACAACGGTGGCAGACGACAGCGTTGGATTGTGCCGGATCTGAATCCTGGGGTCAACGAAACTGAATCATTCAGCCACGCCGATTGCCACCGTGTTACGGATTCGAGCCGTTCGTCGTATTTGCTGGACAGAACAGGCAAACAGCTCAACCATGAATGACCAAGCCGCCAGAAGCTGTCGCGGTGGCTGAGTCAATCATCTCGCGAGGAGTGCCCTCATGCCTGCTCTGCCCCTGTCCACCTCGGTCCGCGATCTCGAGCGCGAGGTGAGCACGCGCCTGGCCGACATCGCCGACGACGCGGCGGGCGGAGCCCTGGAACCCGCGGTCGGCCTGCTGGCCGGGGCGATCCGGGCCGGCGGCGTGGTGCAGGCGTTCGGCACCGGCCACTCCGAAGCCTTCGCCATGGAAATCGCCGGGCGCGCAGGCGGTTTGATCCCCACCAACAAGGTAGCCCTCCGCAACGTCGTGCTGCACGGCGAGCACACCGTGGCCGAGCTCGCCGGCGACCCGCCGCTGGAACGCGACCCGCGGATCGCCGACGACCTGTTCGCGACGATCGTGCGCGACCCGGCCGACGTGTTCGTCATCGCCTCGAACTCCGGCGTGAACGGCAGCGTGGTCGGTCTCGCCCTGCTCGCCCAGCAGCACGGCCACCAGGTCGTCGCCGTCACCAGTCTTCTGCACACCGCCCGCGTCACCCCGAAACACCCCAGCGGAAAACGACTCTCCGAGATCGCCGACGTGGTCATCGACAACCGCGCCCCCTACGGCGACGCCACGCTCCAGGGGCCGGGCGGCGTCGGCGTCGGCGCGGTCTCCTCGATCACCTCCGCGTTCATCGCCCAGCTCCTGACCATCGGCGTCGCCGAGCACCTGGCCACCGCCGAAACCCCCGCCCCGCTGTACCTCTCGGCCAACATCCCGGGCGGCGACGAGCACAACCGCACCCTGGAGGCCCGCTACGGCGAGCGCATCCTGCGCTACGCCTGAACCGCTCCCGACCAGCCACCCCCTCGACGAAACCTCTACGCCCACCCGCAAGCACCAACGTCCCCCAGCAAACCACGCGAAGGATCTGCCCATGTCCCAGCTCGACCGCCGTGGCTTCATCCGCTTCGCCGGCGCCGTCGGCTTCGCCCTGCCCACGGGAATCGCGCTCGCCTCCTGTTCCTCCGGTTCCGAGGAGGCCGTCACCGGAACCGTCAGTGCCAGTAATCCTTTCGGGGTCGCCTCGGGCAGCACCGTGGAC
This sequence comes from Kineosporia corallincola, assembly GCF_018499875.1. GTDB lineage: Bacteria > Actinomycetota > Actinomycetes > Actinomycetales > Kineosporiaceae > Kineosporia > Kineosporia corallincola. The sequence goes on along the minus strand of NZ_JAHBAY010000002.1, from coordinate 578,407 downwards.
GCCGTCATCTTCGACGGCGGTTACGGCACCGACTACGTGGACACGGCGGGCAAGATCCTCTCCGGCGTGCAGGACGGGGTGAGCGTCAAGCTGACCCCCTCCACCCAGATCGCCACGCAGATGCAGCCGCGCTTCGTCGCCGGGAACCCGCCGGACCTGCTGGACAACTCCGGCGCGGACAAGATCGCCGACAGCGCCCTGGTGGAGCAGGTGGAAGACCTCACCGACGTGATCGACGCCCCCAACCTGGAGGGCACCACGATCCGCGACACCCTGTACGACGGCATGCTGAACGACACCACCATCAACGGCAAGCTGGTGGCGATCAACTACTGCCTCACCCTGTACGGAATCTGGTACTCCGCATCGCTGTTCGAGGAAAAGGGCTGGAGCGTGCCGGCCACCTGGGCGGAGATACTGGAGCTCGGGGCGAAGGCGAAGGCCGAGAACCTGTACCTGTTCGGGTGGGGCAAGGAAGCCGCCGACTACTACCTGACGATGGCCATCGACTCGGCGATCGTGGAGGGCGGCCACGACGTGCGCAAGGCCCTGGGCAACCTGGACGCCGGGTGCTGGAGTCTGCCCGCCGTGCAGAGCACCCTGGAGGCGATAGGCCAGGCGGTGGCCGCCGGCTACTTCCGGCCCGGCGGCGCCGGCACCCAGTTCACCGCGGCGCAGGCACAGTGGAGCCAGGCGCAGGAGTTCGTGCTGTACCCGTCCGGCTCCTGGATCGAGAACGAGATGAAAGAGCAGACGGCGAAGGACTTCCAGATGACCGGCTTCCCCGCACCGCCGGTCACCGGGTCGTCGGTGCTGCCCGCCACCGCGGTGCACGCCTCGGCCGGTGAGCCGTTCTTCGTGCCCTCGAAGGGCAAGAACACGGCGGGTGGCAAGGAACTGCTGCGCACCATGCTGTCGAAGGAGGCCGCCACCGCCTTCGCCGAGGCCAAGCTCGCCTCGACCATCGTCAAGGGCACCGTGCCCGCGGACGGTTTCGGCTCCACCGCCCTGGTCTCCCAGACGAAGATGGTGGAAGCGGCCGGTGGGGACGCCTTCACGCACAACTTCAAAGACCTGTACGGCCTCGGCGCGGACATGCTGGTGCTGTGGAACTCGTTCCTGGCCGGGGACTCCACGGTGGCCGAGCTGACCGAGAAGATGCAGAAGCTGACCGACGCGGTGCGGGAGGACGACTCGGTCACCAAGGTCACGGTGAGCTGAGCGTGGCGCGTCGTCCCTCGTACCGAAGGCTCGACCCGGACCGCGCGAGCCTGCTGTTCGTGTTCCTGCTGCTGCCGTTCGCGCTGTACGCGGTGATGGTGCTGTGGCCCTTCGTGCAGGCGGTCTCGTACTCCCTGACCTCCTGGAGCGGGTTCAGCCCGGACAAGCCGTTCGTCGGCCTGGACAACTACACCGAACTGTGGGGCGACGAGACCTTCCGTACCGCGGTCCGCAACAACCTGGTCCTGCTGGTGGCCCTGCCCGCCGTCACCCTCGGCATCGCGTTCGCGTTCGCCGTGCTGGTGACGGTGGGTGGGCCCACCGCCGGCGGCGTGCGGGGGGTGAGCGGCTCGGCGTTCTACCGGGTGATCTCGTTCTTCCCCTACGTCATCCCGGCGATCGTCATCGGACTGATCTGGGCCCAGGTCTACGACCCGAACAACGGCCTGCTCAACGGTGTGCTGACCGGTTGCGGCCTGGACGGTTTCGAGGCCTTCGCCTGGCTGGGCGAGAAGAGCACCGCGATGGCGGCGAGCATCCTGGTCGCCGTCTGGGGGATGGTGGGCTTCTACATGGTGCTGTTCATCGCGGCGATCCAGGGCATCGACCGGGAGGTGCTGGAGGCCGCCCGGCTGGACGGCGCCGGCCGGGCGCGGGTGGCCCGCTCGATCGTCGCGCCCTACCTCGCCGGGAACGTGCGGGCCGCGTACCTGTACATGGGAATCTTCGCGCTGGACGCGTTCGTCTACATGCAGGCGCTGAACTCGACCGGTGGGCCGGACAATTCGACGCTGGTGATCACCCAGCAGATCTACACCACCGCGTTCGCCAAGGGAGACTTCGGCAAGGCCTGCGCCATGGGCGTGGTGCTGGCCGGGCTGACCTTCTGCTTCGTCGGGGTGGTGCGGCTGGTGTCGCTGGTCCGTTCCGGCCCGGTCGGAGGGAAGGCCTGATGGCCGCGACCACCGTGACCCCGCCGGCGAGGGCCGAAACCCGCCGGGCGCCGGTACACACCGGTGACCGGGTGGCCGCCGCGACGTCCCACACCGTGCTCAGCCTGTGGACGTTCGTGGTGCTGGCCCCGCTGCTGTGGACCGTGCTCCAGTCGTTCAAGACCTCGGCCGAGATCTTCGCCTCGCCGTTCGCCCTGCCGCACCGCTGGTCGTTCGACAACTACGTCTCGGCCTGGACCACCGCCGGGATCGGCCGGTACTTCGCCAACACCGTTCTGGTGGTGGGTGTCTCGCTGTTCCTGACCATGCTGCTGGGCGCCATGTCGGCGTACGTGCTGGCCCGGTTCGACTTTCCGGGTCGCGGTGTGGTGAAGCAGCTGATCCTGGCCGGCCTGACGTTCCCGATCTTCCTGGCCGTCGTGCCGCTGTTCTTCGTGCTCCAGGGGATGGGCCTGCTGGGCACCCTGCCCGGGCTGATCCTGACCTACACGGCGTACGCCTATCCGTTCACCGTCTTCTTCCTGATCTCCTACTTCGAGGAGCTGCCCGCCGAGATCGCCGAGGCCGCCGCCATCGACGGCGCTAGCGAGTGGCGCACCTTCTTCCAGATCATGCTGCCGATGGCCCGCCCGGGCATGGCCTCGGTCGCGATCCTCAACTTCGTCGGGCTGTGGAACCAGTTCCTGCTGCCCCTGGTGCTGAACACCGACCAGGACCACTGGGTGCTCACCCAGGGCATGGCCGCCTTCGCCTCCAGCGCCGGGTACTCGGTCGACTTCGGTGCCCTGTTCGCCGGTGCGGTGATGACGATCGTCCCGGTTCTGGTGGTATATATCATCTTTCAGCGCAGGCTGCGCGGTTCGGTGGCGCAGGGCAGCCTCAAGTGAGCACCTGCTTCCTGGGGATCGACGCCGGGGGCAGCGCCACCCGGGCGGTCGTCGTCCTGGACGACGGCACCTGCCTGGCGCGGTCCCGGCAGGCCGGTGGCAATCCGACCAGCCGGGGCGCCGACGCCGCCCTGCGGGCCGTCGTCACCGCCGCCGGCGAGGCGACGGCCCGGGCCCGGCAGGTGCTCGGGCACGACGTCGTGGTGCGCGGCTGTCTGCTGGCCATGGCCGGCGAACCCGCGAAACTCGACACCGCGGCCCTGGCCCGGTCGGTGTCGTTGCCCCCGGACGCTGTTCGCCCGGTCAGCGACGTGGAGGCGATGTACTTCGCCGGCGCCTGCGAACCCGAGGGGACCGCGGTGGTGGCGGGCACGGGCTCGGTGGCGGTCCACATCCGGGACGCGGTGGTCGCCGAGACCGCCGGCGGGGCAGGCTGGTTGCTGGGCGACGGCGGCTCGGGCTTCTGGATCGGGCAGGCCGTGGTGCAGGCGGTGGTCGCCGACCTGTCCGGGCTCGGGCCGGCCACCGCGATGACCGGGCGGGTGCTGGCGAGTTTGAGGACGCCCGGAGCGGCCGAGGCGCCCGGGGCGCCCGGGGTGGGTGGTCGGATCGGCGGGGCCGGGCAGTCTGGTCCGGCCGGCCTGAACGGACCGGTCGGCCCGGTCGGCGTGGTCAGGTCTGCCGGACTGGAGGCCCTGGTGCGCGAAACCTATGCCCAGCCACCGGTTCACCTCGCCCGGTTCGCACCGATCGCCTTCGCCCACGCGTCCGATCACGCGTCTACTCGCACCTCCGATCACGCCTCCGGTCACGCCTGCGCCGGGCCAGATGACGTCGCGCGGCGGATCCTCGCCCGGGCGGGGGAGCACCTGGCGGCGCTCGTTAACCGGTTCCCGTCCGACGGCCCACTGGTGCTCGGCGGCTCGGTGATGACCCAGGGCTTCCTGCGCAACCCCGGCTGCTCGCCCGCCCTGGACGAGACACTGCGTGGGCGAAACCTCCGGGTGGTCGAGAACGGCTGTGCGGGAGCGGCATTCCTGGCGCTCGACCGATCGGGCCGGGCCGGCCGCGAGAGGCACGAACGCATCCGGTCGACCTTGTCGGCCCTGCCGGACCAGGACGGGACCCTCGAACCCTAGGCGGAAGGCAACGGCTCATGGACGACAAGACGCTCACGGCGGTGCCCGTGGACGGCCGTCGGCTGGCCGGGATCCGGCCCAGCGCACGGCAACTGGCGTGGCAGCAACTGGAGTTCTACGGCTTCGTCCATTTCGGCGTCACCACGATGACCGACCACGAATGGGGCCTGGGACACGAGGATCCCGCGCTGTTCGACCCGCCGGAGGTGGACGCGGACCAGTGGGTGCGCGCGCTGGCCCGGGCCGGCATGCGGGCCGTCATCCTCACCGCGAAGCACCACGACGGGTTCTGCCTGTGGCCCAGCGCGGTCACCCGCCACTCGGTGGCCTCGTCCCCGTGGAGAAACGGACGCGGTGACCTGGTACGCGAGGTCAGCGAGGCGGCGGCCCGGCACGGCCTGAAGTTCGGCGTGTACCTGTCGCCCTGGGACCGCACCGAACCGACCTACGGCTCCGGAAAGGACTACGACGACTTCTATCTGGCCCAGCTCACCGAACTGCTCACCGGCTACGGCCCGGTGTTCTGCGTCTGGCTGGACGGAGCCAACGGCGAGGGGCCGAACGGCCGGCGGCAGACCTACGACTGGGATCGTTACTACGCCCGCGTGCGGGAACTCCAGCCGGAGGCCGTGATCAGCGTGTGCGGTCCGGACGTGCGCTGGTGCGGGAACGAGGCCGGGCACACCCGCCCGGACGAATGGAGCGTCGTGCCCCGCGTGCTCCAGGACGCCGAGCGCGTCTCCGCCCGTTCCCAGCAGGCGGACGACGGGACGTTCGCCCGGCGGGTGCGCAGCGACGAGGACGACCTCGGCAGCCGTGAGGCCCTGGCCGCCTACCCGGACGATCTGGTCTGGTACCCGGCCGAGGTCAACACCTCGATCCGGCCGGGCTGGTTCCATCATCCCGCCGAGAACGGCCAGGTGCGTTCCGTGGACGAGCTGTTCGGGATCTACCTCAGCTCGGTCGGTGGTAACGCGACCTTCCTGCTGAACGTGCCGCCCGCCCGCGACGGCCGGATCCACCCGAATGACGTGGCGACCCTGGAGAGTCTGGGACGCCGGATCGACGACTTCCACTCCCGTTCGGTGCCCGTGGCGCGCTCCGACGAGAACGATTTCATCGTGCTGGATCTCGGGGAGCACCGGGAGGTCGAGGCGGTGGTGCTGGGGGAGGACATCACCCAGGGCCAGCGCGTCGAGCGGGTCCTCGTCGAGGGCCGGCGGGGTGGGGAGTGGATCGTGCTGGGGGAGACCGGTGCCGTGGGGTACCGCAGGATCGTGACGTTCGCGGCGGTGACGGTGGACCGGGTGCGGATCACCGTGACCGAGGCCCGGGACACCCCGGTGCTCTCACAGACGTCCGTGATCGGTTCGGGGACGGCGAGAACCGGGACGCGCCGATGAAGGGCCGGGTGCTGGCAGGGTGTCTCGCCGTCGTGACGGTGGCCTGCGTGTGCGCCGGGGCGGCCTGGGCGCTCGGGGGCACCGACCGGGTCGCGACGCTCGACGGCCGGGCGATCACCCGCGACGAGCTCCTCTTCCAGATGGGGCGCCTGGACCGGACCTCGGCCGCGCAGGGGGACCTGCCGGACCAGGCCCTGGACGAGATCCGCTCGACGGAGGCGACTCTCGACCTGGCACGCGAGGACGGGCAGGACGTCTGGGCGTCGTTTCAGGACTTCCTGGACGAGGTGGAGACCGTCAACGCCGCCCGCGCGAGCGCGCACGCACGCGGCGAGGTGGTCTACGGGCCTGTCGAATACACGCCCCAGGAATACTATTCGCACCGGCTGGCCGAGATCACCACGGCGCTGGAGAAAGACCTGAGCGCCCGGCCGGGGGACCCGCTGTGGGTCGGTGACGCCGAGGTGCGGCAGGCGTTCGACGACGACCCGGGCGCCTGGAGCGCGAACGCCACCACCTACGAGTACACCGAGCTGGAGCTGCCCGTCTCGGCCGACGCGATCGGTGACGAGAGCCTGGAAGACGTTCCCGGGGGCCGGCTGTCGAGCGGCACCTACACCGGCGGCACCTCGACCGGGGTGAACCCCCGCGACCAGGAACTCCAGGCCGTGCTGGGCACGCTCGAACCGGGGCAGACGTCCGCGCCGGTGGTCGGCAGCAGCACGCTCACCTACTACCGGCTCGATCACAGGAACATCGACGAGGAAAAGGCTTTCGCGGCCTATGCCCCACGCATCCGGCAGTCGCTGACCGGGAGCAAGCTCCGGCGGCTCCTGGACCGGCGGGAGGGGGCCAGTGATTTCACCGTCGACTCCGCGGCGGTGGACGCCATCGACGCAGAGGATGTGCAGCGTTGAAACCCGACAGACCACGCACGCTCCGCTCCGGGCTCATCGCCCTGCTGATCACACTCGTCGCCGTGCCGGTGCTGTCGCTGCCCGCCCGGGCGAGCACCACCGGCACCTCGGCCGAGGCGAGCTGGCCCGGTAACCAGGCCAATCCGTACGGCGGGCAGGACTACTACCTCGACGCGTCCGACGGCGACGACACCGCCGCGGGCACCGACCCGGACGAGGCGTGGCGCACGCTGGCCCGGGCCAACTCGACGACCTTCGCACCCGGTGACCGGATCCTGCTCCAGGCCGGTGAGCGGTGGGACGGTGAGCAGCTGTGGCCCAAGGGCTCCGGCACCGACGGCCACCCGATCACCATCTCGGCCTACGGTGCCGCGTCGTCCTTGCCCTACATCGCCACGAACGGCAACGTGCCCAGCCCGTTCCTGGCCGACGGAACGAAAAGCCCAGCCACGGTGGGCCGTACGGGCGCCATCGTGCTCCAGAACCAGCAGTTCTGGGAGATCGACAACGTCGAGCTGTCCAACGACGACGACTTCGAGCACGACATCACCACGGGCACCGCGGTGCGAGACGGTATCGCCGTCTCGATCAACGCCGACACCCTGCCGAGCGGTGCGGACAGCATCATGAACCACTTCCGGATCCACGACGTGTACGTCCACAACACCGACGGCCCCAGCACCTGGCAGAAGATCCATTACGGGGCGGTGAACTTCCAGGTGTTCGGAAGCCAGTCGTACCAGTCTTATCCGACCGGCGGGCATCACTTCGAGGACGTCCGGATCGAGGACAACCGGTTCGAGAACGTCGAGCTGCACGCCGTGCAGTTCGCCTTCAACTGGTTCGGCGCCGACGGGACCGCGGCCGGCCAGACCGACGAGAACGGCAAGTTCCACGAGGGCTGGGAACAGCTGTGGGTGCGCACCCGCGACCTGTACAGCCGGGACGTCTACATCGGGCACAACTATGCCGAGAGCATCGGCCAGGGGGCCTTCCAGCTGGCCGACAGCCAGCGCCTGACAGCCGAGTACAACGAGGTGAACGGCTTCCTCGAACGGTACGACGCGGTGTCGTGCGGCCTGTACCTGTGGGCCGGCGCCGACTCGGTGATGCAGTACAACGAGGTCTACGGCGGGCCGGACAACGAGTACGACGGCACGCCCTTCGATCTGGAGTACACCAACTTCAATGTCACCTACCAGTACAACTATTCGCACGACAACGCCGCGGGCTGGATGGCCTACATGGGCAACAGCTCCAACTCGGTGGCCCGCTACAACCTGAGCGTCAACGACAACGGCGTGCTGGTGAAGAACATGCTGTCGACGAACTACTCACCCACGTACTTCGCCAACAACACGTTCGTCTACGACGGCGCCGACCTCGAATACGTCCACGACGAGACCTTTCTCAGTCCGGTCTACTTCATCAACAACATCTTCCACAACACGTCCACGACCGAGCCCACCACCTGGTACCGCCGCGACGGCGCCCTGCGGCAGGCGGTGTTCTCCAACAACGACTACTACGAGGCGAGCGGCACACACTCCTCGCAGCAACCCGACGACCCCCGGGGCCTGGAGGTGGACCCGCAGTTCGCGGGCGACCCCGACGATTACGTCACCGGGGCGGGGGTCGAGAACATCCGCACCGCCGCGGAGCATTTCGCGCTCCAGGACGACTCACCGCTGATCGACGCCGGCCGCTACAACGCGCACCTGGGCACGGCGGACTTCCTCGGCACCCAGCTGTACCACGGCGCCGCGCCGGACATCGGCACCGTCGAGAACCCGGCCGGTACCCTGGTGAGCGACCCGGTGGACGACGACCCGGTCGAGGCCGATCCCGGCGACGACGCCCCGGACCTGGCTCTCGGTGCGGCGGTCACGGCCAGCTCCACCCATCCAGGCGCGGGCGGCACCCTGGGCGCGGTGAACCTGACCGACGGCGATCCCGGCACCCGCTGGGCCGCGGCCGACGACGCCACCTACCCGGTCACCCTGGACGTCGACTTCGGTCAGGACACCACCTTCGGTGAGGTGGTGCTGGACGAGTACACCGACTCCGGAACCAACCCGCGGGTGCAGACTTTCGAGCTGCAACGCTGGGACGACGGTGCCTGGGTGACCTTCGCGCAGGGCAGCGACGGGATCGGCCACGACCTGTCGGTGACGTTCGACGACGTCACCACCAGCCGGCTACGGGTGGCCCTGACCTCGAAGAAGGCCACCGAGACCTACACCCCCACGATGACCGGGATCATCGTGCACGCCTGAGCCGTCGCTCCGGCCCGGGTCCGTGGGCTCCTGCCGCAGCGCAGGGCTCACGGGTCCGGGAGCCGCTGGTGATCAGGCTGATGATCAGGGGCGGCGGGCCGCTGATGATCAGGGCCGGCGGGCCGCCGTGATCAGCCCGTCGAGCCAGGCCTGGTGGCCGTTGAGCATCGGGTTGGGACGCTGCGTGGCGAGATCCGCGGCCGGGACGCCGTGCTGCACCTCCTGGGTGAGCACGCGCACCCGGCCGCCGGGCAGGTCCTCCACCAGCCAGGCGTGCAGCACGTCGAGCCGCTCGGCGGGGGTGCCGTCCTGCCGGGCGGTCCACGACAACCGGCCGGGCACTCCGTCGGCGGGCGCCTGGAACTGCGTCACGTGGGCGGCCAGGGGCGGGAAGCCGAACGTGCCGAAGGAGAAGTCGAGGTCCTGGCTCAGCACGGGCCCGCCGCCGGCCGGGAAGGAGATGTCCGCGACGTTGTCGTAGTAGCCCTCCCACTCGGAGGTGTCGGTCAGGTACCGCCAGACCTGGGCGGCGGTGACGCCGGCGACGACGACCTCGTTGGAGACGAAGTTGTCGCCGGTGCCGGGCAGGTAGTGCTCGGGCCAGGTGATCGCGTTCTGCGTGGTCATGGATCTCTTCCTCTCGGTACGGGGAGCCCCGTCACCGGGACGGTAAGCCCGCGTGCCGCCGCAGAACCAATAGTTCGGCCTATCCCAGCCATAGGAATCCCGATGGCATCGGCCGGTAGGGTGCTGCCGGTGAACGACGTCGCACCGCCCCGGGGCCCGCTCGACCTCAACCTGCTGCGCACCTTCCTCGCGGTCTACCGGGCGGGTTCCTTCACCACCGCCGCGGCCCGGCTGGGCCTGTCCCAGCCGACGGTCACCGCCCAGATCCGGGCCCTGGAGCAGCAGACCACCCGGCCCCTGTTCACCCGTCTGCCGCGCGGCACCGAGCCGACCGCCTTCGCCCACGAGCTGGCCGCCCGCGTCACCCTGCCCCTGGACGCCCTGGCCGGCGTCGGCGACGCCGACCGGCTGGAGAGCAGGCCCTCCCCGGTGCACCTGGCCGGGCCGTCCGAACTGCTGTGCACCCGCGTCCTGCCCGCCCTGGCCCCCCTGGTGGCCGGCGGCGTCGGGCTGCGGGTGGCGCAGGGCCAGACCGAACACCTCGTCGAGCAGCTGCGCGCCGGGCAGCAGGACCTCGTCATCGCCACCCGCCGCCCCCGGGGACGATCCCTGGAGTCGGTCGCGCTGGCCGACGAGGAGTACCTGCTGGTGGCCGCCCCCACCTGGGCCGGTGCCCTGGCCGGGCGCGATCCGGGCACCGGCCTGAGCTCGCTGCTGCGCGAGGTCCCGCTGGTCAGCTACGCCGAGGACATGCCGATCGTGCGGCGTTACTGGAGAACGGTTTTCGGCAAGCAGATCCCGCCGGGCGGGGCCGCGATGACCGTGCCCAACCTGCATGCCGTGGTGGCCGCACTGGTCGCCGGGGCGGGCTACAGCGTGCTGCCGCGCTCGATCTGCCAGGAGCACCTGGACGCCGGCCGGCTCCTCGTGCTGGACGACCCGGCCGAACCACCCCTCAACACCCTGTTCCTGGTGCAGCGGCCCGGTTCCGAGGCCAACCCCGACGTCGCGCGCGTGCGGGAGGTGCTGCGGGAGGCCGCCCGGTCCTGGTGAGCCGGGTCTTCACGGGAGATCACCCAGCAGCCCGGCGACCTCCCGCAGACCGAGCGTGACCTCGGTGAAGCTGGTGCTCAACGGCGACAGGCCCACCCGCAGACCCTGCGGGGGCCGGAAGTCCGGGATCACGCCGCGTTCCCACAGCCGCGGCATCAGCTCACGGAACGCCGGGTGCGAGAGCATGACGTGCCCGCCCCGGCGCTCCGGCTCCCGCGGGCCGCTCACCTCCACGCCGTACGGGGCCAGGATCCGGTCGGCCACCTCCACGACGTAGGAGGTGAGGGCGAGCGACTTGGCCCGCACGGCGTCCAGGCCCGCCTCCTCGATCAGCTCCAGCATGTCGCGCATCGCCAACATGCCCACCACCGGCGGGGTTCCGCTGATGAAGCGGCGCATGCCCTCGGCGGGCCGGTAGCCGGGCCCCATCGTGAACGGCTCGGCGTGGCCCATCCAGCCCTGGACCGGCTGACGCAGCTCGCCCTGCAACCGCCGCGCGACATAGCCGAACGCGGGCGAGCCCGGGCCGCCGTTGAGGTACTTGTAGGTGCAGCCCACCGCCAGGTCGACGTCCCAGTCGTCCAGCTCGACCGGAACCACGCCGGCCGAGTGACACAGGTCCCACAGCACGAGAGCGCCGTCCCGGTGCACGATGTCGGTGATCGCCGGCACGTCGGCCAGATAACCGGACTTGAACGCGACGTGGCTGAGCACGACCAGGGCCGTCTGCGGCCCGGTCACCGCCGCGACCTGGTCGGCGGTGACCCCCGCCGACGGGTCGGGGTCGATCCACACCAGGCGCGTGCCGGTCTCGGCGGCGACGCCCTCCAGCACGTAACGGTCGGTCGGGAAATTCTCACTGTCCAGGACGATTTCGGTACGCCCCGGCCGGGCGGACAGGGCGGCGCGGGCCAGCTTGTAGAGCATGACCGTGGTGGAGTCCGCCACCACGGTCTGCCCCGGCGCCGCGCCCAGGGTCAGCCGGCCCAGCGTGTCGCCCAGCGTGAGCGGGGAGTCCATCCAGCCCTCGTCCCAGCCCCGGATCAGCCGCGGCGCCCACACCTCGTCGACGAACCGGGACAGGCGCTCACGGGTCGCCAGCAGCGGCCGGCCCAGGGAGTTGCCGTCGAGGTAGGCCACGAGATCGCCGTCACCGGGCACGAATCGCTCCCGCAGCGCGGCCAGCGGGTCGGCGGCGTCGAGGGCGGCGGCCCGGCTCAGCAGGTCGGTTCCGTCGTCAATGGTGGACGCTGTTGCTCCGGTGGATGTTTCGGTGCCGGTGGACGCTGTCGGCCGGGTTGAGGGGGTCATCGGGGGAGCACCTCCGCGAGGGCGACGTCGAGGCGTCGCGCGGTCGAGAACCAGACAGCACAGTCTTGCGCGGTACGGGGCGGAGGAAGGTGGCTGTGCAGCAGACGATCCGGCCCCGGCGACGACGAACTGGTGACGCCGGTCAGCGCGCTCAGCAGCGCCTCACCTTCCAGGCCCGCCCGGCCCAGGGCGAGGATCTCCGCCGTGTTCACCCCCACCGGAGTGGGCCCGTTGCCCATGTCGGTGCCGTACCGCAGACGTCCACCGACTGCGATGAAGCGCCGCGCGTTGTCCAGAGCCACAGACCGCGCCGGGTCGTCGTGGATGGCGAAGGTGCTGATCCAGGTCATCCGCCCGGCCATCGCGGCCAGCGTGGCGTCGTCGAGGGTCTCGGTCCAGGGCGTGTGCACGAGCACGTCGATGCCCGCCCGGAACGCCGCCAGGGCCCGGCCGGCCCCCTCGGCATGCGCGCTGACGGTCAGGCCCGCCGCGTGCGCAGCCTGAACCAGCATGTGCAGCAGCGGCGGGGACAGCATCGGGCCGCCGGTGTGCATCGTGACCTTGAGCGTGTGCGCCCCGCCCGCCACCGCGGCGTCGACCGAGGCCGTCACGTCGTGGGCGTCGGTGACCGGGCGCACCGATCCCTCCGGGGCCCAGACCCGGCCCTGCGGATAGCCGCCGGGCGCGGTGTGGAACGGCCCTGCCGCCTTCACCCGCACGCCGGGTCCCAGGTCGGCGGCCCAGCCAGCCCGTGAACCCGGCACCCAGCCCAGGTCGTGCACCTCGACCACGGGGGAGGAGACCAGCCCGCGGTGATCGACGAGCCCCAGGTGCACGTGGGCGTCCACCAGGCCGGGCAGTACGCTTCCGCCCAGACGCGGATCGGCTCCCCGTACGCCGCCGGGCCAGACCTGCTGGGTGCTCATCGGCGAACGCTAGCGCGGCGGCCCTCGCCGGCGTGCGGCCGTCCGGCGTCTCCGGACCACCGGACCAGAGGTGACCCGGCAGATCATCGGTGCTGAGGGCGTCCCCACGCTGACCGGCGCGACCGGAACGGTGGGCGGGAGACCGGCTGGCGGCGCACTGGGTCACGACCGCGACGGTGGGCTGAAATGTTGTCCGGAGATATTTTGTCGCTGACGGGTGCGGTGGCAGTACGAGGTGTTGTCTCAGCCGCGGTAGAGCGGCTGACGGTACTCGCCGACGCGCACCAGGCGGGCTTCGTAGGCCAGCACCACGAGCTGGGCGCGGTCGCGGCAGAAGGTCTTGGAAAGGGCCCGGTTGACATGGGTCTTGGCGGTGGTGGGCGCGATGTGCAGGGCGCGGGCGATCTCTTCGTTCGACAGGCCGTGGGCCACCAGCCCGGTCACCTCTAGTTCGCGGGGTGTCAGCGACATCAGCCGGAGCTCTGGGTGGGGTGCCGTTAACGTCTGAGGGCCGTCGGTGACGGTGGTCATGGTGCCTGCTTTCGCGGGGATCGTGCTGGACCGGGCAACGGATGCCGAGCTCCGGGTATCTTACATCTGTAAGACAGAGCGGTCCGTGGCAAAGAGTTCCCCGGGCGAGGACTTCTTCGTCACAGCCCAGGGGGTGGACGGTGGTGCATGAGTGATCTCCACAACCGGGACAATGGCGGCGTGAGTGAGGAACAGCTCGACCCGCGGGTCGTGCGCACGCGCCGGATGCTGCACGACGCGATGCGTGAGCTCCTGCACGACCGGGACCCGGTGGACATCTCGGTCACCGACATCACCGCCCGGGCGAAGGTCAGCCGGCCGACGTTCTACCAGCACTGCGGCACGCCCGAAGAGCTCATCGCGACCATGGTCCGTGACGATCTGCGCGACATCATCGCGTGCGGGCGGCGCGCCGACGACGGCGACCCCCTCTCCCGCATCCGGCAGATCGTCGGCGAGCTGAACCAGCGACGCTGCCTGTACCGGCGCCTGATGAGCCACGGCCCGGGCCTCGGGCGCGGCAAGCAGGAACTGCTGGCCTACCTCGCCGGGCGCACCGAGGAGATGATCATGGCCCGGCACCCGGACCTGCCGGCCCGGACGGCGCAGGAGGCATCCCGGTTCATCGCCGGCGGCATGATCGTTCTGCTGAGCGGCTGGCTGTCGTCCGCCGACCCGGCCCCGGAGCCGGAGGTGGACCAGTTCTGCCGGCGGCTGTGGCGTCTGGGCGAGAGCGTGGTGGAGGGCCTGGCCGAGGCGTAGCCCTCGCCCTGGGGGCCCTTCTGGCATGCGCCGGCAGGGGGTCAGGCCGGGAGGTCGAACCAGTACCGCCGCAGGGCACCGGATTCGGTGTGCCGGGTCTCCTCGAAGACGCCGCCGAGGCGCTCGATCGTGCGGGCCGAGGCGAGATTGCCCACCGCGCAGACCACGAGCACCCGTCGCAGGCCGAGATCCCGTGCCTGTTCCAGCATCCGGCCCAGCGCCCAGGAGGCAAGCCCGCGCCGCCGGGCGCTGGGCCGGATGCCGAAACCGATGTGCCCGGCCCGCTCCACGAGGTCAGTGTGCCGGTGCCGCAGGGCGATCGCACCGAGCACCTGGCCGTCGTCGACGATCCACCGGCACATCGCCCGGTCGGACTCGCCGGCCAGCCGGGCCACCCAGGCCGCGAAACCGGCGGGGGACGTGACCTCGTCCGTGGCCAGCAGCCCGAACCCGTCTTCGTGCAGACCCGGCCCCCACTCGGCATGGGCGGCGAGCCAGGCGTGGTGCAGGCGCGTGGTCGGGGCGATGAGCTCGGGCATGCCCCACCCTACGTCGTTCGGCAGGATGTTCAGGAGGTGGGCGAGTCACCGTCCAGGAAGTCCAGCAACAGGCTGGTCGCGGCGGCGGGCTGCTCCTCCCAGATCCAGTGGCCGGAGTCCTCGATCACGGCCTTCTTCACGTGTTTCGCGTAGTGCCGGGCCTGCTCGGCCACGGCTTCGCCGAGGCTGGACTCGGCGCCGACGGCCAGCACCGGGACGGTGAGCTTCCGGCGTCCCAGCCGTTCGACGTCCTGGTTGTCGGCCGGGAAGGCGCGGAACCACTCGAAACTGGCCCTCAGGTGCGCGTCGTCGTGCAGGGCGGCGGCGTACGCGTCGGTGTCCTGCCGGGTGACGGCCTCCTTGTTCACCGTCAGCCAGTCCATGAACCCGGCCACCCAGGTCTCCTCGTGGCCGTCGATCGTGTTCTCCGGCAGGCCGTTCTCCAGCGAGAAGAACCCGAAGTTCCAGAACCCGGGCCCGTCCTCGGTCAGCGACGGGTAGGTGTACACGGTGTCGTCGGGGATCGGGGCCTCGGTCAGCGCCAGGTGCTTCACCGAGGTGCGGTAGGTGGCGGCGTAGGCGTAGGCCACCATCGTGCCGATGTCGTGCCCGACCAGGTCGATGTCGTCGCCGCGGCCCAGTTTCACCAGCAGGGCGTGGACGTCGGCGGCCATCGTCACCTTGTCGTAGCCGCCCTCCGGGGCGCTGCTGCCCCCGGCGCCGCGCAGGTCCGGCGCGATCACGGTGTAGTGCTTCGCCAGTTCCGGCATCACCCCGAACCACTCGCGCGAGGTCTGCGGATACCCGTGCAGCAGCACCAGGGTCGGGCCCTGGCCACCCGTCACGTAGTGCATCCGGATGCCGTTGACCTGGGCGTCGTGGGCGGTGAAACCGGCCGGCGGCTGCGGCGTGGCGGCCGGTGCCACCTGCCCGAGAACCTGCCCGGCCGCCTGGCTCGTCGCCGGCCGGTCGGTGGCGGCGAAGGCTCCGCCCAGCACCAGGCCGACGGCGACGGCGCCTCGGGTGATGCCGCGTGATGATCGTGAAAACACGTGTGCTCCCAGCGTTGTCGAGCAGATGCTGCTGTCGCGCTACACGGTAGGAATCATCCCGGCGCCGCTCCAGCGTCAATTGACGCTGCCCGGGAGAACCAGTCACGTGACGCAAGCGGTCACTGGGCACGCCGGTCTACGGTCACCGCTCATGGAGACCGAACTCGTCGGCAAGACCGCGCTCGTCACGGGCGCCAGCAAGGGAATCGGCCTGGCGATCACCCGGGCCCTGGTGGCCGAGGGGGCCCGGGTCGTGGCCGGGGCCCGGGGCGGCAGCCCGGGCCTGGACGCCCTGGTCGCCGCCGGGCAGGTGGTGGCCCTGGAGGTGGACCTCACCGCGCCGGACGCCGCGCAACGGATGCTGGACGCGGCCGACGGGCGGGTGCACGTGCTGGTCAACAACGTCGGCGCGGCCCGGCCCCGCACCGGCGGGTTCCTGTCGGTGACGGACGAGCAGTGGCGCGACACCCTCGAGGTGAACCTGATGAGCGCCGTGCGGATGTGCCGGGCGGTGCTGCCACCGATGGTCGCCGCCGGCGGCGGCGTCATCGTCAACACCGGCTCGGTCAACGCCCGGCTGCCCGACCCGCTCGTCGTCGACTACGGCGCCACCAAGGCCGCGCTCACCAATCTGGCCAAGGCCCTGTCGAAAGAGTTCGGGGCGCAGGGGATCCGGGTCAACACGGTGGCCCCGGGCCCGGTCGGGACCGACCTGTGGCTGGGCGCCGGCGGCGTGGCCGACGCGGTGTCGCGGGCCGGCGGGATCAGCCCGCAGAGCGTGCGGCAGGCCGCCGTGGCCGGCTCGGCCACCGGTCGCTTCAGCACCCCGCAGGAGGTGGCCGACCTGGTGGTGTTCCTGGCGGGGGAGCGGGCCGCGAACCTCACCGGCACCGACATCACCCTCGACGGCGGCCTGGTCGCGACCGTGTGAGACCCGTGCGTCCTCAGTCGTCGAGCAGCCCCGCCTCCCGCATGACCCGGTGCAGCTGCCCGCGGGTGCGCACGTTCAGCTTCGGGAACACCCGGTACAGATGGGTTCCCACCGTCCGGTGGGTCAGGAACAACCGCAGCCCGATCTCCTTGTTGCTGAGCCCCTCGGCCGCCAGCCGGGCGATCCGCAGTTCCTGGGCGGTCAGCGAGATCCCGGACGCCGGACGCGAACGGCGGCCGGTGGCAGCCAGTTCCCGTCGCCCCCGGGCCGCCCAGGCCCGCGCGCCGAGCCGGTCCAGCACCAGCACGCACGGTTCCAGCACGGCCCGCGCCTCGGCCGCACGCCGGTGCCGGCGCAGCCACATCCCGTGATACAGATCGAGGCGCGCGCGGTGCCATCCGGGTGTCCCACGCGCCTCGAGAACCGCCGCGCCGAAAGCGTCCTCCATCTCCTCGGGACGGGCCAGCAACGCCCGCGCCAGGTTCCGGGACCGGACCTGCGCCGCCGGCCCGGGCGGGGCGTTCTCCAGATCGGCGCGCAGCAGCTCCCACGCCTCCCGCGCCCGCCCGGCCCCGACGGCCGCCTCGGCCAGCAGGTCCACCGCCCACAGCCGGCGGTTCGGGTGCGGCACGGTGGTGACGCGGGACCGTAACGCCTCGTAGGCGTCCAGGTGCCGGTCGGCCCCCAGATGAGCCAGCCCCCGGGCCAGCCGGGCGGTGTCACCCAGAACGGCGTCCCCGGTCACGACGGCGAACCGCTCACCGTCGGCGAGAAGCTCTGCGACCCGTTCGCTCTCACCCCGCAGGGCGGCGAGCAGAGCCCGTGTCAGCCCGGCGTCGTGACGCCACCGGGCCTGCCCGGTCTCCTCGGCCAGCCGCCCGGCCCGGACCGCGACGTCGTCCACGTCGTCCCAGCGGCCCACCATCACCGCGGCGAACGCCCGCGCGGCCAGGGTCTCGGCCAGCAGAGCGGTCCGCCCCTGACGCCGGAGCCCACCGGCCGCCCGGGCGGTCAGGGCCGGCACGCTGTCCCAGTCCCCACCGGCCACGGCGGCCTGCGCGAGCAGGGCGTCCTGCCCCGGATCGAGGACGCCGGTGGTCGCCGCCCCCGCCAGGCCCACCGGCACACCGGGGCCGGCGGGGGACAGGCAGGCCCGGATCAGCAGGAGCCGCGGATCGTGCGACGGCAGCGTCAGGGCACCGGCCGCAGTCAGCACGCGCTCGCGGTGGGAGGTATCCAGGATCGCCCCGTGATCCATCAAACGGCTTGCCCGGCAGAGTAAATCGGCCGCCAGGTCGTGGGCGTCCCCGGCGAGCGCCGCCCCGGCCCGGTGCAGCAGCCGTTCCACCCGCAGCACCACGTGGTCGTCGGTACCGCCGTCGAGCAGGGCGATCCGGGCCGCGGAGGTCTCGTCCGGGCCGAGCGCGCGGGCCTGGGCGACCAGCCGCTCCACCGCGTCCGGTTCCCCGAGCTCGTCGGCGATCTGCGCGGCATCCAGCAGCCGGTGCACGTGCCGCCGGTCGTCGACCGACAGGGCCGCGGCCCGGATCAGCGCCGACCGGGCCGGGCGCAGGGCCCCGCGCGAACGGGCCTCGCCGGCCACCCGTTCCAGGGCCTCGGCGACGTCCTCGTCGGGTTTCGCCGTCGCGTGCGCCCGGTGCCAGACGGACGCGAACCGGTCGTGGGTGGTGTCCGCGACCGCCTGGTGCACCTGTGCCAGCAGGTCCGGCCCGGCCGCGCGGACCAGGGCCGAGCGCACCAGCGGGTGCAGGAACACCAGCCGGGCCCCGGAGGCCCCGACCAGCCCGGAGTCCAGGGCCCGCCGCAGGGCCCCCGGCGCGTGGGAGTCCTCGACGAGCTCCCGCCCGGCCGCGAGAACGTCCGTCACCAGCGGGCTCTCGTGGACGGCCGCGACGGTCAGGAGCATGCGGGCGGCCGCGTCGAGGGGCCCGAACCGTGCGGCGAAGGCCCGCTCCAGGCGGGTCTGCACCGGCAGCACCGAGGAGTCCGCCAGTTCCGTTGCGGCCTGCGGCAGTTCGACCAGGGCCAGCGGGTTGCCCGCGGCCAGCCCGAGCAGGTGGTGCAGGGCCTGCGGCCCGAGGCCGGGGGCGGTGCGCAGCGCCAGCTCGCGGGCCTGGTCACGATCCAGCGGGGTCAGGGCGATCGTCTCGGTGGCCTCGCGGCACCAGCCCGGGTCGTCCTCGCGGCTGGCTGCCACGATGCGCGGGGACGCACCGGCGCGCTGCCAGACGAACCGGATCGCGGCGCGGCTGGCGTCGTCCATCCAGTGCAGGTCGTCGAGCACCAGCAGCGTCGCCCGCCCGTCGCCGCCGGTCAGCAGCCCCAGCGCGGCGAGGCCCACGTGCAGCGGATCGGGGGTGTCCGCGGCCGGGAGCAGCGCGAAGGCCCGGGCCAGCGCGGTGCGCGGCAGCTGCGGCAGGTCCCCGAGGTGCCCGAGCGTGGGCAGGAGCACCTGGTGCAGGGCGGCGAACGGGAGGTACTGCTCCGCCTCCACCCCCGAGGCCCGCAGCACGCGCAGGCCGTGGGTGCCGGCCAGCGCGGCCGCCCGCCGCAGCAGCACGGTCTTGCCGATCCCGGCCGGGCCGCGCAGCAGCAGTCTGCCCGGGCCCCGGCCGTCGACGAGAGCCGTGATCCGCGCCTGCTCCCGCAGGCGTCCGACCAGGTCCCTGCCCGTGTGTTCCACCGCTGCTCTCCCTCCGGTCCGCAGCGAATCTAGGAACGGGGCGCGGGGAGCGAATCGGTAGAATCACTGAGATCTCCGGCGCCCCTCGTGGACGGCCCGGGTCGTGCGTCACCCGAGCAGTCACTGAGCAGTTATTGAGCGGAGCCCGTGATGTCGCACCTGCACGTCCGTCCCGAACTGGTGGACGCTGTGACCACCCGGCTCCGGTCGGGGGGCACCGTCTGCGTGGTCCTCGGGTCGGCGGGCCTGGGCAAGTCCACCCTCGCGCACACGGTCGCCGGCCGGCTGGAGAGCGCCGGTCAGCTCGTGGTGCGGGCGCGGGCGAGCGAGTCCGAGACCGGTATCCAGTTCGCCGCCCTGCACCAGGCCCTGCGCCCGCTGCTCGGCGACGCCGCCTCGCTGGTGCACCGCCAGCGTGAGGCGCTGGAGCACGCCCTCGCGCTGTCCGGGGTGACGGCCGCGCCCGATCCCCTGACGCTGCGGGTGGCCTGCCTGACCCTGTTGTCGCTGCGGGCGGCGCGGCAGCCGGTCACGGTGGTGCTGGACGACGCGCACTGGGCCGACTCCGAGAGCCTGGGGGTGCTGGAGTTCGCGGCCCGCCGGATCGAGGGGGAGTCCTTCTCGCTGTTGTTCCTCGGCCGGTCCTCGCCGCAGCTCACCCGGCTGGAGGGCTGCGCCGGGGCGGTCGACGAGCTGCGTCCGCTGCCGGCCGACATGGCCGAACGGCTCCTGGACGCCCAGCCGGAACCGCCGAGCGGGGTGCGGCGCACCTTCGTGCTGAGCCAGTCGGCGGGCAATCCCCTGGCCCTGGTGGAACTCTCGGCGCACCACCGGCCGGAGGAGCCCGAGAGCCTCTCGACGCTGCTGCCGCTGCCGGAACGCCTGGCCCGCTCGTTCGGGCGGGCGAGCGAGGAACTGCCCGCACCGGCGCGTTTCGCCCTGCTGGTGGCCGCGGCCCTGGATGCCCCCGAGGTGGACGGCCCGGCCCTGGCCGCCGCGCTGGCCCTGGCCCCGAACAACGTTGCGGACGACGACGGTTCCGCGCTCGGCGACCTCCGGGCCGCGGTCGGGGCCGGGCTGCTGGTCGGGGAGCCGGGGCGGCTGGGCTTCCGGCACCCGACCCTGCGCTCGGTCGTCTATCAGGCGGCCACGCCCGAGAACCGGCGCGCCGCCCACGCTTTCCTGGTCACGTACCTGAGCGGGCAGCCCGAGCGGGTCCTGACCCACCTGGCCGCGGCGGCCGTCGCGCCCGACGCGGCCGCCCGCGACGCCCTGCACGCCGTGGCCGCCCACCTGGAGACGCTCGGCCGCCACGGTGCCGCGAGCACCGGTTTCGCCCTCGCGGCCGGCCTGAGCCCCGACCCCGGCGGTGACGCCGCCGACCTCCTGCTGCGGGCGGCCGGGCGGGCAGCCGCCGACTCGGACTCCGGACGGGCACTGGAGTACGCCCGACGCGCCTGTGAGCACCGTGACGACGAGACCTCACGAGCCGCCGTCGCCCTGTTCGAAGCCGAGGAACTGGCCCGCGCGGGCCGGCCCGCCCGGGCGGCGGCGCTGCTGGTCGAGACCCTGAGCCGGTGGACGCCCCGGGCGCACCCGGTGGCCGGCGACCCGGCTGTTCCGGCGGCCCTGCTCGCCGACCTCGCCGATCTGGCCACCAGCTCCCTGGCCCACCTCGGTGACGCAGCCGAAGCGGCTGCGGCGCGACATGTCTGGAACCAGGTCCGGCCGGCGACGGTCAGCCCCCGCGACACCCTGGTGGAGCTGTGGCAGGAACTGCTCGCCGATCGTCCCACCGACCCGCGTCCCCTGGAGACGCGACTGGCCCGGCTGACCGACGCCGACCCGCGCGAAGCAACCGGAACCGCCGAAACAACCCGTGCCACAGGCGTCCCCGACGCGACTGGTGCCGTTGACGCGGCGGGTGCCACGGGCGTCCTCAACACCAACGGTGCCGTGGGCGTCCCCACGGTTTCGCTGGCCGCGGTCGCCGCCCAGCTGGACCGCACCGCCCTGGCCCGCCGCCTGCTCGACACGGCCCTGGACCGGGCCCGGGTGGCCGGGGTGCCGCCGGACCGGCAGGCCCGGGTGATCGCCCTGTCGGCCTGGGCCCGCGTCGACCAGGGACGCTGGGACGAGGCCCTGGAAGCCGTCCACGCCGGTGAGGAACTCGTCGAGAAACGGCCGGACCCGATGCTTTTCGCCGCGGTGTCGTCGGCGCACGCGTACATCGCCGCGTCCCGGGCGGGCCGGCACAACGTGCGGGCCTTCGTCGCGGACACCTTCCGCTCCGTCGACCCGCAGCAGGCCCGGGTCTACGCCACCCGGGCCCGGCACGCGCTGGGTGTGGCGGCCATCGTCGCCGACGACCACCGCACGGCCTGGACGATTCTGTCGGAACTGTTCGACGGATCCCACCATCCGCGCGAATCCGCCTACGCCCTGGCCGATCTGGGGGAGGTGGCCCGCCGTATCGGCTCGGTGCCGCAGGGGCGCAGGCTCCTGGACGCCGCGCTGAGCCACCACGGCGGGCCGGTCACCCCACGCCTGAACGCCCTGGTCGAGCACGCCCGCGCGCACCTCGCGGCCGCGTCGTCGGCGGAGTCCCACTTCCGGGCGTCCCTCGACAACGGTGTCTCCGCCGCCTGGCCCTACGAGCGCGCCCGCGCCCAGCTCTCCTACGCCCGGTGGCTGCGCGGTCAGGGACGGGACGCGGACGCCCTGCCCCTGCTCGAACTGGCCATGCCCGCCTTCGGCGCCGCCGGCGCCAAGAACTGGCTGGCGATCACCCAGAACGAGATCCGTTCCGCGGGCGGTGTGGTCGCGCTCGCCGCCTACGACGCCCTGGCCACCGTCACCCCGGCCGAACGGGCCGTCGTCCTGCTCGTCGGGGAGGGCCTGAGCAACCAGGCGATCGCCGACCGGCTGTACCTGTCACCGCGTACCGTCGAATCACACCTCTACCACGCCTATCCCAAGATCGGGGTCCGGACGCGGTCGGAGCTCCAGAAGCTGCTGGCGGGTTGAGGCGGCCGATAACCGGCTACAGGCCCTGCTTCTCCAGCCAGTCCAGGCAGGCGTCCGCCACCTCGCGCCAGCCGCTGTCCACGGTCAGTGAGTGCCCACGGTCCTCGAACGCCAGCAGTTCGGTGACGGCGGAGGAGTGCCGGTACTGCCGGAAACTGGAGCGGGTGACGGCCTCGGGCACGGTGTGGTCGCGCCCGCCCATCACCAGCAGCAACGGGCCCCGGGACTCGTTGCCGGTGCGGACGGCGGCCGGTGAGTTCGGGCTGAAGTTGGCCGCGGCGGCCTCGAACAGTGGCTTGCCGGGCGCCGGGATCGTCCAGCGGGCGTACAGCTCGTCGGACTCCTCCTCGCTGATCGCGTTGCCGAAGGCGAACCGGAACTGCGACGCGGTCAGGCTGACCGCTCGGTGGCGGTTGGCCGGGTTCCGGAACACCGGCAGGGTGGCCCTCAGCGCCGAGACCGGCAGCGGCAGAACCCCTTTGATCTGGGCCGCGTCGATCCCGACGGCGGCCACGGCGTAGTCCTCGCCGAGCAGCTTCTCGGTGAGCATCCCGCCGAAGCTGTGCCCGATCAGGATCGGCCGGCGGGGCAGCCGGTCGATGACGGTCTTGAGGTGCTCGGTGACGTCGTCGATGCCGTGGCCGGCGATGGCGTCCGGGTTCAGCCGGGACGCCTCCACCGTGTCGCCGTCGCCGGGCCAGCCGGCCAGGGTGGGCGCATAGCCGCGCTCGGCGAACAGGTCGGCCCAGGGCTGCCAGGACGAGGCGTGCAGCCACAGGCCGTGAATGAACAGGACGGGGGTGGGTGTGCTCATGGGCACGAGGGTGACCCGCCACGCCGTCCCCGCGCATGCGTCAATCGACTGACCGCCCGGCCCGGCTGTGCCAGGATCGGCGGGTCGGAGCATGGGGGAGCGAGCTGGAGGTCTTCGTGGCACAGGTGGTGGACTTCACGACGGTCTCGACCGCCGGGCTCGAGTCGTCGCCGGTGGCCGGTGCCCTGGCCGGCCTGCGGGCCAACGAGGCGCGCTACTTCAGCAACAAGTACGAGCACGAGTTCGGCGTGGACGACGCCGCCGAGGTTCCCGAGATCGTCGCCTGGGTGCATGAGATCCTCAGCAGCGAGCGCGATCTCGTCATCGCCTCACGTCCGCTCCAGGCCACGGCCTTCATCGCTGCGGGCATCCAGTTCGCCTACGTGTTCTACGAGTCCGGCCTGTCGGTCAACGTGATGTACGAGCTGGCCGAGGGTGGCAAGCGGGCGGTGGGGTTCAAGCTGTCCGACGGCATGGAGGTGCCGCAGGAGCTGGCCACGACCTTCAGGTTCGCCCGGCAGAAGTCGAAGCTGGCCGGCACCATTCGTGGCTCGTACTTCGTGATCAAGGGTGAGCACCGGCCGATCTCGGAGTGAGACTCAGTGACCGGCCGTGGGTAGGGGCAGCCCGTGGCGGGCGTTGAGCACCTGCATGGCGGCGCCGGCGGCGATCACGTCGGTGCCCAGCTCGCTCAGGGTGACCTCGACGGCGAGCCAGCCGGCCCCCGGAAGCTGGGTGCGCACGGCCAGTTCCACCTCCCGGCGGTAGATCTCGCCGTTCGCCAGCAGGTCGGCCCCGGCCAGCACGACGCGGCCCAGGTCGAGGGTCTGGAGAAGATTGATGACGCCGGTGGCCAGGATCCGCGCCGCCGTCACCGGGTCGGTGGCCTGGTCGTGCACGGCCTCCAGGCAGCCGCGGCGCCCGCAGGCACACGGCGGGCCGTCGAGCTGGACCACGGTGTGCCCGAACTCCCCGGCGTTGGTGTGGGTGCCCCGGTGGGTGACGCCGTTCAGCCACAGCCCCGCGCCGAGCCCGGCCTCGACCATCACCAGCGCCGCGTCGGGGAAATCCGTTCCGTGCCGCCACGCTTCGGCGGTGATGCCGGCGGTGACGTCCTTGTCCAGCAGCACCGGCAGGCCCAGTCGTTGCCCGGCCAGCTCGGCCAGGGGGACGTCGTGCCAGTGCCGCAGCCGGTGCGCGCCCCGCACGGTGCCCCGGGCCTGGTCGAGCGGGCCGATCATGCCGATCCCGACCCCGATCAGCAGGCGCCCGGGCCCGTCGGCACCGGTGGCCGCGCCGGCGGAGGACAGGTGGTGGCGGGCCGTCATCGTGGCGACGCCGGCGGCCAGGGCGTCCAGCAGCTGGGCCGGGGTGAAGTCGTCGGGCAGGGCGGTGACGGCCGAGTCGTGGATCTGGCCGGCCAGGTCGGTCAGCACCAGCCGGACGGACCGGCGGCTGACGTGCGCGCCGATCGCCCAGCGGGCCTCCGGCACGAGCCGGTAGACCACGGCCGGCTTGCCCACCGCCGGGCGCCGTGAGCCGTCGCGCGCGATCATCCCGGCATCGAGCAGGCGGGCCAGGACCTTCGAGACCGCCTGCGGCGTCAGCCCGGTCGTCCCGGCCACCTGATTGCGCTCGATCGTGCGGCCGGCCCGGGCCAGGGCGATCACCTGGGCCTCGTGGTAATCCCGCAGAAAGTCCAGGTGCATGCCCGTGATCCTATAACGCAACACTGTTGCTAAATTGCGGTCATGACCACTCCCCGCCAGCGGCTCGCCGCTCTGCTCGCCCTCGCCCTGGGGGCCGTGGCGATCGGCCTGACCGAGTTCGTCCCCTCCGGCCTCCTGCCCGAGGTCGCCCGGGACGTGCTCGGCAGCCAGTACGCCGCCTCACCGGACGACGCGGTCGCCCACGCCGGATGGATGATCACCGCCTACGCCCTGGGCGTCGTGGTCGGCGCCCCGACGATCGCCGCCCTCTCCGCCCGGGTCCGCCGCCGCCGGCTGGTGCTCGCCCTGCTCGTGCTGTTCGTCGCCGGGACCCTGCTGTCCGCGGCCGCCTCCACCTTCGGTCTGCTGCTCGCCGCCCGGTTCCTGGCCGGGCTGCCGCACGGCGCCTACTTCGGCGCGGCCGGGCTCCTGGCGGCCTCCCTGATGGGACCGGGCAACGAGGGCCGCGGATTCGCCGTGGTGCTCAGCGGCCTGACCGCCTCCAACGTCGTCGGCGTCCCGCTGATCACCTGGCTCGGCCAGCAGGCCGGCTGGCGGGTGGCCTACCTGGTGGTGGCCGCCGTGTTCGTCCTGGCCCTGATCGCCGTCGCCCTCGCCGTGCCCGAGGCACCCTTCACCGCCGGGTCACCGGCCGCCGAACTGCGCTCGCTGCGGCACGGGCAGGTCTGGCTGGTCGCCGCCACCGCGGCCATCGGTTTCGCCGGGTTCTTCGCGATCAGCAGCTACATCGCCCCCGTCACCACCGAGCTGACCGGGCTCGGCGCCGGCACCGTCGCCTGGGTGCTCGTGGTGCTGGGACTGGGCATGACGGTCGGCAACGCGCTCGGCGGCTGGTTCGCCGACCGCGACCTGCACCGCGCGCTGCTGCTGGGCTTCACCGGCCTGATCCTGGCCGCGGCCTTCTTCGCCCTGACCGCGAGCACCCCGGCCGGGCTGTTCACCGGCGCCTTCCTGATCGGCGCGACCAGCCTCTTCCTCGGCCCGGCCCTCCAGGCCAGACTGATCGAGGTGGCCCCCGGCGCCCAGCTGATGGGGGCCGCGGTGAACCAGTCCGCGATGAACATCGCCAACAGCCTCGGCGCCGCGGTCGGCAGCGTGGCCATCGCCTCCGGGCTGGGCTACCGCTCGCCGGCCTGGATCGGCCTGGGACTGGGCGTTGTCGGCCTGGCCCTGGCCTGGGGGAGTTTCAGCGCCAGCCGGACGCCGGTGGCCTCAGCGGCTGTCGCCCGTTGACGCAGTGGCCGCGTGGCGACTCAAGGGATCGACGAGGAAACGGCTTCCGGCTGCCGCCAGCGTGTTGTGAGCTAAGACCCGGTGGTGCCGACGACGCCGAGCCAGAGGTCAGCCGTACGGTCGGAGAGGGGTACTCCGGGTCCCCCCTCTCACCGGTACCCACACTCGCGAGGACCTCGGCCCGGCAAGAGCCTCGGCCGGCCGGGACTGTCCGCCGGCCGCGGCAGATGGTTGCCTGGACCCGCGGCGACGACCGCTGCGACGCCCGCATCGACGCCTGGCATCCGCCGGGATGCCTGAGACCCCACGCACCTGGAAACGAGAAGCACGCCATGACAACCGCGAAGGCCGCCAGCACCTCCCCGACCCGGGGCGGCCGCTCATGAGCCGGGCCCTGACCCTGCTGTTCGCGGTCGCCGGAGGGGTCGCGGTCGGCAACCTCTACTGGGCACAACCCCTGCTCGACTTCATCGCCGCCGACCTGAACGTCTCCTCCGGCATGGCGGGCTGGCTGGTCACCCTGACCCAGATCGGTTACGCCGTCGGCGTCCTGCTGATCGTCCCGCTGGGCGACGTGCTGGACCGGCGCCGGCTGGTCCCGACCATGCTCGGCCTCAGCGCGGTGGCCCTGCTGGCCTGCGCCGTGGCCCCCTCGGTGGGATTCCTGATGGTGGCCCTGTGCGCCGTCGGCCTGAGCACCGTGGCCGGGCAGATCCTCGCCCCGCTCGCCGGTGACCTGGCCTCGGACGCCGAGCGCGGGCGGGTCGTGGGCACGGTGGCCTCGGGCATGCTGACGGGAATCCTGATCTCCCGCACCGTCAGCGGGCTGATCGCCGACATCGCCGGCTGGCGCGCCATTTTCGTCGTCGCGGCCGCGGCGTCCGTGCTCCTGGCACTGCTGCTGCGCCGGGCGCTGCCCGTGCTGCCGGCCCGTGAGCCGGTGCCCTACGGGCAGTTGCTCGGCACGGTCGCCCGGATCGTACTGCGGGAGCGGGCGGTGCGCTGGTCGCTGGTCATGGGCATGATCGGGTTCGCCGTGTTCACCATGTTCTGGACCTCCCTGACCTTCCTGCTCAGCGCACCCCCGTTCTCCTACCCGGTGTCGGTCATCGGCCTGTTCGGGCTCGCCGGCCTGGCCGGTGCCGTCGCCGCGCAACGGGCCGGTGCCCTGCACGACCGCGGCTGGTCGCTACCGGCGGCCGGCGTCGCCTGGGCCCTGGCCCTGGTGGCGCTCGTGGTGGCCGGGACCGCCAGCACCTCCCTGATCGCGATCATCGTGGCGACGTTCCTGCTCGACGCCGCCGTCCAGACGATGAACATCCTCAACCAGACCCGGATCTTCGCCGTCTCCGGTCAGGCCCGCAGCCGCCTGAACACAGCCTTCGTCACGAGCAACTTCATCGGTGGGGCCGTCGGCTCGGCCACGGCCGCCCTGCTGTGGTCCCACGGAGGCTGGGACGCCGTCATCACCGCCGCGGCGGCACTGGTGATCGCCGGTGGTCTGGTCTGGGCGCTGGGGTGCCGCGGCGCCCTCGTCGTCCCCACCCGGACCGCACCGGCTGACCCGGGAACAGGCCGCTGAAAACACCCGGCCGCTCTCAGTTTCCGGCCCCCTCGTGCGTGGGCCCGCCGTCAGATCGAGGGACGCCGGTGCCCGGCTCCCAGACGCTGAGCCGCTTCAGGGCGTCGTACTCCGGTCCAGCCGGATCGGGTGTGTACGCCATCACCTCCAGGCCCTCGCCGGCCACCAGCAGCTTTTCGTAGGGCATGGTCAGCGGCCCGACGACCGGATGGTTCAGCGTCTTGATCCCGTTCGAGCGCCGGCGCACGTCGTGCTCCGCCCACAGCGCCCTGAATTCCGCGCTCTCCCGCGAGAACTCGTCGATCAGCGAGATCAGGGCCCGGTCGTGCGGGTCGCGGCCCAGTTCCCGGCGCAGGTCCGCCACAGCGTCGCCGAGCAGGCCGGCCCGCTCGGGCCAGAACCGTTCGGCGGCCGCCCCGGCCAGGAACGCGAACCGTGGCGCGTTCGCCGGACCCGCTGCCCCACCGTGGAACTCGAAGATCGGCGCATACAGCAACCGGCCCAGGCGATTGGCCCCCACGATGTCCAGGCGCCGGTTGAAGACGAACACCGGGAAGTCGGCGATCGCGTCGATGAGCAACTGCACCGGCGCTCGCACACCGGCCGGCATCACCGACGCGCTCGCGGCGGCCGCCGGGGCGCCGGAACCGCCCGACAGCGCGTCGAGCAGATGCTCGAAGTGGTCACGTTCGACCTGGTCCAGCCGCAGGACGTCGGCGACCGCACGACGCACGCCGGCGGAGACACCGGCGGCGTTGCCGCGCTCCAGGCGCACGTAGTACTCCGCGCTGATCCCCGCCAGCATGGCCACTTCCTCCCGCCGCAGGCCGTTCACCCGCCGGGTGGTGCCGAAGGTCGCCAGCCCGGCCTGCTCCGGCGTGACCCGGGCGCGCCGGGAGATCAGGAAGTCCCGCAGGGCCGCCCGGGCCACCGTCGTCTTGCTCATGACCTCATCGTCGCACCGGAGGGCCGGCGACCGTGCCGAACAGCAGGCGCAGAGCAGGCTTTCTGGCAGTTTGTCGGCAGCGGAATCGTCAACAGGCCGGAGAATCCCGAACCGCCGGCGCCGGAAGCATCTCAGCGTCCCCGTCGCGGCCCCGGCGAGCAGTCGCCTTGACCTGCACAGTGGGTGACCGGTGATCTGTGAGTCGTTTCACTTCGGGCATGGCGATCTTGTGCGCTCCGGCGCAGAGACATAGCTTTCTCACAGGTTCGGGGTGATGTGTACAGAATGTCCCCCTTCTCTGGGGGATGTCATGCGTGCTGCTGCCCTGCGAAAACTTCTGCCCGTGGCCGGGCTTCTGGTTGCGACCGGCCTGCTGGCGGCGCCTGCGGCGACGGCGCAGCCGTTGGTGACCCGGGTCGTCGCCTCCTCTCTCGATCTCCCGCAGGTCACCAGTCACCTGTACTCGGAGTCCGAGGCGCTCGGCGGCGTCGGGCGGCCGGGCGATTTCACCTTCTCCCCGGGCGGGGCTGCCGACGAGGTCGTGCAGTACAGCTATTCGCTCAACGGGGGCCGGGTATTCACCGTAGCGGCGGATTCCACCGGCACGGCGACTGTTTCGATCACACCCGACACGTCCTCATTCAACGAGCTGGCGGTGGAGGCGTTCGACGGGGCCGGTCACCGTTCCGGAAAGTCATACTTCACGTTCTTGGTCGCCCGGGAAACCGGTAGCTGGTACTGGTCCCTGGACGAGGGAACCGGAGACACGGCCTCTTCCCGGCCGGTCGACAACCGTCCGGCTTTGATCAGCGGTTCCGGGGTGACCTGGTCACCGGAGGGCCGATCAGGAGGGTCCGCGAACTTCACCGGTGCCGGCGAATTCGTCACCGGCAGCACTGTTCTCAGGACCACGAGCCCGGCGGGCTTCAGCGTCGCGGCCTGGGTGCGGCTACCTGCGCTGCCGGACGGCGAGCGTACGGCGATCTCCCAGGACGGCGAGAACCGCTCGATGTTCAGCCTGGGCTACCGCGACGACCTGAACGTGGACGGCTCGGACGACGGATCGGCCGATCCCGCCTGGTGTTTCACGCTCGCCGAGACCGACTCGGCGGCAGCCGCCGAGACAAGGGTCTGCACCACGGACGACGTGACGCCCGGCGAATGGACGAGCCTGACGGGCGTCGTCAATCCCGTGACCGGCAAGATTCGTCTCTATGTGAACGGGACGCCCGGCATCGGTGGCTCCCTGACCGAGACGGCCGGCGTCGCACAGTGGGATGCCACCGGCGTCTTCGCCATCGGACGGGGCCTGGACGACGGCCCGGCCGGACGCTGGATCGGCGGCATCGACGAGGTGCGCGCGGCCCCCAGGGTCTGGAACGACGTGGAGATCAACACGTACGGGGCTCCCGTGACCGAGTGGCCCGAGGAGTGATGCCTCTGGTGGTCAGGGCACCTCGGCCGAATGTGTCTGCGCCAGACCGATCGCCACGAAGACCGCCCCGACCACGAAGGCGGTCAGCAACGTCGTCAGCGTGTGTCGCACCGAGGTCAGGCGAGCCTTGTCCGCGCGGCCGGGCAGATACGTGACCGGCACCTGGTCACCGACCTCATACATCGCGGGGCCGCTGGCCAGGTGACTCGTGAATCGCCGCGGCTGCCCGCGATCGTCCACGAACTCGACCACTGGCGCGAACGTCAGCCCGGACCCTCCCTTGAATCTCCGCTCCAGATCAACCACGGTGCCCGTGCACCGCACACCCGAGTGGTGCAGGCTCCAGAGCATGCGGATCTCCCAGACCCCGATGCCGATCGGCAGCAGGCCGAGGGAAACCAGCACGATCGCTTCTATGGGCCACACGGGCCAAGACTGCCACCTCGTCGCCCCTATCGGTGACGAAAAATCCATGTGAGCCAGGAGACGTGACGGTCGGAGGATCTCTTGCGAATGGGCGCTCGTAAGATGTTGTTACGCGGGCAGTCCGGTAGATTGGTCCAGGGGCGGTCTTCTGACCTGTAGGTATACGAGTTCGCCGGACTCGGCGATCCCGAACTGGGCCTCCCGCGAACCCATGAGCCGAACCGGTGTCGCGCGTGAGAAGAGCAGGCAGATCCAGGCGCCCTGTAAGGACCATGAGAGCGGCGGAGAGACGGAAACATCACGCTTCAGCGGTTCGCTGTAATCCGGCGTGATCTTCCATGGCCAGAGACCTCGGTCCAGGACGACGGTCTACCAAAATTCGGACTTTTCGCTGGCCGGAACGTCCTACGGTACCTCGGGCGGCGCTACAATCACCGCCAGTTCCAGCAGCGCGCAGGTGTCCTCGCGGACGGTCATTTCCATGTAGCCGCCGTTCGCGCCACTGACAAGGAGATTCAGGACGCCTGAGCCCCTTGTGCTCCAGGTCGCGGTCAGAGGAATCCATAGATCAGCCCGAATTTCCGGACGCGCACAAGAGATTCGGCCAAGAACGCTGATCAATTTACCCACCTGACCACCCGTGCGCGAACAAGAACGGTCAGTATACGCGCTTGGCAATCGCCTTGTCAGATAGGCTGTCTTTGAAATAGGAATAGAATCATGCGTCGCGATAGATCGATCACTTGGTGCTGTATGGAATCCGGCCTGGGAAGCGGAAGTATGTGGGTGAGCTCCAATGTCTTCAGTTTCATGTGATGGCAGTGAAATTAAACGCTCGTATTGGTCGCGTGTCAGAGCGGCGCGCACTGGATTGTTTGCTGACCTGGATGTTGCGAACGAGTATGGATCAGGTTCGGGGCCGGTGTACGTCTTCTCGCGAACGGTGAGGGCTGGTGGAGCCATTCGTACGTCTGCTGTAGGCATTCAGATGGACTCGGAGTCTGTTTTCCCACGATCTTTGGCAGCGAGTGGGGTGGGGCGTACTGGGCTGGCTGCGGTTCAGGCCGCGCTCGGTCTCGTTCCTTGCGAGATCTGGGCCATTGCATTTTCCGGGAGTCAGGATCGAATTGATTTGTATATCGCCTTGCATGCAATTCACGAGTGGAGGAAGATGTCGATGACTTGGTTTTCGAGATTGAAGCGCTGCAAAGTAAGCTTATTCTCGTAAAGGTGCATATATTTATTGGGAAACCCGGCTCTCTATGGGCGGGATCGAACCGCCGACACGCCTTCTTGGCGAAGAACGGCTGACGTGGAAGGCTTCCGGGCCGGGATCTGTCGCCTCATGTGAGACAGGAACGAAGGTAGACGTTCACGTGGTCGCGTGTCGTTGTCGGGGGTGGACATTTGAGGATGTTTAGACTCCGGTCATGTCTGAGCCCGAGCCCCGACGCCTCCCCCCGGGTGCCGGGCGCGCACTCGCACTGCTGGGCATCGTGCTTGTCGCCTTCACCCTGCGCCAGGCGGTGGCGGCCATGTCGCCGATCCTGGGCGAGATCCGCGCCGACATCCCGATATCCAGCATCGACGTGGGGCTGATCGGCACGCTGCCGCCGATCCTGCTGGCGGTGTCCGGGTTCGTCGCGCCCCGCGTGGCCCGCGGCATTGGCCTCGACGGTGGCATCGTGCTCGCCCTGCTGCTCATGACCCTCGGTCATCTCGCGCGCGCGTTCGCCCCCGACTTCGCGGTGCTCCTGGCCGGCAGCGTCGTCGCGCTGGCCGGCACGGGTATCGGCAACGTGCTGCTGCCGCCCGTCGTGCGGCGTTATTTTCCCGGGCGGGTGGCGCTGCTGACCGCCGTCTACGTCAGCGTCGTCGGCGTGAGCACGGCCGTGCCCGCCGCCCTCGCCGCGCCGCTGGCCGAGCGGGCCGGCTGGCGGTTCTCGCTCGGCATCTGGTCGCTGACCTCGCTGGTCGCGCTCGTTCCGTGGCTCGTCATCCTCGCCCGGGAACGTCACCGAGAACTCAGGGACGCCGCTGCCGTCGAGTCCCCGGTCACGGTCCCCGTCGCGCGGTTGTGGCGCTCCCGGGCGGCGCTGTCGATCACCGTCGTCTTCTCGACCAGCACCGTCCTCACCTACGCGGCCTTCGCCTGGCTGCCCGAGATCCTCGGCGACATCGCCGGTTCCACGCCGGCCGAGGCCGGCGTGCTGCTCGCGGTCACCGGGCTGATCAGCCTCCCCGGCGCGCTGGTGGCGCCCCTGCTCGTCGCGCGGGTGCCCAACCCGGGCTGGCTGATCGCCTGCGGCGTCGCGAGTTTCGTGCTCGGCTACCTCGGCCTGCTGCTCGCCCCCGCGACCGCCACCCTGCTGTGGGTGCTGCTCATCGGCTCGGGATCGATCCTGTTCCCGGTCAGCCTCGTGCTCATCAACGTCCGCACCCGTACCCCTGGCGGCACCGTGGCGCTGAGCGGATTCGCCCAGGGCGTCGCGTACGCGCTCGGCGCGCTCGGCCCGCTGGTGGTCGGGCTGCTGCACGACGTCAACGGCGGATGGACGCTGCCGCTGCTGTTCCTGCTCGCCGTCGCGCTGGTGGCGGCCGTCCCGGCGATCACGCTGGCCAGGCCCACGTTCGTGGAGGACGAGCTCGCCCTGCCGGCGCCGGCGGGGCGCGAGCACGTCGGGCGACCCTGAAACCACCACCCGGGCGTGGCCGATCGCGGCGAAACGCAGGTCCAGGGCCATCAGCAGCTCGTGGCCGCCGCCCCGGGCGAAGCGGGCGATCTTGCCGATGGTGATCTGCGGAGGCGCCCGCAGTTTCTCGTGCAGCGCCTGCATCGGATCGGCGAACTCAGCGAGCGCACCGGCCGGGAGCGGCGGGCCGGGACGTGAGGCGTCAGGCCCGGGCCGCAACCGGGTGGTGCCCGGTAGCGGCTCGTCGTCGGGCGCCGGTGTGCGGTACGTCGGGGCGAGTGGGCCCACCGGAGCGCCGAACACGGTGCGACGCAGCAGGTTCTGGACTCGATGGCGCTCTGCGTGCAGGCCGTCGTAGCTTCCAGGACGTGGGAGGTGGCGATGATGGTTTGTTCGACGGAACCGGTGGAACGAGGTTTCATGAGCCATCTCCGTCGAGCGCCGGCATCAGCTCAGAGCGGCGGAAGACAGAAGATCCTCGCCGGTGAGTGAACTATTCGGCGCCGGGCTGCGTGGGAGTAGGCAGGCTGGGCGGCTCAGGGGCCTGACAGACCGCCCGGTCCGAGCAGTCCGAGAGTGACTTATTCGTCAAGGAGAAGCACCGCGTGATCACGGATGATTTCACTGATGTCCGAGCCAAGTTCTTTCCGGGTGGCATGACTGGCCTGGGGCTCAGAGTTCAGTCCTGTGAGGACGCCGAGGAGTATGCCCGGGCCATTGCGGCGAGCGTGGAGACGATCTTTCCGCACGAGCCTGGGCTGCCCGTCCCGATCGCGCGTCAGCCGGCCGTGGCCCGGCTGAAAAGCATTTACCGGCGCATGCATCAGGAACGATTCCTGCTGCTGGACGAACATGACTGTGTGCAGGGCTTTCTCAGTGGCCAGCAGGAAGACCCGATCACCTTCAACATCGGGCGCGTCGGCATGATGCCGGATTACCGGAAGCGCGGGGCCGCGAGCTTCTACCGGCTCTTCATCGAGTACCTGCGTGAACTCGGTTACGAACGGATCACCTCACATCATCACCCGCACAACACTGAGCCGATCATCATTCAGCTGAAGTTGGGGTTCTTCATCGAAGGGATGCAGCTCGACGAGAGCCTGGGGCCACGGGTGAAGCTCGTTCTTCAGCTGCATGAGGACCGCCGGCAGCAGGCGATCGAGCGCTTCCGGCTCAGTTGACTCCGGCGTACCGCGGTGGGCCGGAGCGCGGCGAAGCAGCACCTGCGGTAGCGGTGACATCGCCGGCACGGACCGGCTGGCCGGAGCGCCCCCACAGATCCAATCTGCTGAAGCAGTCCGAGGTCCAGGTGTTGCTGGCCATCAGGGTGGTCTCGCAGCTCGGGACCAGTATCCACTTCGTGGCCCAGGCATGGTTCATCTACCAGCTCACGCGCAGTGGCACGATTCTCGGTCTCACCTCGGTCATGTCGCTGCTCGGGCCGGTGTTGCTGGGCGGCATCGGCGGGCATCCCACCGACCGGTTCAGCGCCCGCCGTGTGCTGCTCTGCACCCAGGCCGCCCTTGGCGCTATCGCCGGGGTCGAGGGCGTACTCGTCCACCTGAACGCGATCGGCGCAGCCGGTCTGGTCGTGTGCACAGGGGCTCTCAGCGTCGTAGCGACGTTCGCGGTGCCCGCTTGGCAGGTTCTCCTGGCCGAGATGAGCGGGAAGGACGAGCTGGCCCGCTTGACCGCGCTGAACACATCGGCCATGGACGTCGGGCTGGTGGCGGGTTCGGCACTGGCTGCACCGGTGATCGCCGTCATGGGCGTCGGTGGCGCATTTGTGCTCAACGCGGGCTCCTACGCCCTCGTTGTGGGCGTGCTGTCACGACCTGGCCACCAACACAGGCCTGAGCCCCAGACTTTGCCTGCACCCGCCACGACTTCACGCAGCGGCCTGACCACCGTACTGCGCAAGCGCGGCGTGCCGAGCATGATGACATTGGCCATGGCCCTCAGTGGGGCTGGGGCGAGCCTGCCACCGCTGCTGCTGATCGTGACCGCCGACGCCGGAACGGCGGGCCGCTACGGCCTGTACCTCGCCCTGCTGTCGGTAGGCTCGATCGCCGGAACGGCTCTCACCTGGCGCGCCCGCCTCAGCAGGTATGCCGTCTTCAGTTACTCAGCGGCGTTCGGCCTGCTCCTCACCGGGCTCGGCCTTGTCTCCAGCACATGGCTGACCGGCGCTCTTCTGCTCCCGATCGGCGCACTCGCGCTGATGCTGCGAGCAAGCATCACCACCTTCGTGCAACTACAGACACCCGCCGGGCTCCGCGGGCGGGTGATGTCGGCCCTGCAGGCGGCCCTGGCCGCATCCCAGATCATCACGACCGTCAGTCTCACTTCACTCTCAGACGCAGCGGGAGCAGCAATCGCTATCACCGTGTCCGGGACCGGTGTACTTCTGTGCACCTGCGCCCTGATCGTCATCACCGTCCGCCGGACACCAGGCACCGGATCGAACTCGTGAGCTGGAACTCACGTACGCCTGATCTGCTGGAACCGGTGGTATTCACCGGCCCGGGCGGGCCCTTCCTGCCCGAGGCTGCCAGCATCCGGCCTGACCCGACCACCGGGCGTGGCGGTATCACTCCCAGACTGCTGGCCCTCGTCGCTCAGCTCCAGACGCACGGCTGGCGCCTGTCGTGCTGGGATCCCCACCAGCAGAATCCGCACAGCGACCATCCCCGGGGCCGAGCCTGCGACGTCTTTCCCGGCACCGTCGGCGTCCTTCCCAGCCGCGCCGAAAAGGCCCGCACAGACAACCTGGTCGCCGGTCTGCAAGCCAGCGCCGGGCAGACCGGTATCCACTACCTCATCTGGTACGGCCGGATCTGGAACGTCTCCCGTGCCGACGAAGGCTGGCGCCCCTACAACGGGGGCGGCATTTATGACCCAGCCTCGATCACCGGAGGGCACTACGACCATATTCACATCAGCGTCTACTGAGGCTTCCCGATCTCCTCGGCATGCGCCGCGCCGAGCGGGAACGCATCGACCGGCAGATCAGGTCGCTCATCGAAAGTCGTTCCCTGCTGGACGATGTCGGCCACGTCGCCACCACGTCGGGGGCGTGCACGAACTAGCAGACCGGCCCGTTCCGGCCTGCTGCGCCACAGGTGTGCGCTGGCGGGGATGTCGAGGTGGGACCCGGCCAGGTTCTGATGCTTCGGACCGGAACGGCTGTGGTGAGCTGTTGGTGGGCCCGCGGCGGACGACGGCCAGGACGTGACAGCGCGCACGGCTGGCTGCCTCCACGATCGTGGGCAGGCTGATCCGGCCTGATGAGAGCAGTCCGTCGCTTGATCGTTTCTGCAAACTCAGGGCTCCGGTCGGCGCCGGAGCCCTGAGCTCTCTTGCAGTAGCCGGATCAACCGAAGAAGTGGCTCCGGATGTGAGCCGCGACCTCGGCCGGTGTCTCTCCGCCGGTGTCGACCTCCAGGTCGTAGGCGATGCCCTGGTGCACTGCGTCCGCCTGCTTGGCCGCCATCCCGGTGACCCGATCGCCACGAGTGTGTTCCCGTTCGGCTGCGATGGCTGGGTCGCAGCGCACTCCCACCCAGCCCACCGCAGACCGGCCAGGGCCGCCTGCCAGCGGTGCTGCCCGCCGGGACCGCTGACGAAATTGTCTTCGATCAGGATCTGTGCGCCTGCCTCGGCCATACGGGCGACACCAGCCATCCACCAGTCCTCGACCTGCTGAAAACCGTTGCCCACCAAAACTTCTCCGTCAGGGGCGAAGGTCAGGGCGCTGCCGGTGAAGAAGGATGCAGGCAGCGCCTCGATCAGGGTGTCCACGCCGAGGCGCAGCCAGACTCCGTCCATCACCTCTTGCAGTTCCCTGGCCACCGATGTCTTTCCAGAGCTCGATCCACCGTTGAGGACGAGGATCTGCGGGCCGGTTCTCCCGTCGGCCGGCACTCTTCAGAGCACCACTTTCGGTCGCGGAGCTTCCCAATGAGGGCAGATGAGTTCGTCGTTCACATAGGTAGTCTGGACCAGGCCGGTATTGCTGATCCACCGGTCGTGGACGTTGCGCGTAATGTTGACACACAGGCAGGTCAGCGCGAGTTGAAGAAGGGTTCCGTGGCTGACGACCAGAATCCGCTCGCCGGGCCGAACCTTCGCGGTGGACCGGACGAAGTCCTGGAACCGGTCCACCGCCTCTTGCCCGCTCTCGGACCGTTCCGCCGGCCGGTGTTCCAGATCTTCCTGATCAAGCCATCGGGACCAAGCACTCCACAGCTGCTGCCGGGCGACGTGATCGGTGCGCCCTTCCAGCACCCCCACCTCGAACTCACACAACCGGTCGTCGGTGTGGACAGCCAGCTCAGAGGTTCGCCCGGGGAGCTCGTCCCGTACATGTTCAGCGGTTTTCCGGGCTCGCTCGAGAGGGCTGGAGAAGACCGCGGACAGCTGGCCCAGCGCACTCTTGGTGCCCGCCTGCCGAGCTTCCAGGGCACCGTCTGCGCTGAGACCCGAGCCGGGCCGTGCCGAGGTCACCGTTCCGAGCAGGTTGCTCCGGGACTCGGCATGCCTCATGAAGACGAATTCAGTTCCGTGCATCGGGCTCCTCCTCGATGAGGCGGTAGGAGACCTTCACCTGTTCGGATAGCCGCAGTGCTGCCGCCTCGACCACGTCGGCGTCACCGTCCGGCGCGGCGAGCACGAAGGCTGCTGCCGCATCCACGTTGACGCCCTGCCGACCCAGGACCCGGCCGGCGTCGAACAGTTCTGCCTCGACCACGAAGTCGTCGGCTTGCGGCGAGAATACAATGCTGTCGACCACGCAGGCCGCGTCCTCGGTCCGCGGGACGAGCAGCCATCCCGAAGATCCGGCAGCACGGTCGCACGCGAGCACCGGCCCGGTGAGGCGACTGGGCTCGTCGCACTGCGCAAGGAACGCCTCGGCGGTCAGATCGACGTCGAAGACCCGGCGCAGGTGGGGCTGGATGTTGCCAGAAACCGGTGTTCACCTCGTAGCCCGCCAGCAGCTGACGGTGCCGCGGCTCCAGGGCCGCGAACGCCCCGGCCAGCGCCCGGTGCAGGGCCCGGGCCTCCGGGTCGCCCAGCACCCGGGCGCGCGCCGCCCTGATCACCGGGTCGCTCAGGTGCGTACCGGCCTGGATCAGCATCTCGCTCGCCAGACCGGTCAGCAGCGCGGGGTCCATGATCACAGAGCCTAGGCAAACCGGGCGCCAGGGTCAGCCGATCAGCCCCGCCGCACGGCGTCCCGGCTCCTCTCGTGCAGCCGCCGCCCGTAGACCCGCCAGACCAGGCGCACCGGAGCCGGCACCTCCGCCAGCATCCGCCGCCGCTCGGCCTCGGGCGCCTCCTCCAGCATCCCGCCGAACATCACCAGCGACCTCCTCATCCCCAGGGCCTTGCCCGAGTCCTGCCGGGCCCGTTCCATCACCGCATCCCACTCCCGCACCGTGATGTTGCCGGGAACCAGCGGCAGCAGGTCGTTCTCCTCGTCGCTCAGGTGCTCGTCCAGCACCGCCGAGGCCTGCGCCAGCACATCGGCCAGCTCGTCGCGCACCCCGGCACCGGCCTCGGCCCGCCAGCGGGTGTTCAGCTCCTCCAGCCGCGCCAGCAGCCCAGCCAGGTGGGCGTGCTGCGACTCCATCCGGTGCACGGTCGCGGCGTCCGGCCCGACCCGCTCCAGCATCAGCGGCCACAGCAGGTCGTCCTCCGCCTCGTGATGGTGGTGCAGCGCCGAGGTGACCATGCCCAGATGGTCGCCGACCAGCCGGGCGCGGGCCCGGTCCCCGGCCGGCGCGGCCCGGATGATCGCCGGCAGCACGGCGAACTCGCGGCGGTAGAAGCGGTGCGCCATCGTCATTTCCCAGGTGTCGACCGTCGCGGTCGTTGTCGTCATGGCGACAACCTGCCCGGATGGCCTTGCAGACTTCTTGCAACCTATGCTCCCTGTCGTGCTGATCTGCCGGGTGCTGGGACCGCTCCAGGTGACGGCCGGATCCACCACTGTCGACGTCGGCGGCCCGCAACCGCGCCGCCTGGTGCAGGCCCTGGCCCTGGCCCGTGGCGCCCCGGTGCCGGAAGACCGCCTGGCCCAGGCGATCTGGGGTGACTCACCACCCGCCGGCCCGGCCGCCTCGATCCAGGCCTACGTCTCCCGGCTGCGCCGGGTGCTGCCCGCCGCCACCCTCACCCGCGGCCCGGGCGGCTACGCCCTGGCCACCCGCTGCGACGCCGCCGACTTCGAGGCCCTGCTCGACCAGGCCCGCACCGCCGCCCGCCCCGCCGAGGCCGTCGGCCTGTACGGGCAGGCCCTCGCGCTGTGGCGCGGGCGCCCCTACCCCGACCTGGATGCCTACGCCGAGGCCGGGCGCGCCCACCTGAACGGCCTGCGCGCCACCGCCGTCGAAGACCGCGCCGCCGCCCTGCTCGCCGTCGGCGACGCCCCCGCCGCCGTCACCGAGCTGCTACCCGCCGTGCAGGACGAGCCCTACCGCGAACGCCGCTGGGAACAACTGATACTCGGCCTCTACCGCAGCGCCCGCCAGGCCGAGGCGCTGGCCGCGCTGCGCCGGGTGCGCGGCCTGCTCGCCGACGACCTCGGCGTCGATCCGGGCCCGGGTCTCCAGAACCTCGAACGCCGCCTGCTGGCCCAGGACCCGTCCCTGCTGCTGTCCGCCACGCTGCGCCCGCCCACCCCGCGCCGTCCCCTCACCCGGTTCGTCGGCCGCCGAACCGAGAAAGACCTCCTCACAGCGGCTCTCGCGGAATCCAGACTGGTGACGCTGGTCGGCCCCGGAGGAGCCGGCAAGACCCGGCTGGCCCTGGAGTGGGCGCACGACGCCGCGCTGGCCCGCCTCGCCGACGTCCGCTCGCCCCTCGACCTCCCCTCGGCGATCGCGACCGCCCTGGGACTGGCCGAGACCCCGCCCCGTTTCACCGGGATCAGCGGGCTGCTGGTGCTCGACAACTGCGAGCACCTCACCGGCGCCGTCGCCGACCTGGCCCTCACCCTGCTCGCCGACAACCCGGACCTGCGCGTGCTGGCCACCGGCCGCGAGGCCCTCGGCGTCGACGGCGAGCGCCTGCTGCCCGTCGGCCCGATGCCGCACCCCGACGCCGTCACCCTGCTGGCCGACCGGATCGCCGCCGTCCGCCCCGGCTGGCACCCCGACCCGGTCGAGACCGACGAGATCGACCGGCTGGCAGACGCTCTCGACGGCATCCCGCTCGCCCTGGAACTGGCCGCCGCCCGCGCCCGGGTGCTCAGCCTGACCGAGCTCACCGGCCTGCTCGGTGAGCACTTCCCGGCCCTGGGCCGGGTTCCGCGCGGCGCCCTCACCCCGCACGCCACGCTGGAGGCCACCGTCGCCTGGAGCGTCGACCTGCTGCCCGCCCGCGACCGCGCCATGCTGCTGCGGCTGTGGCCCTTCGAGGGCGGGTTCACCCTGGAGGCCGCCGGGGCCGTCGGCTGCGACCTGGCCGGCCTGTCCTCCCTGGTCGCCCGCTCCG
Source organism: Kineosporia corallincola (assembly GCF_018499875.1). Lineage (GTDB taxonomy): Bacteria > Actinomycetota > Actinomycetes > Actinomycetales > Kineosporiaceae > Kineosporia > Kineosporia corallincola. The sequence continues at coordinate 537,792 of NZ_JAHBAY010000002.1, read as the reverse complement.
TGGTCACCGCCGACACCACCGACACGCCCGCCCGCTACCGCCTGCTGGAGATCATCCGCGCCTACTGCCGCGAGCACGACCCGGCCCCGGCGGACAGCCGCGCCGCGCACGCCGCCTGGGCCCGGGACCTGGTCGCCCGCACCGTGCCCGACCTGCGCGGCCGCCGCTCCGCCCGGGCCATGCGCGTGCTCACCCGCGAACTGCCCAACCTGCGGGCCGCTCTCGCCCACGCACCGGCCGAATCGCTGCGCACCACTGCGATGCTGGAATGGTTCTGGGTACGCGGCGGGCACGCCGCCGAGGGCCTGCGCCTGATCGCGCTCGCCCGCCACAGCGCCCCGCACGCCCCCGCGCTCGACCGGGCCTGGGCCCTGTCCGCCTCCGCCGGCCTGCACTGGATCGGCGGCGACCTGTCACAGGTGCGCCACGACGTGCAGGCCGCGCTCACGGTGCTGGGTGAACCCGAGGACGACGAGGGCCGGCGACTGCTCGGCCAGCTGCGATACTACGAGGCCCTGCTCTGGATCGCGCTCGGCGACCCGTCACGTGGGGCCGAAAGTGCCCGGTTGTCCGTGGAACTGGCCGCCGCCACCGGTGAGTCCTGGTTCGGGGCGTTGCCGCAGGTGGTGCTCGGCGCCGCACGGGTCGCGCAGGGCGACGTGGAGCAGGGGCGCCGGATTCTGCGCGACGCCGTCGGGCAGGCCCGCGAGCACGGGTACGGCTGGAGCGGCGGCTTCGCCAGTCTGCTACTGGCCCGATCGTTCCTGGACGACGACCCCGCCGCGGCGTTCGCCCCCCTGCGCGAGGCCGCGGCCTGGTTCCGCGAGGAGGACGACACCGGGCAGGTGCTGTCCACCCTCGTGCACGGGGCCCTGGCCCTGTTCCGGGTCGGAAAACCGCTCGCCGCAGCCACTCTGCACGCCGCCGCCTACGCCGAGGCCGGGCGCCGCGGGATCCGGCTGGACAACGCCGACCCGCCCACCGTGACCGCGCTGCGGGCCGAGGTGGAGGCGCTCGATCCGGAGGTGCGGGACAGGGCGGTGCAGGCGGCGGTGCGGATACCGGTGGACGAATTGCCGCAGATGCTGACACGGACGTGATGGAACGCCGCGCGCACCCGGTGATGACTACGCTGACGGCATGACCTTCGCCTGCGACACCCATCTCGTGCGTGAGCTGACCGAGGCGGCCGAACGCGACGGCATCGAGCGGCACGTCGTGGCCGCCGTCATCACCGACGACGCCGGTCAGGTACTCATCGTGCGCCGTGCCGGTGACGACGTCAGAGGTGGCCGCTGGGAGCTCCCGAGCGGGGCGGTGGACGAGGGGGAGCAACTGACCCAGGCCCTCCTGCGCGAGGTCGAGGAGGAGACCGGGCTGAGGGTGCTCGACGTGAACGAGTACCTGGGATGCTTCGACTATCCCTCCGGCAGTGGTGCATCCACCCGGCAGTCCACGTTCACCGTCGACGTCACGGGGGTGCTGCGGCTCGACCCGCACGAGCACGACGCCCACGACTGGGCGGCCCGCGACACCACCCGGGTCTCCGCCGAGGTGCAGGAGATCCTGCGCACCATCGGGTGATGGGCCGTCAGGTGTCCAGCAGTTCGGGCGTGAACACCTCGTTCACGCCCCATCGGCGTCGTGACAGTCCCTGCTCGTGGTGGTACCGCAGGAACGTGTCCAGCACGTGCCGGTTGGCCGAGATGCCGTACGGCCACCAGTCGTCCGGCAGCATCCGGGCATTCTCCTCGAACAGCGCGTTGGTCCAGGGCATCATGTGATGTGCCTGGTACAGCCGGGCGCTGTCCCGGTACTCCTGCCGCCCGAGCTCCTTGGCCTCCAGGAACGCGGCGTGGACCTGCCGGGCCAGACCGGGACGCCGCTCCAGCAGGTCGCGGGGGGCGGCCAGCACGTGCATGATCGGGAAGATCCGGGTGCGCCGGTAGTAGTCCCGCTCGCGCGCCTCGTAGTCGGGGAACAGACGGCGCACGGCCGGTGAGCCGTCGAGGAACGGCTGCGGCACGTTGGCGGTGAACAGGGCCTCGATCCGCCCGGTCTCGAGCAGGCCGCTGAGGGTCTCGCCGGGCGGGGCCGCCACCACCTCGACGTCGTCCGGGTGCGGGTGCGTGGTGAAACCGAACGGCGGCATGGGCCGGTCCAGGCCGCCGACGACCCACCGGTTGCTCGCGGGACGGAACCCGTACTCGTCCATCAGGATCCCCTTGACCCACACCCCCGGGTCCTGGCCGTACACACCGAACTCGCCGATCGTGCGTCCCCGGAGGTCTTCCGGCCCGGTGATGTCACTGTCGGCGTGCACGAAAACGGCCGAGTGCCGGAACAACCGGACCGGGAAGACAGGCAGTGCTACGAACGGTGCGCCGTGATCGAGGCTGCGGAGGTAGAAGGTGAGGCCGAACTCGGCGACGTCCGCCTCACCGTCCACCAGGCGCCGGAAGACGTCCGGCAGGGTGGGCTCGGTCGTCACCGAGGCGTGATCGAGTCGCACCCTGCCGTCGAACAGTGCCCTGGTGGTGTCGTACCTGCCGGTCACGACGCGCAGATCAGCTGTCATGCGTCCACTCTCGTGCCGGATCGGTTCGCGGGCAACGGCGGACGCGTCAGCGTCCCGAGTCAAAATGGGCTGTACAAAAAGGGTTCCTGATCCTTGATCCGATCCAGGAAGCTGGGGAGATGAGCTTTTCCGTGTCGTTCGAGGTGGATCTTTACGCGCAGGGCATCGAGCGGACTTTGATCTTCCGCCCAAGTGGGGATCTCGTGATGATTCACTGCGAGTCGCGCACCGATTGGGTTCCCGATCCAGAGCGCGAGAGCGTTGCACAGAGTGAGCTGGTCGCGATGCTCTCGAAACTGGCCGGAGACTTTGCCAGAGGGTTGAAGGCGATCGGTTCCGAACCGTCGGAGGCCGCACGCATCGAGCGTTGGTTGAAGGGGGAGGTGTAGCCTCACTGCCCGATCCCGCAACCCTCGCGCGGGACAGCAGCCGCCCACCTCGTAGGCGTAGATCCTGCGGAAGGACTCAGCCGAGGCGCCGGGTCGGCCACTGCGCCAGGTCGGCCTCCAGGAGCGCCGGGTCGCGGGGCGGCGGGATCTCGTCGAGGACGTCGAGCCGGGTGATCCGCTCGATGCGGAAACCACGGACCGCATCCCGCAGCCGGCACCAGCCGACGAGCAGCCACGCGTCGCCCGCGCGCAGAAGCCCCATGGTCTCGACGTCGCGGACCGTGCCGTGGGCGGGATCCGGCCCGCCGTCCTCGGCCTCACCGAGATAGGTGAGCCGCACCAGGCGCCGGGCCGCGATCACGTCGGAGAGCATGCCCAGCGGCACGGTGCCGCCCGCCGGGGCGGCCGCGTCGATCACCTGCATCCGGGTCAGCGTCTCCTGCACCGGCCCGCGGTGTTCCTCGTTCATGACCGCCGCGATCTTGGCCCGGGCCCGGCGCGCGGCCCCCTGGTACGGCGAGGAATCGAGTAGCGCGAGCCCGGCCAGGACCGCCAGCGACTCGGGGGCGGACAGATTCAGCGGCGGCAGCGAGTACTCCGGCAGGATCGAGTACCCGCCCGCCGCACCATGATCCGCATAGAGGGGCACCCCGGCCAGCTGGAGCGAGGCGATGTCCCGCTCCACGGTGCGCGAGGACACCCCGAACTCACGGGCGAGCCGGGCGGCAGACCACGGCCGACGTGCTCCGCGCAGCAGGTCGACGAGGGCGTACTGCCGCTCGGCTCGCTTCATGCCCCGATTCTGGCAGAGGCCCGCCGCACCGGCGCCGTGGGTCAGCCGCGCATGCTGCGCTGCCCGCCGACCGACCAGACCCGCCGGATCCGGCCGTCCCCGGCGAAGTCGAACACGTCGACGCCACCGGCGAGCCGGCCGCCGGCCTGCACGTCCCACAGCAGCCGGCCGTGATCACCGTCGACGGCGTCGGCGACGTGCGTGAACACGACGCCCGGGTTCTGCGCGTGCCACCAGCGCAGGTACTCCGCGAAGTCGGCGGCGGTGCGGATGTCGTCGGCGGGGGTCGACCCGTCGGGCTCGGTCACGGCGAAGTGGATGCGGAAGTCGTCGGCACAGATCTCCCGGGCGATGTCGCCGTCGGTGTTCCACATGGTCAGCCACCGCTCGAGCGAGTGCCGGGCGGTGGTCCGGGTCGTGTTCTCGGTCATGCGTCCACTCTGGGACGCGGGGGCGACAACGGTGTGTCGGTGTTGCCAGGAAATCCGCTCACTCGGCGACGGTCAGCACCAGCTCGCAGAACATCGAGTCGGCCCAGGAGAACCACGGCCGGCTGAACCGGGACGGGTCGTCCACGTCGAAGGCCTCGTGCATCCGCCCGGTGCCGGCGTCGGTGGCCAGCAGCAGGTCCACCAGTTCGCGCTGCCGCTGCGGTGATCCGCTGGTCAACCCCTCCACGGCCAGGGCGATCGGCCACACCCGGCGCTCGCGGGTGTGCGGGCTGCCCACGCCGGAGGCGGCGCGACCGCTGAACCACCAGGGATTGCCGGGGCCGAGAGCGAAGGAGCGGGTGCGGGCGTAGATCTCCGGGTCGACCAGGCCGGGGGACAGGAACGGAAGGCTCAGCAGCGACGGCATGTTGGCGTCGTCCATCAGCAGGGTGCCCCCCAGGCCGTCCACCTCGTAGGCGTAGATCAGGCCGTACTCGGGGTGCTCGACCACGCCGAACTCCGCCACCGCGCGGACGATCTCCGCCGAGAGCTGCTGGGCGTCCGTGGCCAGGGCGGCGTCGTCCCAGCAGGCGGTGGCGATCTCGGCCAGGTGGCGCAGGGCCTGGGCCGCCAGCAGGTTGCCCGGGATGTTGTAGCCGTAGGTGCAGGCGTCGTCGCTGGGCCGGAAGCCGCTCCAGGTCATCCCGGTGAAACCCACCGGTGTGCCGAGGCCCTCGCGGGTCAGGGTCTCGGTGGCGATCGCGCCGGGACGCACGAACCGGTAGGGCGAGCGTTCCTCGTGCCGCTGCTCCAGCCGGAACTGGTCCACCACCGTGCGGAACACCCGGTGCGCCCGGTCGTCGAAGACGTCCGTGCGGCCGGTGGCCCGCCACCAGCGGTGCGCCAGCAGCAGGGGGAAGGCGAGGGAGTCCACCTCGTACTTCTGCTCCCACACCCACGGGTCGTCGTTCAGGTCGCCCGGCTCGTAGTGCGCGCCGGTGGGCCCGGGGTTGAACGAGTTCGCGTACGGGTCGTGCCCGATCTGCCGGAACTGCCGCCGCAGCACCCCGGCCACGACGTCCGCGAGCTCCCGGCTCCCGCCGAGCATCCGCAGGTAGGGCCACAACTGGGTGGTCGAGTCGCGCAGCCACATCGCCGGGATGTCGCCGGTGATCACGAAGTACTCGTCGCCGTCGCGGGTCAGGGTGTCGCGCAGGGTGCGCTCCAGCGCGTCCGACACCGTGGCAGCCACACGCGGGTCGCCGAAGGCCTGCCGCACGCGGTCGACGTACGGCTGGAGGACGTCTTTCACGGCAGCACCTCGATCCTCACCGCGTCGGTGGGTGGGTGCAGATCGCCCGAGACCCACACGTCCAGGTGCCCGGGTGTCGCCTCCAGCAGCCCCCGGGCGCTCACCGTGCCCAACTGCGCTGCCCCGAGCCGGAAGACGACATCCCGCTCGGCTCCCGCCTCCAGCCGGACCGCGGCATGACCGACCACCTGCCGCACCCGCGGCCTGATGCCCAGCACGTGCCGGCGGCCGAACAGGGGGACGACGAAACGCGCGGCCCGCCCGCCCGTGTTCCGCACCCGCACGTGCACCTCGGCCCGAAGGCCCGGCTCGGCGGAGGCCTTCAGCACACAGGCCTCGAAAGTGCTGTACGAGAGACCAGTTCCGAGAAGGACGTTGTCGGTGTACGAGGCGTCGGCGTAGCCGCGGGAGGTCTCGCGCCGTTCGTCGTGCGCCACCGGCCAGACCCCCTCGCCACCGGGCAGGGTGACCGGCAGGCGGCCCGACGGCGACTCGACGCCCGTGAGAATGTCCGCGAGGGCGTCCCCACCCGTGGGCCCGGGGAACGCCGAGAAGATCAGCGCGTCACAGAATCCGGCGAACTCGGTCACGGAATGCGGTCTTCCGCCGATCACGACGCCGACCACGGGCCGCCCGGCCTCCCGTGCGGCCCGGGCAACCTCGATCTGCACCGGGTCGATCGCGACCCGGCTCAGGTCGACGCCCTCACCGCTGGTCATCCCCAGATCGGCCCCGGCCACCGCGCCGTTCTCGGCGAACTCCGACTCGTACAGCCGGCGGCTGGATCCGCCCACCACGACCACCGCGACGTCGGCGGCGTCGACCGCCGCGCGCACCGCGTCCAGCCCGCCGGGCAACCGCTCGCGCAGCTTGCTGCCGGCCGCGTACGATACCGCGAAACCCAGCTCCAGCAGCGCGGAACGGACTGTGGACGAATCCGGGTCGGGAACCGGCCGGGGCGCGGTGTAGTCGCCGAGCTGGGCGGCCAGGTCGTCGGCGTTCGGGCCGACCACGGCCAGTCTCTGCCCGGCGGCCAGCGGCAGAACACCCGCATTGCTCAGCAGCACGATACTTTCGCGGGCCAGCTGATGGGCCAGCCGATGTGCCTGCCGATGCGCCAGAGCGTCGTCCCCGGCCCGGCTCTCGCTCCCGGTCGATGCTTCGGTTCCGAAAGAAGTTTCGTCGTCCATGGTTTGATGATCGAGCAACCCCAGGCGCTGCTTCAGGCCGAGCACCCGCGCGCACGCGCGGTCGATGTCGGCCATCTCGATCAGCCCACGGTCGAGGGCCTCGTCGAGCACCACGTAGGCCTGGTCCCAGAAGCTGACGTCCACCCCGGCCCGCAGCGCCAGCGCACCGGCGTGGGCGTGGTCGGGGGCGGCGTCGAGCAGCCGGTCCAGCGCGGTGCAGTCGGCCATGACGATCCCCTCCCAGCACCAGTTCTCGCGCAGCACACCGGTGAGCAGGTCCCGGTTCGCGCTGCACGCCACGCCGTCCACGTCGTTGTACGCGGCCATGTACCCGGCCACCCCGGCCCGCGCCGCGGCGCGGGCGGCGGGCAGGTGGATCTCGTGCAGCTCGCGCCATCCCAGCGGGGCGCCGGAGCCGTTGCGGCCGCCGATCCCGGCGCCCTGCGCGGCGAGGTGCTTCACCACCACGGCCACGTGCGTGTCGTCGATCCGCGTCCCGGTGCCCTGCATGGCGGTCACCGTGGCGGCCGCGAGACGCGCTGCCAGATAGGGGTCTTCGGAGAAGCATTCCTCGGCCCGGCCCCAGCGCGGGTCACGCAGCAGGTCCAGCCCGGACAGCAGGGCCACGTGGATGCCCCGCCCGCGCAGCTGCGCCGCGACCAGGGCGGCGAGCTCGGCCACCAGGTCGTCGTCCCAGGTCGCCCCGACCGCCAGGTTCACCGGCAGCACCTGCCCACCCAGGCCCTGGAGACCGTGCGGGGCCTCCTCCACGAACAGCGTCGGCAGGCCGGAGGAGGAATGCCCCACGACGTACGCCTGCACCAGCGCGGCGGCCTCGGCCGAGCGTTCCGGCGGGATGCCGTTGCCCCAGTGCCGGCCGGACCAGGGGTCGGCGCGCTGGAGCCCGTACAGCGACCCGATCCCGCCGAACCGGTCCACCTCCCGCCTCAGCGCGTCGGTGACCTCCAGTCGGGAACCGTTGACGCGCAAGGCGTCCCAGCCGGGCAGACGCTGGTTGAGCTGGCCGATCTTCTCGCGCAGGGTGAGCCGGTCCAGGAGCTGCCTCATCCCTTCACCGCCCCGGAGACCAGGGCGCGCTGCATCTGGCGCTGGGTGAGGGCGTACACGGCGAACACCGGGATCAGGGTGAACACCGTGCCGGCCATCAGGACGCCGTAGTCGGTGCCGGTGGTCAGCTGGAGGGTGGGCAGGGCCACCTGGATGGTGCGCTGGGCCGGGTCCGGGCCGATGATGATCAGCGAGTACAGGTACTCGTTCCAGAACGACAGGAAGCACAGCAGCACGACGGTCGCGATGCCCGGCACGCAGATCGGCAGGTGCACGTGCCGCAGGATGGTCAGGGTGGAGGCACCGTCCATCGACGCGGCCTCCTCCAGCTCGCGGGGGATGGTGCGCATGAACTGGGTGAGGATGACCACCGCCAGGGGCATCGCGGTGGCGGGCAGCAGGAACACCAGGAACGTGCGGGTGTGGAACAGCCCGGTGAAGGCGGCCAGCAGGAACGTCGGGAACAGCGCCGCGAAGGTGGGGATCAGGAACCCGAGCGAGAACGTGGCCTCGACGACGCGCCCGGCCCGCCCGGTGGAGCGGGACAGGGCGAAGGCCGCGGGCACGGCCAGCAGCAGGGTCAGCAGCAGGGCCAGCCCGGTGACGATGACCGAGTTCGCCACCGCCGGCACCAGGTCGGCGCTGCCGATCGCCTCGCCGTAGTTGCCGGGGTCCCAGGTGCTGGGCAGGTTCAGCGGGTGGGTGAAGATGTCGTCGTTCTGCTTGAACGACGAGATCACCAGGTAGTAGAAGGGGATCACCAGCAGGAGGGCGTAGCCCCAGGCCAGGATCCCGCTGATACGGGGGAATCTCACGGCGGTCTCCTTCTAGTGGGTGGGGCGCAGCAGGCGGCGGATGGCGAACATCCCGGCCAGGCCGAGCACGAACAGCACGATGCCCACGGCCTGGCTGTAGCCGAGATCGGCGTCCACGAAGGCCTTCTGGTAGATCAGGTACGACAGCGTGGTGGTGGAGGTGCCGGGCCCGCCCTTGGTCAGCAGCAGCACGTTCTGCGCGGAGCTGAACAGGATGGACAGGAACTGGAGCATGGCCACCACGCCGATGAAGTCGCGGGCGATGGGCCAGTAGATGCCCCAGGCCAGGCGGCCGTTGCCGGCGCCGTCGATCATCGCCGCCTGCACCACCTCCTCGTCCACCGAGTCCAGCCGGGAGGCCAGCAGCACCGCGGAGTACCCGATGCCCGCCCACAGGTCGATGACGATGAGCGAGGGCAGGGCGGTGGCCTCGTCGGCCAGCCAGGCCCGGCCGCTCATGCCCAGGGTCTCCAGCACCCCGTTGACCAGGCCGTCGGGGTTCAGCAGCGAGTAGAACATCAGCGCGGTGGCCGGGGCCGAGATCAGCGCCGGCACGAACAGCATGAAACGCAGCACCTGGTGGCCACGGGGTTTACGGACGACGTAGAACGCCAGCAGGAACGCCAGCACGATCATCACCGGCAGGCCGACGGCGATCTGGACCGCGCTGTTGCGCAGCGCGTCCCAGAACACCGGGTCGGCGAACACGTCGCGGAAGTTGCCGAACCCGGCGAAGCCCGGGTCGACGAGCATGCCGGGCCAGCGCAGGAACGCGATGACGAACATGGCCACGACCGGGCCGACGGTGAAGATCGCGTACCAGACCAGCCCGGGCAGGGCCAGGCCGGGGAACTTCTGCCGCCAGGCCGCCGGGTCGTTGCGGGGGGCGGGGCGCTGGGGGACGGGGGAAGGTGATGCCGGGCGCGGGTTCTCGACCTGACTGCCGACGGGGACGCTCATCGGGGATCCCTGCTTTCTCAGGCGTTCTTGTACGAGGCTTCGAGCACGTCCACGATCTGGTCCGGGCCGGTCCCGGGGCCGAAGGCCTGGGCGGTCGCCTGGGTCAGGGGCTCGAAGACCGCCTCGGGGATGAGCAGGTCGGGCAGGATCACCGGGTCGACGGTGTCGCCGGCGGCCAGCGCCTGGGCCTGGGCCACGAGCGGGAAGTCGGTGCTGGTGACGTCGGTGACGGCGCTCATGTCGCGGCCCGACCGGGTGATGAACTGCGACACCACCTCGTCGCTGAACAGCCACCGCACGAACGGCTCGACCAGATCCAGCTTCCCGGCGCCGTTCTCGCTGATCCACACGCCCATGCCGTTGAAGCTCTGGATCACGGTGGGTTTGGTGGAGACCGCGCCGGGCGGCACCGGCCAGCCGCCGATCGTGGTCTCGGCGGCCCGCTCGGCGGGCACCTTGGCCAGGGCCGAGGACATCGACGACATGATCGCCGCCTGCCCGGTGTTGTACTGGGTCAGCATCGAGTCCGAGGTGAAACCCTGCGCACTGTCCACGAAAACGCCGGCGTCGCGGAGGTCGGCGAAGTGCTGGATGCCGGCCAGGGCTCCGGGGGACTCGCTGAAGACCCCGGTGGCGAACACCCGCTCGGCCTCGTCGGCGGTCAGGAACGACTGGATGATCTGGATGAACAGCTTCTGGCCGCTCCAGTCGCCGCCGCCGATGGTGACCGGCCCGATGCCCTTGCCGCGCAACGCGTCCGCGGCCTCGATCAGGTCCTGCGAGGTGAGCGGCACCTCGACGCCGGCCTGTTCGAGCAGCCGGGTGTTGAAGGCCACCGGCCAGTTGGTGCGGGTGTAGGGGAACGCCCGCAGATGACCGTCGCCGGTGGTCCACTCCTGGATCGCGCCGGGCTCGATGCGGTCGGCGAGACCCCATTCTGCTAGCAGGTTCTCGACCGGGATCGTCGCGTCCTCGGCGGTCCAGGCCAGCGTCTTGCCGACCATGTTGACGATCGTGATGTCGGCCTCCTTGCCGGCCAGCACGGAGGTCTCGAACACGATCGGCAGGTCGCTGCCGTTGCTAAGGGTGGCCACCTGCCGCCCGGTGCTGGTGCGGTACTGCTCGACCACGGCCCGGAACACGTCGGCCCCGGCCACGGCGCCGTTGAACTGCGAGTGCACGACCAGCGTGTTCTTGCCGCCCGCGGCGGGCCGGAGGGCCTGCACCGCACCACATCCGGACAACGACATGAGGGCTGCGGCGGCCCCGCCCGCGGTCAGCAGGCTGCGCCTGCTGAGGAGCTCGCTCATCGGATCCTCCCGACTCTGGGAACGACAGACCTGGATAACGGATATAGCGGTGTACTAGGTGTCTGCCGTAAGGTATACCGGTGTACTGCTGTACCGCGTCAAGGGTGCGGCGCCGATCGGTAACCTGATCAAAACACGGGAGGGCAGGTCGAGATGGGCAGCAGCCCGGGCACCCGGCGACCCACCATCGCCGCCGTCGCACAGGCCGCGGGGGTGTCGGTGTCGGCGGTCTCGCACGTGTTCAACGGCCGCACCAACATCTCCCCGGAGACCGCGCAGCGCATCCGCGACGCCGCCGACGCGCTGAACTGGCGGCCCAACGTGGCCAGCCGGCGGGTGTCCCGGTCGCTGGGCGGCCCGGCCGGGGGAGCGGTGGGCAACAGCATCGGCCTGGTGGTCACCCAGTCGCCCGAGACGTTCCGGCGCGACCCGTTCTTCATCCGGCTGATCGCCGGGCTCACCGGTCCGCTCGGCGAGCTGGGCTGGTCGCTGTCGCTCACGGTGGTGGAGCCGCAGGACGAGGAGCAGGTCTACCGGCAGTGGTGGACCGAGCAGCGGGTGGACGGGTTTCTGCTGGTCGACCTGCGCACCAAGGACCCGCGGATCCCGTTGCTGCGCAGCCTGTCCGCCACCGCCGTGGCGCTCGGCCCGACCCCGGCCGCGTCCGCGGTGCCGGGGGTCACGCTCGACGACGGCGCCGGGCTGGAGGAGGTGCTCGCCCACCTGGCCGGGCTCGGGCACCGGCGCATCGCCCGGGTCACCTCCTCGCCCGGCCTGGCCCACAGCCGGCGGCGCGACCGGGCTCTCACCGCCGCCGCCCGGCAGCGCGACCTCACCGTGCGGTCACTGGCCTGGAACGAGGACGCGGCCGATCCGGTGGCCGGCCTGCTGGCCGCGCGCGGCGACGTCAGTGCCCTGGTGCTCGACAGCGAGGCCCTGGCCACCCGGGTCATCGCGCACGCCCCCGAGCTGGGGGTGCGGGTGCCGGCCGACCTGTCGGTGCTGTCCTGGGAGGACTCCTGGGTCAGCGAGCTGGTGCGGCCCCGGCTCACCGCGCTGTCCGCGCCGGTGGAAGACAGCGCCCGCACCGCGGTCGACCTGCTGCGCCGCATGGTGCACGGCGAGAAGCCCTCCTCGGTGGTGGTTCCCGGCCGGCGGCTGGTCGTGCGCGAGTCCACCGGGCCCGCACCCGCCTGACCGACCCGGCCCACACGTCCCCCCGTTCCAGCGTCCCCTCTTTCGAAGGAGCCCCGTGACACCGCGTTTCGGCGTCAACTACGTCCCCAGCCAGGACTGGATGTTCCAGTGGACGGCCGTCGAGGCGGACGTCGTCCGGCGGGACTTCGCGGCGATCGCCGCCCTGGGCCTGGACCACGTGCGGCTGTTCCCGCTGTGGCCGGTGCTCCAGCCCAACCGCACCCTGATCCGGCGCCGCGCCCTCGACGACGTGCGGCTGGTGGTCGACCTGGCCGCGGAGTTCGGGCTGGACGCGTCGGTCGACGTGATCCAGGGCCACATGTCGGGGTTCGACTTCGTGCCGGCCTGGCTGGTCAACTGGCACGCGGGCAACATGTTCACCGACGAGCCGGCCGTGCGCGCCCAGGCCGCCCTGGTCGGCGCCGTCTACGAAACCCTGCGCGACGCACCGAACTTCACCGGCCTGACACTGGGCAACGAGGTGAACCAGTTCCAGCCGCCGAACCCGGCCGCGATGCCCGCCGACAGCGAGCAGATCGGGCACTGGCTGCGCAGCCTGCTGGCCGGCGCCCAGGACCCCGACCCGGCCCACGTGATCACCCACAGCGAGAACGACCACCTCTGGTACCGCGACGGGCACCCGTTCCTGCCCACCCACGCCACCCGCCTGGGCGACGTGACCACCGTCCACTCCTGGATCTTCAACGGCACCGGCCAGCGCTACGGCGGGCTGTCGGACCAGGCGGTGCGGCACGCCGAGTGGATGGCCGAGCTGTCGCGGGCCTTCGCCACCGACCCCGCCCGGCCGGTCTGGGTGCAGGAGGTCGGGGCCCCGGCGCTCAACCTGCAACCGGAACAGATGCCCGAGTTCTGCCGCCGCACCGTCGATTCCGTGCTCACCACCCAGAACCTGTACGGCATCACCTGGTGGTGCTCCCACGACGTCAGCCGCGACCTGGGCGACTACAAAGACCTGGAGTACTCCCTGGGCCTGCTCGACGTGGACAACCGGGTCAAGCCGCTCGGCCGGGCGTTCGCCGAGGCCGTCGCCCAGGCCCGGGCCACCCCGCCGGCCGTGCCCGCCCGCACCCGGGCCGTCGTCGTCGAGGTCGACGAGCACGACGTGCCGCGCTCGCGCGCCGCCCTGGCCCCCGGCGGTGCCGTGGTGGAGGCCTGGTACGACCTGCGCGCCGCCGGGCACTTCCCGGCCGTGGTCACCAGCACCACCGCCGCCGACCCGGCCGCCCTGGCCGCACGCGGCATCGAGCAGCTGGTACGGCCCACCTCCATGGTGTGAGACCCGCCCCGTGCCCTGGGCACGGCCGCTCAGATCGTGCATGATCACGTCAACCCCAGCGTTTTCCGAGGAGCCCCACCAGCATGAGCACCCGCACCGCCGTCACCACCACGGACGCCCCCGCCCCCGCGCACACCTTCTCCCAGGGCGTGCGCAAGGGCCCGGTGCTCCAGGTCTCCGGGCAGGGCCCGGTCGACCCGGACACGAACGAGTACCTGCACCCCGGCGACGTGAAGGCGCAGACCCTGCGCACCCTGCGCAACGTGCACGCCATCCTCACCGCCGGCGGCGCGACCTTCGACGACGTCGTCATGCTGCGCGTCTACCTGACCACGCGCGACGACTTCGCCGCGATGAACGAGGCGTACGGTGAGTACGTCACCGAGCACTGCGCCTCCGGCGTGCTGCCCGCCCGCACCACCGTCATGACCGGCCTGCCGCGCGCGGAGATGCTGGTGGAGATCGATGCCCTCGCCGTCCTCGGCTGACGACCTGCTGATCCGGGGCGCCCTCGTCGCCGACGGCACGGGGGCACCAGCCCGGCGCGCCGACGTGCTCGTCGCCGGCGGGCGCGTCGCCGCGCTCGGTGACGTCGGAACCACTACCGGCGCAAGGCAACTCGACGCCGGCGGGCTGGTGCTGGCCCCCGGGTTCATCGACATGCACGCGCACTCCGACCTGGCCGTGCTCACCGACCCGCAGCACCTGGCCAAGACCAGCCAGGGCGTCACCACCGAGGTGCTCGGCCAGGACGGCCTGAGCTACGCCCCCGCCGACGAAACCGCCCTCGACGTGCTGCGCGAGCAGCTGGCCGGCTGGAACGGCGTCCCCTCCGGGCTGGACTGGCCGTGGCGCACCGTGGGGGAGTACCTCGACCGGGTCGACGCCGGGGCCGCCGTCAACGTGGCCTACCTGGTGCCGCAGGGCACGGTGCGCATGCTCGCGGTCGGCACCGACGACCGCCCCGCCACCGCCGCCGAGCTGGATCACATGCGCGCCCTGGTCGGCGCCGGGATGCGCGAGGGCGCGTTCGGCATGTCCAGCGGGCTCACCTACGTGCCCGGAATGTACGCCGGCACCGACGAACTCGTCGCGCTGTGCGAGGTGGTCGCCGCCCACGGCGGGTTCTACGCACCGCACCAGCGTTCCTACGGCAAGGGGGCCCTGGAGGCGTATGCCGAGGTGATCGAGGTGGCCCGCCGCTCCGGCGCGGCCCTGCACCTGACCCACGCCACGATGAACTTCGCCGTCAACGCCGGGCGCGCCGGGCACTTGCTCTCAATGGTGGACGACGCGCTGGCGGACGGCCTCGACGTCACTCTCGACACCTACCCGTACCTGCCGGGGTCGACCACCCTCGCCGCCGTGCTGCCCAGCTGGGCCGCGGCCGGCGGCCCGGCCGCCACCCTGGAGCGCCTGAGCGACCCGGCCACCCTCGCCCGCATCCGCCACACGGTGGAGGTGGAAGGATCCGACGGATGCCACGGCGTGGCCGCCGAGTGGGACACCCTGGAGATCTCCGGGGTCCGCCACGGCGAGCTGTCCGCCCTGACCGGGCGCACCATCGCGGGCATCGCCGCCGACACCGGGCGGGAGGCGTTCGACGTGTTCACCGATGTCCTGCGCCGCGACCGGCTCGGCACCACCGTCCTCCAGCACGTCGGCCACGAGCAGAACGTGCGCGCCGTCATGACCCACCCCCGCCACTGCGGCGGCAGCGACGGCCTGCTGGTCGGCGCCAAACCGCACCCCCGGGCCTGGGGCACCTTCCCGCACTACCTCGGCCACTACGTGCGCGAGGAGGGGGTTCTCGGCCTGGAGGAGTGCATCGCGCACCTGACCTCCCGCCCCGCCCGGCGCCTGGGCCTGAGCGACCGCGGGGTGGTGCGCGAGGGGGTCGTGGCCGACCTGGTGCTGTTCGACCCGGACACGATCGCGGCCGGCGCCACGTTCGCCGAGCCGCGTCGTCCACCGTTGGGCATCCCGTTCGTGCTCGTCGCCGGGGTGCCGGTGATCGACGACGGCGAGCGCACCGAGGCCGTGCCCGGCCGGGCGCTGCGGCACCGGAGCGGCTGACCGGTCCGCCCGGGTGTCCGGCCCCGGCACACCGGAGCCGCTGATGACCTGCCGGTGCCGAGCTTCTATGGTGCACGGATGAAGGTTCTGTCCATCCAGTCAGCCGTCGCCCACGGGCACGTCGGGAACTCGGCCGCGGTGTTCCCCTTGCAGCGCATCGGTGTCGAGGTCGTCCCCGTCCACACCGTGAACTTCTCCAACCACACCGGGTACGGCGCCTGGCGTGGCCCGCTCATCCCGCCGGCCGATGTCGCCGAGGTCCTGCTCGGCGTCGAGGAGCGCGGGGTGTTCCCGCAGATCGACATCGTGCTGTCCGGCTACCAGGGCGGCGTCGGCATCGGTGACGTGATCATCGACGCCGTGCGCCGGGTCAAGGCCGCCAACCCCTCGGCCTTCTACGCCTGCGACCCGGTGATGGGCAACGCGAAGTCCGGCTGCTTCGTGGCCCCCGAGATCCCGGTGCTGCTGCGCGACCGGGTGGTGCCGGTGGCCGACCTGATCACCCCCAACCAGTTCGAGCTGGGCTTCCTCACCGGCACCGAGCCCTCGACCCTCGAGTCCACCCTGGCCTCGGCCGACCTGGCCCGCGCCATGGGACCCTCCGCCGTGCTGGTCACCAGCGTCGAGCGGCCCGACCGGCCGGAGGGCACGATCGAGATGCTGGCCGCCGACGACGCCGGTGCCTGGATCGTGCGCACCCCGCACCTGCCGTTCAAGGCCAACGGCTCGGGCGACGTCACCGCGGCCCTGTTCGCCGCGCACTACCGGGAGAGCGGCAAGGCCTCCGTGGCCCTGGAGCGCACGGCCTCCAGCGTGTTCGACCTGATCGAGACCACCTACCGCTCCGGCGAGCGGGAGCTCCAGCTGGTGCAGGCCCAGGAGTTCTACGCCACGCCGCGCCTCCAGTTCACCGCCGAGCAGGTGCGCTGAGCCCGCGCGCGCCGGCACCCGGCTCCACCCGGACAATGGGCTCATGCCCGGGCCCCTGAAGGTGAACCAGACCGTGACCATCCCCGAGGCCGAGCTGAGCCGGCGCTTCTCCCGCTCCTCCGGCCCGGGCGGTCAGGGCGTCAACACCACCGACAGCCGGGTGCAGGTGCGCTGGCACGTGCCCACCAGCACCGCCCTCACCCCCGCCCAGCGGGAGCGGGTGCTGGAACGCCTGGGCCCCCGCCTGACCGACGGGGTGCTCCAGGTCGTGTCCTCCGAGCAGCGCTCACAGGCGCAGAACCGGGAGACGGCGGAGCAGCGGCTGGCCGCGATCGTGGCCGGCGCGCTCGCCCCGCCGCCCCGGGCCCGCCGCGCGACCCGGGCCACCCGGGGGTCGCAGGAGCGGCGCATCGCCCAGAAGAAGCGGCGCGGCACCGTGAAACGGCTGCGGCGGGACACCTCGGACTGAGTTGTACTGCGGTCGATGAGCGGGGGCGTTTGACAGCAATCATCGGACCAGGTCAGCTCCACGCTGACCGACCAGTTCGGTGATTCCGTGGCAGATCATGGTGTCGAGGGCGGGGTGACCCAGAGCCTGGGCGATCGAACTGAGGGCGGCAATGTCCGTAGCAGCCGCCGAATCTCGGCACGCGGGACGTACTCATCGTGACCGGGTCCGGAGCGGACACGAGGCCGACATCGGTGGCGCCGAAGGGGACGTGGCGAGGCGGGGTGGTCAGTGCGCGCCGATGCGGGTGGCGAAGTCCCTGAGGCCGGGCAGGGAGTGGTTGTTGCGGGTGAGTAGATCGGTGGTGAGTCGTTGGGCCCAGGGGCGTAGGCGGACTTCTTGGGGGGTGTCGTGTTCTGCGGCTTGGAGTGCGGCGAAGGCTGCTTCTGGTCGTCCGCGGCCGTGCAGGGACAGGGCGGTGTCTTCCCAGTATCGGGCGCGGCGTTCGGGAGAGGTGATGCGGGAGGGATCGATACGGCGGGCGTGGTCGAGCGCGGTGCCGTAGTCCCCCAGGACACGGGAGATGCTGATCTTGTAGACGGCCAGATCCAGGTGGCTACTGGTCGGGGGCGGCCCGGCCGGTCTGGTTCTGGTGGCGTGGCAGATGGCGGTGTCAGCCTCGTTCAGCAGGCCCCAGGCGTTGTCGCGGTCTTCACGGAGGGCTGCGGTGTAGGAGGCGGCGGCCAGGATCTGCCCGTACAGGAGGCTGGGGGCGGTCTGGGTGAGACCGGTGCTGACTCGCAGGTCGTGGGCGGCGTCGAGCATGAGACGTTGGGCGCCGGTGGGGTGCGCGCTGCGGCGCATCGCGGTGGCCGCCATCCGGCGTGCTTCGGCCAGGATCGTCGGCTCGTGGCTGAGGGCGGCGTTCTGCACGGCCCGGTCGGCGGTGGCCCAGGCCATGCCGTTGTCATGCAGTTTGATCAGCAGCTGGGTGCTCAGGCTGTAGGCCTGGGCCAGGCGCCCGTGGGCTGAGGGCATCCGCTCCAGCGGTGCTGCGTCACGCGCGGCGGTGGCCTGAGCCAGCAGACGAGGCAGGCGACGGGCGAGCTGGTGGTAATGGGTCTGGTGGAAGTCGGCACGGGCGGCGGCCAACTGTGCGGCGAGCTGCTGATCGCTGATCGCCGGGACGCTGAAGCGGCCGAGCAGGACGTCTTCGATGCTGGTGGCCATGCCCGGGGCGGGCTGCTGAGGCTGGGGGGGGGAGGGAGCCAGGCCGGCGATCGCGGCCGCGGTGGTGGTGAGCATCTCGCGTCGGCGCATAGGTCCGTCCCCCTCTTCGTCGGCACCTGGACCGAGGGTAGTGGTGATAAGGGTGTCGGCGAGTGCTGCCAGACCGAACAAGTGCGGGGGGATGGCGAACAGTCGGCTCAGGCGGCGAAGTTCACCGACGTCCCAGTGACGGCGGGGGTTGGTCTCCATCCGGCTGAGCGTGGAGGCGGAGACCCCGGCGAGGGCGGCAGCTTCTTGGAGGGTCAGCCCGGCGGCCACCCGAGCGGTGCGCAGCACGGCACCGTACTCGCCCCGGGCGCCGGCATGCTCGGCCGCGGGCAAGGTGGACCATCTCCTCGAGGTTGCAGGAGCGGCGCATCGCCCAGGACAAGCCGCGCGGCACCGTGAAACGGCTGCGGCGGGACACATCGGACTGATCGCGACAGCAGCCGAAGGCGTCTGTCCTGTCAGCCTTTCCGGTACACGCTCTGGTCGGTGGTGTGCACGGCCGAGGGGTCGGTCACGGTGCGCAGGTTGTAGGCGGCGACATCGCGGAAGGTGCCGATGCTGATGGCCGTGGCGGACCTCTCCAGGATGCCCCGGGAAGGACCGTCCGAGCCGATCCCCGCCCGGGGCACCATCCATTCGATGTCGCCGGCCTCCTGCGTCAGATACTCCATGACGGCCTCGTTGTCCTGGTGCTGCCCGATGTGCGAGCGGGCCACGGTGCTTCTGATCACCCTGAGGAACAGCGGCAGTTCGCGCCCGGGGGCCTTGCTCAGGCCACCGGCCTGGTAGAGGAACCGGCTGACGCCGGTCCGGCGCATGGCCGGGACCAGCTCCCGCACGAACGCCGTGTTCACCTTCTCGCGCTTCTGCGCCCGCGCGTCGCCCAGCATGCAGACGACGAAGTCGACGTCTTCCAGCAGGCCGTCCAGGTTCGCCAGACCGGGGACGGCGCCCTGGTGAACCTCCAGGTTCGGGTGAGAAGTGGTCACCCTGGCCGGGTTCCGGGCCACGACCCGGACCCGGTGCTCCTGCTCCAGGGCGAGCGCGGTGAAGTGCCGGCCGGTCTGGCCGGTGGCGCCGAACACCAGGAACGTCTTCTGCTCGGTCATGGGGGTGCATCCGCCGTTCGATGGGGTTGTTCACGCGGGGCGCGAGTGCCACGCGCCGGCCGCCAGACTAGGCAGTGCCTATAAACTAGTCAATGTCTATAAAGATGGCCCGTGGCCGGGCGGAATCCGGACGAACCGAGCGACCCGCTGTGACCTCGCACCGAACCCCATCCGCGCGGGCATGATCGGCGCCACCGGCCCGTTGGACCGGGCGTGACTTCTGCAACCCCGTCCAGCCCGCCGTCCTCCTCGCCCGAGGACCGCAAGCACGGCGAGTACAAGGTGCCCGGCGGCAAGCTCGTGGTCGCCGACCTCAAGATCCGCGACGGCCTGCTGGCCGGCGTCGTGCTCTCCGGCGACTTCTTCCTCGAACCCGACGAGGCCCTCGGCCGGATCTCCCAGGCCCTGGAGGGCCTGCCCGCCGACGCCACCCTGGCCACGCTCGTGCAGGCCGTGGAGACCGCACGCCAGGACGCCGTCATGGTCGGCTTCGACCCCCGCTCGGTCGGCCTGGCCGTACTGCGGGCCCTGGGCCGTTCCAGCGCCTGGCACGACCACCGGTTCGAGCTGCTGGCCACCGGCGAGCAGCACCCGCACATGCAGATGGCGCTGGACGAGGTGGTCGCCCGGCAGGTCGGCGAGGGGCGGCGCCCGCCCACCCTGCGGGTATGGGAGTGGGCCTCGAACTCGGTGATCATCGGCTCGTTCCAGTCTCTCTCGAACGAGATCGACCTCGAGGCCGCCGCCCGCCACGAAGCCACCGTGGTACGCCGGATCTCCGGCGGCGGTGCGATGTTCGTCGAGCCCGGCAACACGATCACCTACTCGCTGTACGTGCCGGCCACCCTGGTCGAGGGCATGAGCTTCGCCGAGTCCTACGCCTTCCTCGACGCCTGGGTGATCCGCGCCCTGCGCGAGCTCGGCGTGGACGCCTCCTACGTGCCGCTCAACGACATCGCCTCCCCGGCGGGCAAGATCGGCGGCGCCGCGCAGAAGCGCCTGGCCTCCGGCGCGGTGCTGCACCACGTCACCATGTCGTACGACATCGACGCGCAGAAGATGCTCGACATCATCCGGATCGGCCGCGAGAAGCTGTCCGACAAGGGCGTCAAGAGCGCCGTCAAGCGCGTCGACCCGATCCGCAGCCAGACCGGCCTGCCCCGCGAGAAGGTGATCGAGGCGATGCTCGGCCACTTCCGCGACAGCTACGGCCTCACCCCGGTCGAGGCGGACGACGCCACCCTGGCGCAGGCGCGGGAACTGGCCGACAGCAAGTACCGCGACCCGCAGTGGCTGGCCCGGGTGCCCTGACCTCAGGCGGTGGCCGGCCGGGAGCTCTGACCCCGAACGGGGCGTGGGCCGTGTTCTACTCCGGCGCCACCGATCTCGACGCCTCCGAGACCGCGCAGGGGCCGGCCAACGTCTACCTGCGCAACCTGGCCGACGGCCGGACCGAGCTGATCAGCACCGGTGACGCGGGGGAGGCCTGCACCCCGGCGGCCGGCTGACCGGGTCCGTCCCCCTCGGTCACGGGGCCGAGGGGGACGGGCCAGGTCTGGTCAGGCGCTGAGGCACTGGGCCCGGACCATCAGCCGGTGCTCGGGTGCGATTTGCACGCTCGAATACCAGGACCTGAGCCCGTTGTCGACGGTGAGCGGGCCGCCGGTCGACCAGCGCAGGTTGCCGGCGATGAGGAAACCGGGCGTGGGAAGGCTCTGCTGCCCGTATTTGTCGGCGACGCTGAAACCGCCGGCGATCGGCGTGTACCCGGCTGGGCAGTGGGCGTAGGAGGACACGTTCTTCCAGGCGCCGGTGACCTCGTCGGTGAACTCCTGGACCAGCAGTTCCTTGCCGGTGCGGGGCGCACACTGGGTGCGCAGGCGCAGGGTCAGGCCGAATTCCGGCACCATCGCGGTGAACTGCCAGCTCGATCCGTCGACGCTGGGCCCGTTGCCGACGACCCAGTCCGCCGGTCTGACGGTGCCGGAGCTGTCCTCGAAAGCCGCCCCGCCGCCGAACGCGAAGTACCCGTCCGGGCAGCGTCCCGTGGTCTGGATGTACTGGGAGCTCTTGTCCTCGGTCCGGTGGTCGCGCACATCCAGCGTTTTGACGTCGCCGAACTGGCCGCTCGGGGCGCACAGGGTGACCACCTGCACGAGGTCGAGCGGTGACGCGACCTGGCCCGTCATCCTGGCCCCGGAGAAGGTGGCCGTCGGGGTCAGGCTCCTGACGTACCCGCCGGCTCCGATCCCGGTCATCCGCTGACCGGCCGGGCATGCTGTCGTCCCCGAAACCGGCCCGCTCCAGCCGGGAATCGGCGGGCCCTTGAAGTTCTGATAATTGGCCGTGACCTGGCCCGGATCGATGAGCGCCGCCGCGGCGGCGCTGGTGGAGGCGGTCGCGGTCGGCAGCACCAGGCCGAGCGTGACCAGCAGCAGGAACAGGACGAGCGGTCTGCCCGTCCGCCGCCCGCGGCGGGGGAGAAGTGATCTCATACCCAGCAGGGCGTGACACCGGTGTGCCAAGGGTGTGCCATCGGTGTGCCGTTCACGCCGTCACCACATCCCGCGCCCCCGACCCGATCAGCCCGGCCGCGACCACCCCCGTCACCACGCACGCGATCCAGCAGGCGGCGGGTGCCAGCGTCCAGACCGCGACCCCGAGCACCGGCCCGATCGCGGCCCCCGCCCCCTGCGCCCCACCCGCCAGCGCCAGGTAGCGGGCCTGGGCCGACGGCGGGGCCACCAGCGCCGGGTAGGCCCCGGCCGCCGGGGCGCCGATCATCTCCCCGGCGGTCCAGATCAGGGTGGCCAGGAACAGCACGGCCACACCCCCCGGAAGACCGTACGCCGCGATACCCGCACCGATCAGCACGATCCCCACGATCAGCGAGCGCCGCGGCGTCCAGTCCCGCAGTCTGCTGGTGAGGGCGGGCTCGACGGCGATCACCAGCAGCCCGTTCAGGGCCACCAGCAGCGCGTACACCTGGTCGGGCAGGTCCTGCCGCCGCACCTCCAGCGGCAGGGTGGCCACGTACTGCACCTCCACCGCCGCGATCAGCAGCAACCCGAGCGCCACGCGTCGAAAAGCCCGGTCCCGCGAAGGTCTCGCCACCGGCGCCTGCCGCGCAACCCGTCCGGCGAGGTCGCTCAGGTCACCAACCGGGGACGCCACTACGCCGGCGACCGGCCCCGGGTCGCCGTGGGCGCGGGTCGGGTCGCCGACGGGGGACGCCGTGGTGCGGGGTGACGCCGCCGGGTCGCCGTGGGCGTGGGGCGGGTCGCCAACGAGGGACGCCGCTGTGCCGGCCACGGGCCCCGGGTCGCCGTGGGCGTGGGTCAGGTTGCCGACGGGGGACGCCGTGGTGCGGGGTGACGCTGTCGGGTCGCCGAGCGCGCGGGCCGGGTCACCGACGGGGGACGCGGGCCCGCCGGGCGGGGTCGCGGGGTCACCGGCCACGGGGGTGGGGGAGCGGAGCCGGTCCGCGGGCATCGTCACCAGAACGATGGCGCCGAAGACCAGTGACGCCGCGGCGTCCACGAGGAACAGGGCGGTCCAGCTCCAGGCGGCCAGGACGGTGCCGAGCAGGGGGGTGAGCATGGCCCCGACGTTGAGCCCGAACCGGTAGCCCGCCGTCACCAGCACCAGGTCGCGGGCGGGAGCGGCGGCCGCCAGCGCCGCGATCGCGGCGGGCCGGAACAGCTGCGTCGTCGCCCCCAGCAGGCCGCACAGCCCGATCACCGCCGAAAGCCCGGGCAGGCCGGGCAGGACGAGGTCCGGCGCGAACGGCAGCGCGGCCGTGCCGGCGCCGGTCGTCAGCATGGAAAGAGCGATGCACCAGCGGTTCCCGAGCCTCTCGGTCAGGACGCCGCCGAGCATGACCCCCGCCACCGTCCCGGCGCCGAAGGCGGTGAGCGCCAGCCCGGCCGCGGCCGCCGAGTCGCCTCTGCCGACCAGCCACAGCACCGCGAACAACTCAACGAACGACGCCAGCCGGTTGATCGCCACCCCCACCACCAGCAGACGGCAGTGGGCGGGCAGGGCCGTCACCGCCGCCCGCACCCCGTTCACGGTGCCACCCCCGGGCCCGGCAGGGACACCGCCGCGTCCACCCGCGTCGCCCCCGAGGCGAGCCGGGAACCGGGCGCCTCCACCGGCGTCCTCCCCCGGACGTCCGCCCCCGAGACACCCGCTGAAACCGTCGCCGGCATCGGCTCATCCTCGAGAACGTCCGCCACCAGCGCGATTCCACCGGCGACCTCGGTCAGCAACCGGTCGCAGGTATCCGCGTCGTCGGCCACGCAGACCACCGCCGCGTACCGGGTGGCGTACTGCCGTGGCGGCAGCCGCACCACCTCACCCGGTTCGGCCAGGGCGTCCAGGCGCACCACGGCGCCCACCGCTCCGCCCGCTGAGCGACTCGCCCCGCCCGTTGCGCCATCCGCTCCGCCCACCGGCGCCGCGCCCTCCGGCTGGCCGCCCACCACACGGTTCCCCGAAGCGTCCACCGCACGGTTTCCCAGGGCGTCCCCCACACGGTTTCCCGAGGCGTCCACCGCACCGTTCCCCCGGGCGTCCACCGTCCCGCCCGGCACCGCAGGCAGCAGCACCTCACGCACCCGGCAGTCCCGCTCCGGGTAGCGGAACCGGATACCGGCCGTGCGCCCTCGCGGCCGTCCCGGCGTCGTCTCCGTCGAGAGCGGTAGGCCGAGAGCGACCTCGGCGGCCACCCGGCCGTGGTCGACACCGTGCGCCAGCCGGCCGAGGAAGGGGATGAGGTCGCCGCCAAGACGTCCGTTCACCTCGATCACCCGGGGCCCGGACGCGGTCAGCCGCAGCTCCACGTGGGTCATCCCGCTGCCGATCCCGAGGGCGGCGTGGATCTTGCGCAGCATGCTGAGCAGCACCGGGTCGCGCAGCAGGGGATCGGCCGCCCGCACCAGGTGACCGGTCTCCTCGAAGTACGGGGCCAGCCCGATCTCCTTGCGGGCCAGGGTCAATGGGGTGACGACGCCCCCGGTCACCGCCGAGTCGACGCTCACCTCCGGCCCGTCCAGGTACTCCTCCACCAGCACACCCCGTTCGTGCACCGGGACGCCCGGGTGGAAGGCGGTCGCGGCGTCACGGTAGGCGCCGGCCAGGTCGTGCGGGCCGTCCGCCCGCCGCACCCCCTGACTGGCACCCAGCCCGCGCGGCTTCAGCACCACCGGGTACCCGATCGCCCCGGCCACCGCCCGGGCCTCGCCCGGCGACCCCACCACCGTGCTGGCCGGCTGCGGAACCCCGGCCCGGGACAGGCACTCCCGGGTGGCGGCCTTGTCGCGGCAGCGCCCGATCGCGTCCGCCCCCGGGCCGGGCAGCCCCAGAGCCTCGGCCAGGATCGCCGCCGGGTGGATCAGCGCCTCGTCCCAGCACAGCACCCCGGCGGCCGGCCGCCCGGCGGGCAGACGGCGTGCGGCGCGCAGCAGCTCCGCCGGGTCCGTGACGTCGACCCGGTCATGACCGGCCAGGTAGGGACGCTGCCAGCCGACCGGTCCGCTCTCCAGCAGCCACACCTCGTGCCGGGCCGCGGCCCCGGCCAGCAGGTACTCCCGGTACCAGCGCTCCCCGCTGCCCACCAGCAGCAGCACCGGACGCTCGCTCATCGAACCCCCTCCAGGTCGTCGGCCAGGTCGTCGGTCAGGTCGCCCACCAGCCCGGCGCTCGCGAAAGCGTCCAGGGCGCCGGGCTGCTCGAGCACCCCGCAGTCGCGGAACAACCGCACCGTGTGCCGGGCGTCGGCGGCGATCCGGGCGTCCGTCCCCTCGGCCGGGTAGCTCTCGGCCAGCACGGTGCGCACCCGGGCCGCCGTCAGGCCCGCGGCCAGCAGCGCGGCCCGGTGCGCGGTCAGCTCCGGTTCCAGGCTGCGCCGCACCAGAGCGGGCAGGCAGCGCGCGGCCGCCGCCCGCTCGGCCGGGCCGAGCCCGGCCCACAGCTCACGGAAGAACGCGGAGAAGTAGGCGTGGTGACGTCCCTCGTCGCGGGCATGGTCGGCCACGGTCTCCCGCACCACGCCGAGCACCTGCGGATCGGCCGGCACGGCGCTGAGGATCGAGGTCACCAGCGTCTCGAACACCACCACCTGGAGCAGCTGCGCCAGCACCGCCCGGCCCGGCAGGGCCTGCTCACCGACGAGGTCGAGCCGGGCCAGGAACGGCCGGAAGTCGTGACGCAGCGCCGGGATCCGGGTGGCGGCCTCCAGCTGGGCGACCAGGTCCAGGCTGTAGAGCGCGTGGTAGCCCTCGTCGGTGTAGATCTTCAGGGCGTCGGCGCGGGCCGCGGTGCCCACCCGCACCCCCGACCCGTCCTCGGCGATGTGCAGGGCCGCCCGGTTCACCACCCGCGTCTCGAAATGCGCCGTGAAGCTCAGGTACTGGTACAGGTGGCGGGCCTCCAGCTCGCGCACCCGCTGCGGGGCGAGCGCCTGGACCAGCGGGTGCGTGGTGTGCGGCATCAGGTGCCGGGGAAAGAAGTCCTGCCCCGGCCCGGGATCCGGCTCCGTCACCCGGCGGTGCGGGTCGTGCCGCACCCCGGCCCGGTCGTACCAGCCGTCCAGGGGCCGGAAGGCGGGCAGGCCCTCAGCCACGGCGTCCACGCACCACGCAGGTCGGGGCCGGGTCGAAGCCGAGTTTCCGCCAGAAGGCCCCGGAGTCGTGCCCGGGCTGCACCACGAACTTCACCCCCGGCTGGTCGCGCACCGCCGTGCTGACCAGCCGGGTGCCCAGGCCCCGGCGCTGCCAGCCGGGCCGCACGGCCAGGTCCGCGATGAAGGCGTTGAACCCGAAGTCGGTCAGCACCCGCACCAGCCCGACCAGCTGACCGCCCGGCGCCCGGGCCGTGATCACCTGCTGCGCGGTGCTGAGCATCCGCTCCAGCCGGGGCAGGTCGTCCAGCGGCCCGTTCAGTCCCGCCGCGCCGAACAGCTCGGCGGTCTCCTCGGCCGAGGGCACCTCGTCGGCCACCCGGAACCCGTCGGCGCTGAATCCCTCGGCGCCGAACCTGTCGGCCGTGAACTCGTCGACCTGCCCGGCCACCGCGCCCAGTGCCTGCTCCAGGCCGTCCAGCACGGCGTAGGTGTCGCGCAGCAGCGTCGCCGCGTCGTCCGCCTCCAGAAACGCCAGGCCGGCGAAATTACGTACCCCGTCGGCCGATTCGTACGCCGGCATCGGTGTGCCCGGGGTGATGCCGGAGACCACCCGGATCCGGCTGCCCGGCGACAGCATCGGCGACCAGTCCACCCGGGCCGGCTCGAACGGCGGCCGGGTGCCCCACGGCCGGCCCGCCGAGTCGGTGGCCAGCAACGCCACCGAGGCAGCCGCCCCGACGCCTGATCCGGTGCTGGTTCCGGTGCTGGTTACTGTGCCGGCCGTCAGCATCCGCTCCGGCAGGTCCACCGGCTCGCCCAGCACCGCGTGGGTCAGCTGCGTCACCAGGTCCACCCCGAACACCGCCTCCACCTGCCGGGCGATCGCCGCGCCGCCCGGCCGGGCCGCCGTCTCCAGCAGGCAGACCTCCTGGCCGTCCAGCAGTTTCATCTCGGTGTGCGTGCCGCAGGTCTCCAGCCCGAGGGCCTCCACGGCCCGGCGCGCCGCGTCTTCCACGATCCGCTGACGATCGGCCGGCAGCGCGCACGGTGCCTGGTTGCTCAGCTCGGTGAACGGCTCGATCGTGGGCAGCCGCCCGGTGATGCACACCGGCCGCCACTCACCCCCGACCACGAGCCCCTCCACACTCAGGTAGTCGCCGTAACCCTCGCTCCCGTACCAGGACCGGGTGCTGCCGGGAATCAGCGTCTCCACCATCAGCCCGGTCATCTCCAGGTCACGGCAGGCGTCCACGTCCAGGTCGGCGTCCGCCACCGCGACCGCGCCCCGGGCCGCCGCCCAGGCGTCCCGGGCCTGGGCCGGGTCCCGCACCACCACCTGCCCCAGCGATCCGCAGCCCAGGCGCGTCTTCAGCAGCACCGGCTCACCGAAGTCGGCCAGCGCCTGCTCGATCTCCTCCGGCCCGTCCACCCCGCGAAAGCGCGGCACCGGCACCCCGGCCCGCGCCCAGCGTTCCCGCATGAGCAGTTTGTCCCGGGCGAGCACGGCATGGCGACCCGCTCCCGGCAGCCCGAGCTGCCCGGCCGCCCGGGCCGCGGCCACCACGCTGTACTCGGAGAACGTGAGAATGCCGTCCACCCGGTAGGTCCGGGCCAGATCGACGAGCCGGCCGACGAGGCCCGGCCCGCGCATCCTGGCCGTCTCGTCCGCCCCGGTCACCCGGACCCCGGCGGGCAACCGCAGACCGGCCGGCAGCGGGGTCAGCGGCAGCAGCACGACGTCCGCGACCGCCGCCACCTTCGGCAGCGTGTAATCCACCGTGGGCCCGGCCGACCCGGTGATGAGCAGGACTGTGGACACCTGGTTCCCCCTCGCGATCGACTGTTCGGCGAGGGAGAGCGGCCGGACCCGGCCCCGGATACATGACCCGCCGGTCTTACCCCGAGGTAGCTTCGGGGAGGGAGATCCGAGTGCCGGGCAAGCCTTTTCGGCGGGTGATTCTCTCACCGGGGGCCCACGGGTGGACGACGAAGCCGCGCATCCCGGCGCCGGGCATCGGCGCCGGCGACCGGCGTCCTGGGTCTTGTAGGTGATGATCGGCACCGTGGTGGTGACCGGCGTGGCCAGCTCGTGGGTGACCAGGTCTTTGGCCACCCGCTCGATGCGCTTGTAGGCCGAGGGCGCCCCTCGAACAGCAGCCGTCTGTCGCCGCAGATCACGATCGAGCCGACCGGCTTGGGGGCAGTCCCTCTCGGCTCCTACGAGGGACATCCCGAAGACGGCCTGGTCCATGCCGTGCAGGGCCTGAACCTCTTGAAACGATCACAGCCTCACCCGCCGCTGGAAGCACGGCTGTTGGCCATGCATGCCCGAGCGCGAGCCGCCCTCGGACAGAGAGGCCAGGCTGATGCGCTGCTGGAGGCAGCACGCGAACGCTTGGACGACCCGCCGCAGGGGGCAACATCGGCATGGATCAGTCCCTTCGACCATGGATCCCTTGCTGCTGAAGCCATCCGGTGCTGCTTTCTCGTCGGTACGGTCGTCCAGGCGCAAGCCGAAGCGCAGACCGTCCTCCTGCTCCGACCGGCCCCGGGCACGCGCAGCCGGGCCCTGGGGCAGGCAGCCTTGATCAAGACCTTGATGCTCCGCAAGGAGCTTGATCACGCATGTGCCGTCTGCGAGCACATGCTCATCGAGGCCGGCACTCTCGACTCCGCCGTCGTCACCACCGAAATTCGCGCCCTGGGCGCTCTGATGCGACCCTACGAACAGCGAAGCCGATCGGTGGGCCGCGTGCTGCCTCTGCTGGACCGGTACGTCGCTAGGCGGGCACGACAGGCGATTCAGCGGCGCGGAGAGGCAAACCACGATGGCGGACGAGCCTCTGTACAAGACTGACCCCACGGCGTGGAACGCCCTGCTGGCCGAAGGAAATGCCAAGCAGGCCCGCAAACGCGTCAGCGCAGACGTCCTAATCCGAGACAGCCAGAACCGCGTCCTCCTGGTACAGCCGAGCTACAAGCCCGGATGGGATCTACCAGGGGGCATGGCCGAGGCGAACGAGCCGCCCCACGAGGCCGCCATCCGGGAGTTGCAAGAAGAGCTCGGGCTGAGCATCACGATCCAGGAACTGCTGTGCCTGGACTGGGTGAGCCCCCATGGGCCCTGGGACGACCTCCTGGCATTCGTCTTCGCAGCAGTAGTGGCCGACCATGGCGCCGGTCTGGACGATTTGCGCCCGCACGACGCGGAGATCCTGAGCGCCAGGTTCTTCCCCATCGACCAGGCCGAAGGCCGATTGAAAGAAGCCCTTCGTACACGGCTCGCGGCCGCCTGGAGCGCCCTCGGATCGGGCCGGACCGCATATCTCATCGATGGACGTCCGGCCTGATCGGATCCGTCTAACATTGCCGTGGGCAGTAATTCGAGTCCAGCTTTCCCACGGCGCGGGGCGCAAGATGTCGCGGGTGCCGGCCACCAGCACGTCGCGGCCGTCGCCGGGGCGGCGCCCTTGCGGTGGAGGTAGATGCCCTCGCGCACCTCGACCTGGTTGTGGCGCAGGTCCACCACGGCGTTGCCGAGGCGCGCTGGTAGCAGACCCCACCCGCTCGGCGACGGTCCGGCGGTTGCGGTGCGCGCACCGCGGCGTCGTGGGCGGCCAGGTAGGCGCCGGTGCCGGCACCGTGCTGCTCGCCGTGCTGCTCGCCGTGCTGCTCGCCGTGCTGCTCGCCGTGCTGCTCGGTATGCGAGCGCAGGGCGCGCTCGCCGATGCCGCAGGAGCCGCTGTGCACGATCAGCACCAGGTCGCCGTGGCGCAAGCCAGCCAGTCGGCGTGCGTGGCCGCGAGCTCACCGGGCTGGATCTCGCCGACCCTGGCCAGCTCGACGAAATGGTTTACGCGGCGGACGGTTCCGAAGCCGGTCAGCCGGTCAGTCGGTCGGGGCGCTCATGGCCTGAATCTGCTCCAGAGCCTCGCCCTCGGGAGTCACGGCCCGGTCGAGATCGGGAAAGCGCCCGGCCAGCTGTTCGGGTGCGAGCTTGAGCAGGGGCAGCGGGAAACCGCGATGCCGCAGCCGATGTCATTACCCACCAGGTGGGGGTAGAGAATGCTGGAGCGCATGGCGGCGCCGATTGGGGCGCCCTTGCCGGATGCCGGTCGGGCATGCCGGCAAGGCGGAGTCCTGGTGGCACTGGTCGAGCGCAGAAGTCTCGATCCAGCTGCCGGGGGAGGCGAAGACGGTGACGGTGGCCTGGTCCGGACGGCGGCCGGCAGGAGGGTCCTGGGGGAGTGCGGTGGGGGCGCAAGCCTCTCCGCCCGGCTTGTGCCGGTGCAGCGGGTTTTTCACCCGGCTGCCCGCTGCCCGCCCACGTCGTCCACCAGGGCGGTGCCCCGGCCCGAACCCGGCCGAACGCACCGTGCGCGGGTGTTCGTGACCACCCTCACATTCCTCGCGCGGGAGCGACTGTCGCGCAGGGTGTCTGGGTGCACACGCGCAGCCCGGAGCGAGAGTTCGCCCGGGCCTCGCGGTATGCCGGTCAGGCCGGGTCGGCGCCCTTGAGCAGCTCCTCGCAGCGGGCGATCTCGGCCGTGCGCCATTCGCGCATCCCGGTGCTCCACTGGCTGATCTGGAGGCTGAGCACCGCCTGGGCCTGGTGTTCCGAGAGGTCGAACCGCTCGGACAGTTTGGTGCGGGCCTCGTCGGCGTCCGCTGCGGCCTCGACGGTCTCGAAGACCTCGTCGCGCCGGCTCATGGCTACTTCGAAACCCCGCAGGATGTGCAGTCGCTGCCTGGCCTCGGCGATGTCCGTCTCGTTCACGGCGTCACTCTTTCGTGCTTGGGGCCCGCCGTCCAACCGGAGCGCCGCCGGACGCGGTCGCGAGGGGCTGATCGGGCTCTCGTCGTCACGGAGACGAAACCCGCCACCACGCAAGGTGTCCCCGCGAGCTCAGGCCCCCATCGGTGAGGATGCAGCCGCCGAGGTGGGCGCCCGCACCGGCCGGGCCAGGGGCCCGGCCCCCGGGTCCTCGTGGAAGGCCAGGGCGGCGGCCCCCACGGCCGCCGCGTCGGCGATGTGGGCGGCCAGGGTGACGGTCATCCCCTGGCTGCCGGCCGCGTACAGGTCGCTGTGGAGCCGGTTCTCGAGCACGGCCACGTACAGCGACCCGGCCGTGCTGAACGACGGCCCGGCCAGCGCCAGCGAGTCGATGTCGAGCAGGTCGGCCACCGTGACCACGGCGTCGGCCAGGTAGTGCGCCGACTCCCCGACCAGCTCCAGCGCCAGCGGGTCGCCGTGCACCGCGGCGGAGGCGACCATGCCGAAGTCGCGGAACGGGTCGCCGTCGTCGGTCAGCGTGATCGCCGAGGCGCGGCCCGCGGCCAGGGCGGCGCGGGCCCGGCCGGCCACCGCGTGTGGTGCGGCCAGGTCTTCCAGCGCCGGCCCGGGATCGCGGCCGGAACGGTGCAGGTGCAGACGCCCCAGCGGGCCCGGGTTGCCACCGGCGCCGCGGTGCACCGCGCCGGCCAGGATGAACCCGGCCCCGATCCCGGCGCCCATGTACAGGGTGCAGTGCGCGGACGCCGCGGCCGTGCGCCCGCTCCAGTACTCGCCGACCGCGGCGGCGGTGGCATCGGTGTCCATCACCACCGGCAGGCCCAGAGCCCGCGACAGCGCGTCGCGCACCGGATGCCCACCCCAGCGCGGCAGGGTGCGCGAGGCCCGGATCGCCCCGGCCTCCAGGTCGATCGTGCCGGGCACCGCCAGCCCCACCCCGATCAGCTGGTCGGGGCCGATCGCGGTGGCCCGCAGCAGCGTGTCCACGTGGGCGGCGACGGTGGAGACCACCGCGGCCGGCTCGTGCTGGCGGGCACCGCGCGCGCGGACGCGCCCGACCACCGCGCCGCGGGCGTCCGTGATCACCACGACGATCCAGTCGGCGCCCAGCTGCACCCCGACGGCGCACCGGGCGCGCGGCGAGATGGTCAGCATCACACGGGGTTTGCCGCCCGTGCGCTCACGCAGCCCGCTTTCCTCCACCAGGCCCTCGTCGAGCAGGGAACGGACGGCGTGGGTGATCGCGGCCGGCGTGAGACCGGTGATCTCGGCGAGCTCGACCCGGCTGATCGGCGCCCGGGTGCGGATCAGGTCGAGGATCTGGCGCCGGGTGGCGGTGCGGGGGGTTCTGCGGGGTCGCTTCTGCATGCCAGGCCCCGCGTCCGCTCCGTACACGGGCCAAAGCATGACACGCCCGCCGTCGTCCTCCCGCACGGTTTTCCCGGCGCGGCGGGTGGGACGCGGGTGCGTGCGATGCTGGCGGCATGAGTTCAGGCGTGGTGAGCGGACCCGGCCCGAGGGTCGGGATGGCCCTGCTGTCGATGGACGACGACGGGGGCCTGGAACCGTTCTACGCCGATCTGCTGGCCGGCCTGGAGGAAGAGCTC
This sequence comes from Kineosporia corallincola, assembly GCF_018499875.1. Lineage (GTDB taxonomy): Bacteria > Actinomycetota > Actinomycetes > Actinomycetales > Kineosporiaceae > Kineosporia > Kineosporia corallincola. The sequence goes on along the minus strand of NZ_JAHBAY010000002.1, from coordinate 505,587 downwards.
GACCGGCACGACGGCACGGTGTTCCTGCACGTCGTGCCCGACCTGGACGCCGAGATCCTGGCCTACCGGCGCTGGGCGGACGAGGGCCTGGTGGACGCGGTGGTGGTGTCCGACCTGGTCGACGGCGACCCCCGGCAGGCGGTGTGCGCCCAGCTCGGTCTTCCCGCCGTCCACATCGGGGGCGACCCGGCGTCGGGGGAGTGGGTGGTCGACTACGACAACGCCGGGGCGATGCGCGCCGCCGTGGAGCATCTCACCGGCCTGGGACACCGCGACATCGGCTGGGTCTCCGGCCCGCAGCGCTACCGCCACACCCGGGCCCGCGCCACGGCGTTCGCCGAGGCCGTCGCCGCGGCGGGCGGTCAGGGCCTGCGGCGGGAGGGGGACTACGGGGCCGGTTCCGGCGCGTCGCTCACCGGCGAACTGCTCGACGCCGCGCCGCGTCCCACCGCGGTGGTGTACGACAACGACCTGATGGCCGTGGCCGGGGTGCGCGAGGTGCTGCGCCGGGGGCTGCGGGTGCCGCAGGACGTGTCCATCCTGGCCTGGGACGACTCCGCGAACAGCCGGATCTGCCACCCACCGCTGTCGGTGGTGAGCCGCGACGTGCACGAGCTCGGCGTGCTCACGGCCGGGCTGCTGCTGCGGGCGGTCGGCGGCGGGACGCCCGTGGTGGAGACGCCGCCGGTGGCGCAGGTGGTGGCGCGGGCGTCGACGGCCGCGGTGGGGGATGAGCCTCACCACCCCCGGATCCGCGCGAGCTGAGCCCGGTAGGCCGCGCCGGCCAGGGGGTTCTGGCTGTCCGACACCGCGCACCCGCAGTACGCCGACCCGTCGTCGAACAACGAGACGAACCGGATCGACCCCGGGTCCGCGGCCTCCCGCCGCTCCAGCCAGCCGTAGACCGCCTCGAAGAACCGCGGGTTGTCGCCGCCCGACGCGGAAGAGCCCGAGTAGACGCTGAACTCGCCCACCCCGAAGGGCAGTCCGCGCTCGCGGGCGAAGTCGTACCAGTAGTCCCAGCCGTAGTCCTGGGTGAGGTGCGCCTCGATGGCGGCCATGCTGGTGTACGGCTCGTACCAGTCGTAGGCATCGATCGCGACGACGTCGACCTTGCCCTCCACGTACAGGCTCTCGACCTTCGGCTCGGTGCCGTTCTGGGCCGGGCCGACGTTCGGGTTGAACACGATCCTCAGGCCCGGCGCGCGCCGGCGCAGCTGCGTGACCGCCCGGGAGAACTGCTCCCTCCAGTGCGCGGCGTCGGTGGCGTGCGAGTAGCAGCAGTTCATCTCCCAGCCCAGCCGCACCAGGGCGTCCGGGTCGACGGCGGCGATCTCGGCGCCCAGTTCATGCCAGTCGTGGTTGCTGCCCTCGTCCCCGTCGTCGGTCCACAGGGGCACCGACAGGATGAAGTCGTCCCGCTCGGCCCGGAACGTGGACGGAACCGAACCCGCCCACCACGGATTGAGCTGCGCCGGCCAGCTGGAGCGGTCGGTGTAGGCCTCGACGTTGTCCACCGGGGCGCCCCGCCAGGCGGCGAAGTCGTCCGCCGCCTGCCCGGAGTGCTGGAAGAAACCGCCGTCGCTCCACGGCATCCCGGACGCGTACCCCGGCGCTGCCGCCGGATCCGCCGCCGCGCTGTTCACGAAGGCGCTGCCCGCCACCAGCGCCGTGGCGGTGGCCAGAGCGGCCACCGCCACGCTGACCGGATGGACGCGTCGCATGGGAACTCCTGTTCCCCCGGCGGAACTGCCCGGGATCGCCTGAGGATCGGACCGATCCAGACCCTTCGGCGTCCCGAAAGATCAGCTCGCGCCCGGCAACCGGCGTTCCACCCGGAAGGGGGACATCAGCCGTGCGCCTCCCGCTCCACCGCGGTGACGTGCAGCACCAGGGCCTGCTGCGGCCACAGCGCCGGGATCTGGAGCCCGATCGTGCCCAGCGCCCGCCCGGTCAGCACCACCTCACCGCGCTCCAGCCACGGCGGCGTGACCCAGCCCCAGCGGGCCGCGCCCACCTCGTCCCGCACCCGCACCCGGTAACGGCGCCGCGGGTCCAGCCCCGGCAGGCGCACCGGTTCGGGACGGGCGTCCTCCAGCGACGCCACCGTGGCCACCGTCCAGACCCCGGCACCCGCGTCGGGAGCGACCACGCCCCGCACGCGCAGCGCCGGGTCACGCACATCGGTATGGACGACGGAACCGGTGTGCAGCAGCCCCCGCAGCTCGCGGTACAGCCCGGCGAAGGCCCGCAGCCGCTGCACCTGCGCGTCGTCGCACTCCAGCACGTTCCACTCGAACCCGGCCGATCCGGTCAGGCTGGTGGCCAGCCGGTACGACAGGTCCACCGTGCGCCCCGAACTGTGCGCCGTGGGCGGGCCCACGTGCGCGCCGATCAGCTCCGGCGGCAGCAGCAGCTCGGTCCAGCGCTGGATGTCCTGCCGTTCCACCGCGTCGTTGGAGTCGCTGGCCCACACCCGGTCGGCCACCTCGATCACACCCAGGTCGCAGCGGGCCCCGCCGGAGGAACAGGACTCGATCTCCAGCCCGGGATGACGCGACTTCAGCTCGGCCATCAGCCGCAGCGCCGCCCGGGTCTGTTCATGGACGCCCGGCCGCCCCTCGTGCCTCGCGTCCACCAGGTCGCGGTTGTGGTCCCATTTGATGAAGGCCAGATCGAGGACGGCGACCAGACCGCTCATCCGCTCCAGCAGATAGTCGTACGCCGCCGGCCGGGCCAGGTCGAGCACGTACTGCGTGCGCCACGACAGCCCCTGCGGCGAGGGCACCTGCGCCGGGTCGTGCAGCAGCCAGTCCGGGTGGGCGCGGGCCAGATCCGAGTCCAGGCTGACCATCTCGGGCTCGAACCACAACCCGAACTGCATGCCCAGCTCCCGCACCCGGGCGGCCAGCGGCTCCAGCCCGTCCGGCCACACGCCGCGGTCCACCGACCAGTCACCCAGGCCTCGGGTGTCGTCACGACGGGCCGGGAACCAGCCGTCGTCCAGCACGAACCGCTCCACCCCGATCTCCGCCGCCCGCTCGGCCAGCCGTACCACCGTGGCCGGGTCGTGGTCGAAATAGACTGCCTCCCAGGTGTTCAGCACCAGCGGCCGGGGCGTGCGCGGATGCCGCGACCGCGAGCGCAGGTAGCGGTGGAACCGGCCGGTGACGCCGTCCAGCCCCTCGTCCGACCAGGCGAACCAGGCCGTCGGCGAGGAGTACGCCTCGCCCGGCCGCAGCACGATCTCGCCCGGGCGCAGCAGTTCCCCGGCCCCCAGCAGCGTCGGGTTGTCGGGCAGCCGGTCGGTGCGGTAGGTGACGTCGGCGCTCCAGGCCAGGTGCACCGCCCAGACCTCGCCGGAGCGGTTGCGGACCGGCCCGTCCGACAGCGCCAGCAGCCACGGCTGGTCGTGCCCGGGCCGCCCGCGGCGGGTCTGCCGGGCCAGCGACCCCCGGCCCAGAGGTGACGGCCGGGGCACCTTCTCGCGGGTCCAGCGGCCGGAGAAGGTCAGGACGTCGTCCGCCCGGGTGGGTACCGGCAGCGTCGGTTCCAGCCACTGCACCTCCACCGGGGCGGCGTCAGAGCTGTCGGTGCTGTCGGAGCTCAGCGTGTGCGAAACCCCCAGCAGACCACCCGGTTCCAGGTGCAGCCGGATGCTCAGCCCCAGGCCGGCCCGCCGGTCCCGCAGCCGGGCCACCAGCTCGTGCTCCCCGCCGCTCACCTCCACCGGTTCCCAGCGCGGCACCAGCGCCACCCCGTCCCGCGCCAGCAGCGTCCCTGGTCGTCCCGGCCAGCCGTCCGGCTCCACCGGCAGCAGACCCGGACGCCAGGCCGCGTCGAGCGTGCCCGGCGGGGTCTGGCGCTCGTCGGCGGCGAGCAGCTCGTCCAGGTCCGCCGGGTCCAGCTCACCCGGGTCGGCGCCCCAGTGCTGGACGACCGGCGGACCCTCCTCGGGATGCCGGACGATGACGGCGACGCCGTCGCGGCGCAGCAGACTGGTGTGCACACGTGCTCCTTCGCGATCGTGATGGATGGTCATGGCCAGCAGGCCGTTTCAGGGTGCGGGTGCCTTCGGGCGCGCGGTCCCCACCGGGCGCGCGGTGTCTCCCGGCGTCGTCCCCCGGGGCTCGGCGTGCACCAGCGGCGAGCGCAGCACCACCAGCGCCCCACCCACCGCCGCCGCCGTCCCGGCGTCCGGCGACACCAGAACCCGCACCGGGCGCAGCAACCGGGCCAGTGCCCCGCGCCCCGCCGCCCGGGTGGCCGCCTCGGCGTACACCGGCCCCGCGGTCACCAGCGCCGGGCCCGACAGCACCACCGTGTCCAGGTCGAACAGGTTCATCATCGTGACCACCGCGTCGGCCAGCCGCTCCGCCGACGCCCGCAGCAACCGCGACGCCCGGTCGTCGCCCCGCTCGGCGGCCACCGCCAGCCGCTCGAAGTCGGTCAGCGTGTCGTCCGGGTGGCCCGACAACCGCAGCCGCACCCGCTCCAGCGGATCGGCCGCCGCCTGCGCCACCACCGCCGCCGGCCCGGCCGTCACCTCCGCGCACCCCCGGTTTCCGCACGCGCACAGCGTCGCGGCCGGGTCCAGCGGAACATGCCCGATCTCCACCGGGTTCGCGCCCGCCCCACCGAACCCCTCACCGTCGATCACCACCCCGCCACCGATGCCGCCGCCCACCCAGACCACCCCGAACGTGCGCACGTCCACCGTTCCCGTCCACCGCTCGCTCACCGCCGCCGCCGTGGCGTCGTTCTCCAGAAGCACCGGCAGAGAAAGCAGTTCGGCCAGCGTGCCGGCCAGCGGGAAACGCTGCCAGGCCGGCGTGGGCTGCGCGGTCAGGATCATCCCGCGCTCGCGGTCCTGCGGTCCGTGGGTGACCAGGCCCAGGCCCAGCACCCGCTCCCGGGGGACGGCGGCCGAGGTGAGCAGCTGCTCGACATGGGCGGCCAGGGCGGTCAGGGTGTCGCCCGGCGGGCCGTCGCCGACACCGGGGGAGTGGGCGCTGACCAGCCGGCGGCCGGTGAAGTCGGTGATCACGGTGGTGGTCGCGCAGCGCGAGAGCTGAACGCCCACGGCGTACCAGGCGTCCGGTGCCAGGTCGAGAAGACGCCGGGGCGAGCCGACGGCGCCGGGGCGGCGCCCGGCCTCGCGCACCAGCCCGCCGCCGAGCAGGTCGCGCACGGTGTGGGTGATGGTGGCGGCGGTCAGGCCGGTTCGCTGGGCCAGTTCCACCCGGCTGATCGGGCCGGCGGTGCGGATCAGGTCGAGGACGGAAGCGAGTGTCGTCGTTGCCAAAGCGCTCCCTCGGGACAGGTGAAGCAGGGCTGAATCAGAGCTTTTTCACGGTGGTTTCGTCAGGGTGTTCATCGGGGTGGTCGTCGGGGTGGACGACAGATGTGGAGCAGGAGGAAGACATGGTTGTCGCCGGTGAACAGCACCGCCGCGATGTCCCGCGCCTATATTGACACACTAAATTTAGTAAAGTAAGAATTGCGCCCAACCGCAGAGTCGCGGGAGACGAGCCGCCGGTCACGACCCTGGCGGTGGACGGGAAGGACCAAGGATGTTCCTTAGCGCGATGAGGGCTCGCTCCCGGACGGACCGGGCCCGGGCCCTGAGAACGGCGGCCGCTCTGGCCGCGATCGGCCTGCTCGCGGCGGGATGCTCGGGCAGCAGCGGCACCGGTGGGGGCTCGGGGGGCGGCACCACCACCCTGGTCGCCTACACCGGCCAGTCCGGTGACTACCAGATCAACTTCAACCCGTTCTCGCCGACCCAGATCGGTGGGGGCGCGGCGATCTACGAGCAGCTCTTCTTCATCAACAAGGCCGGCAGCGGCGAGCCGGAGCCCCTGCTGGGCACCGACTACTCCTGGAACGACGACGGCACCGAGCTCACCGTCACCCTGCGCGACGACGTGAAATGGACCGACGGGGAAGCCTTCACGGCCGACGACGTGGTGTTCACCTTCAACATCCTGAACGAGCACCAGTCGCTCAACTCGATCGGCTACGACGGCACGGCCGAGGCCACCGACGACACCCACGTGGTGTTCACCTTCGACGAGCCGGCCTTCACCCAGGGCCCGGACGTGCTCGGCAACACCTTCATCGTGCCCGAGCACCTGTGGAAGGACGTCGACCCGGAGACCGACGTGATGGAGAATCCGGTCGGCACCGGGCCGCTCAAGCTCGGCGAGTTCAAGGCCCAGGCCTTCACCTACGTCGCCAACGAGGACTACTGGGGCGACGTCCCGGCGATCAAGACCGTCCGCTTCCTGTCGCTGTCGGGCAACACCGCCGGCGCCGACGGCGTGGCCTCCGGCACGATCGACTGGCAGACCGGCCCGGTCCCGAACATCGACAAGGTGGCCGAGACCTACCCGGGCTACGACTCGCTCACCGTCAACCAGAGCCAGATGGCGCTGCTCACCTGCTCCAACGAGGAACTCGGCTGCGCCGGCCCGCAGACCGACCCGGCCGTGCGCCGGGCCATCTACCACGCGATCGACCGGAAACAGCTGAACGCGCTGGCCTTCCAGAACACGGCCACCGAGATCTCGCCGACCTTCGTGCTCACCTCGAACCAGAAGCAGATGATCTCCTCCTCGATCCAGGAGCCGGTCGCCGCCGAGACCGCCGACGTCGCCGCGGCCGCCGCGGACCTGGAGGGCGCGGGCTGGGCCAAGGGCGGCGACGGCATCTACGCCAAGGGCGGCGAGAAACTGTCCGTCACCGTCGAGGTGGTCACCGGCTGGACCGACTACATCACCGCCGTGCAGACGATGGCCCAGCAGCTCAAGGCCGCCGGCATCGAGCTGAAGGTGTCGCAGTCGTCCTGGAACGAGTGGACCGAGAAGAAGACCCAGGGCAAGTACGAGCTGGCCATCGACTCGCTCTACCAGGGCTCGGCGCCCGACCCGTACTACGTGTACAACAACTTCTTCGCCACCACGGCCACCGCCAAGGTCGGGAAGACGTCGGGCAACAACGTGTCCCGCTACTCCGACCCGGAGGTCGACGAAGCGATCAAGGCCCTGCGCCGGCTGCCGCAGGACGACACCGCCGGCCGCCAGCCGTACCTGGACACGATCGAGACGGCCATCGTCGAGGACATGCCCTACATCCCGATCCTCACCGGCGGCACCACCAGCGAGTGGAGCATCAAGAAGTTTGAGGGCTGGCCCAGCGCCGACAACCTCTACGCGGTGCCCGCGGTGTGGTCGAAGAACGACTTCGCCGCCATCATCAAGCAGCTGAAGCCGGCGTCCTAGACCGCCTTTCGCGGCCGGCCCGGACGGGCGTCCCTGCCCCGTCCGGGCCGCACCGCACCCCCTGTGCTCGCACGAAGCAGTCGGAAGGCGGTCGTGGCGTGAACTACGTCCTGCGCAAACTCCTCTTCTACGCGGTCGCCGTCTGGGCGGCCGTCACCCTCAACTTCGCCATCCCGCGGTTGCTGCCCGGCAACCCGGTCGACATCCTGCTGGCCAAGCTCCAGGCCCGTGGCGGCACCGTCACCCCGGCCTCCCGCGAGGCCTACGCCGCCCTGCTCGGCGGGGACAGCAAGGACCCGCTGCTCACCCAGTACTGGACCTACCTGGTCAATCTCGTGCACGGCGACCTCGGCACCTCGGTGACCTACTTCCCGACCAAGGTCACCGACGTCATCTCCACCTCGATGCCCTGGACCATCGCCCTGGTCGGCATCGCCACCGTGATCGCCGCCTGCCTGGGCGTGCTGCTCGGGGCCGTCGTCGGCTGGCGGCCCGGCACCTGGCTGGACTCGGCCGTTCCCGCCACCACGATTCTCGCCGCGGTGCCGTACTTCTGGCTCGCCCTGGTGCTGGTCTACCTGCTGGCCCGGGTGCTCGGCTGGTTCCCCTCGCAGGGCGGCTACGACGTGGTGCTCAGCCCCGGCTTCAACGGCCCGTTCATCGAGTCGACGATCCGCTACGGCTTCGTGCCGGCCCTCACCATCGTGCTGGCCTCGCTCGGCGGCTGGCTGCTGGGCATGCGCAACATGATGGTCTCCACCCTGTCCGAGGACTACGTGCTCACCGCCCGGGCGAAAGGCCTTCCGGAGAACAAGATCCTGCGCAACTACGCCGCCCGCAACGCGGTGCTGCCCTCGATCGCCGGGTTCGCCATCTCCCTCGGCTTCGTGGTGTCCGGCTCGGTCGTCACCGAGCAGGTGTTCTCCTACCCGGGCATCGGCTCGAAACTGCTGTCGGCCGTGCAGAACAACGACTACGCCCTGATGCAGGGCATCTTCCTCTACATCACCCTGGCCGTGCTCGGAGCGAACCTGGTCGTCGACCTGCTCTACGGCCTCATCGACCCGCGCACCCGGGCGAAGGCCTGAGAGGAGAACGCCGATGAGCACCTCGCACTCCGAGACGCCCGCCTCCGGGACGCCCGTCCCCGGCACCTCCGGCACCCGGGACACTCCAGCGACCCCGACCGGTGCGTCCACCGTCGACGCCCGGCTGGTCACCCAGGAGACCCCGCCCGCACCGGCGTCCGCCGCCGGCCCGGGCGGGCCGCTCGCCGCACCGCCGCCCACCCCGGCGAGCGTCCCACCTGCCCAGCCCCGCCGGCGCGGCTGGCGCTCCCTGCTGCCGACCATGACCCCCTGGCTGGCCACGGGTCTCACCCTCGTCGTCGCCATCGCCCTGTTCGGCGCGATCGGCCCCTACCTGGTCGGCGACCCGGACGCGATCAACGACATCGGCCTGGCCGGGCCGTCCGGCGCCAACCTGCTGGGCACCACGCAGACCGGCCAGGACGTGCTCTCGCAGCTGGCCTACGCCACCCGCGGCTCGCTCCAGATCGGCCTGCTGGTCGGCGTGATGGCCACCGTGCTGTCCGCCTTCTTCGGCATCTACGGCGCCTACCTGGGCGGGTTCGCCGACGAGGCGTTCTCGTTGCTGTCCAACGTCTTCCTGGTCATCCCCGGCCTGCCGCTGGTGATCGTGATCTCCGGCTTCGTGCCGCCGGAGGACCGCGGCCTGTGGACGATCGCCCTGGTGCTGGCGCTGACCAGCTGGGCCGCCTCGTCCCGGGTGCTACGCGCGCAGACCCTCTCGGTGCGCAACCGGGACTACGTGTCCGCCGCCCAGCTGGCCGGTGAACGGCCCTGGCGGGTGATCGCGGTGGAGATCCTGCCGAACCTGCTGCCGGTGCTGGCCTCCCAGTTCGTCTACGCGGTGATCGCGGCCATCCTCGGTGAGGCCGGCCTGTCGTTCCTCGGCCTGGGCGCCTCCAACTCCTCCACCCTGGGCACCATGCTGTTCTACGCGCAGAACGGTTTCGCCCTGCCGCTGGGGGCCTGGTGGTGGTTCGTGCCACCCGGCCTGATGATCGCCCTGTTCGGGATGGGCCTGTCGCTGATCAACTTCTCGATCGACGAAATCATCGACCCCAAGCTGAAGAACGCCCGCACCGCCCGCCGGCGCCTGCGCCTGGCCGCCCGGGCGGGGAAGGAGGCACGATGAGCACCACGACGCAGGAGCACGCCGACCCGCTCACCCGCCGCCCGGTCCTGACCGTGCGCGACCTGACCGTGGTATACGAGACCGAGCAGCCGGTCACCGCCGTCAGCTCCGCCTCGCTCCAGCTGCACCGCGGTGAGATCCTCGGCCTGGCGGGCGAATCCGGCTGCGGCAAGACCACCCTGGCCTACGCCGTCAACCGGCTGCACCAGCCGCCGGCCCGGATCGCCGGCGGATCGGTGGTGTTCCACGACCGCGACGGCGGCGACGTCGACCTGCTCGCCCTGAAGGACGAGCCGCTGCGAAAATTCCGCTGGACGCAGCTGTCGATGGTGTTCCAGGGCGCGATGAACTCGCTCAACCCGGTGCGCACCGTCGGCTACCAGCTCGACGACACGCTCCGGGCCCACGACCCGTCGATGAGCAGGGCGCGGCGCCGCGAGCGGGCGGCCGAGGTGCTGACCCGGGTGGGTGTCGACCCGGTGCGGCTGCGCTCGTACCCGCACGAGCTGTCCGGCGGCATGCGCCAGCGCACGATGATCGCGATGGCCATGCTGATGCAGCCGCAGATCATGATCATGGACGAGCCGACCACCGCCCTGGACGTGGTGGTGCAGCGCGAGATCCTGCGCGAGATCCTGCGGCTGCGCGACGAACTCGACTTCGCGGTGCTGTTCATCACGCACGACCTGCCGCTGCTGCTGGAGATCGCCGACCGGATCGCGGTGATGTACCGCGGCGAGATCGTCGAGCTGGAGACCGCCCAGAAGCTGCACGAGGCCGCTCAGCACCCGTACACCCGCAAGCTGCTGGGCTCGTTCCCCAGCCTCACCGGCGAACGCAGCGACTTCGTCCGCGCGGGCGCCCACGACCGCGACGGCCGGCAGGAGGAGTGGTCCGTATGACCAGCGTGCACGTCACCGACCTGACCAAGGACTACGCGATCCGCGACGGGCTGCGCCGCCGCCGGCTGCGGGCGGTCGACCGGGTCAGCTTCGACCTCACCCCCGGGCGCACCGTGGCCCTGGTCGGGGAGTCCGGCTCGGGCAAGTCGACCATCGCGAAACTCCTCACCCGGCTGGAGCGTCCATCCTCCGGGCGGATCGAGGTGACTCAGGACGACGGGACGCCCGTGCCGAACCAGGCCTACCGGCGGCACGTCCAGATGGTGTTCCAGGACCCGTTCGCCTCGCTCAACCCGTTCCACTCCGTCGCCCACCACATCGCCCGCCCGCTGCGGCTGCACCGCCGCACCCGCGACGCCGCGTCCACCCGGGCCGAGGTGCTGTCGATGCTGGAACGCGTCAACCTCACCCCGGCCGAGGCGATGGCCGACCGGCGCCCGCACGAGCTGTCCGGCGGCCAGCGCCAGCGGGTGGCGATCGCCCGGGCCCTGGCCCCCGGCGCCCAGGTGCTGATCGCCGACGAGCCGGTCTCGATGCTCGACGTGTCCATCCGGCTGGGCGTTCTCAACCTGCTCGGGCGTCTCCAGCGGGAGAGCGACCTGGCGGTGCTCTACATCACCCACGACCTGGCCACCGCCCGGCACTTCTCCGACGAGATCCTGGTGCTGCACCACGGCCGGGTGGTGGAACGCGGGCCCTCCGACGCGGTGATCCTCGACCCGCACCACGACTACACCAAGCTGCTGGCCCTGTCGGCACCCGACCCCAACCGGGTCGGGGCGGTGGTGCACTCCACCGCCCCCGACCGCGAATCCATCGACGACACCGTGGGTTACGACCACCACCTCGGCGACTGGGTGCCCACCGGCACGCAGGCGAAGCAGCAGACCGAGGGGTCGGCCGCATGAAACTTGCCGACGGGCTGGTCTACGGCGGCGACTACAACCCCGAGCAGTGGCCGCGCGAGACCTGGACCGAGGACATGCGGCTCATGCGCGAGGCCGGCGTCAATCTGGTCACCCTCGGCGTGTTCGCCTGGGGCACGGTCGAGACCGCCGACGGGGTGTTCGACTTCGGCTGGCTCGACGAGATCATCGGCCTGCTGCACGAGAACGGCATCGGCATCGACCTGGCCACCCCGACCGCCGCCCCGCCCAGCTGGCTGCACACCGCCCACCCGGAGATCCTGCCCTTCGACGGCGACCTGTACCAGCAGCCGCCCGGCGGCCGTAACGCCTGGTGCCCCAGCTCGCCGGTGTTCCGCCGCTACGCGCTGCGCATCGCCGAGCAGCTGGCCCGCCGCTACGGCGAGCATCCGGCGCTGCGGCTGTGGCACGTCGGCAACGAGCTGGGCGGCGGCAACGCCCGCTGCTACTGCGACGTCTCGGCGGCCGCGTTCCGGCAGTGGCTGCACGAGCGGCACGGCGGCGTGGAGGCGGTGAACCAGGCCTGGGGCACGAACGTCTGGGGCCACCGGTACAACCACTACGACGAGATCCTGCCGCCCCGGGGCAAGCACGGCGCCCCCAACCCGGGCCTGTTCCTCGACTACGAGCGGTACTCCTCCGACGCCCTGCTCGCCCACTACCTGGCCGAGCGCGAGGTGCTGCAACGCTTCTCGGACCGCCCGGTGACGACCAACCTGATGGTCGGCCCGGGCGCCCAGGTGGCCGACTACGCCCGCTGGGCCCCGTACACCGACATCGTCGCCAACGACCACTACACCCTGGTCGACGACCCGGACCGGGCGATCGAGCTGGCCTGCTCCGGCGACCGGATGCGCGGCATGACCCGGCAGCGCGAACCCTGGCTGCTGATGGAGCATTCCACCGGTGGGCCGAGCTGGCAGCAGCGCAACCGGGCCAAGGACCCGGGCGAGATCGCCCGCAACTCCCTGGCTCACGTGGCGCGCGGCTCCGACGGCGCGATGTTCTTCCAGTGGCGCGCCGCCGCCACCGGCGCCGAGCAGTTCCACTCGGCCATGCTGCCGCACAGCGGCACCGGCTCCCGGGTGTGGCGCGAGGTGGTCGAGCTCGGCGGGATGCTGAGATCGCTGGCGGAGGTGGCCGGTTCGCGGGTGGAACCGGCCCGGGTGGCGATGATCGTGGACGACGAGTCCGGCTGGTACCTCCAGCACGGCCTGAAGCCGCACCGCGGCCTGCGGTACGGGCGCGAGCTGCGGGCCTGGCACCGGGCGCTGTGGCGCAGGCAGGTGCTGACCGACCTGATCCCGGTCACCGGGGTGACGGACGGTGGGCTGGACGGTTACGACCTGGTGCTGGTGCCCGGCCTGATGCTGGTGCACGACGAGGTGGCCGCCGCGCTGGCGGCCGTGCCCGCGCGCGGCGGCACCCTGCTGGTCACCTACCTGTCCGGCGTGTGCGACCCGGCGGGGCGGGTGCGCACCGGCGGCTTCCCCGGCGCTTTCCGCGACGTGCTGGGCGTTTTCACCGACGAGTTCTACCCGCTCCAGGCCGGCGAGGAGGTGCCGCTCGACGACGGCGGCGTGGTGCGCGACTGGACCGAGCGGGTGCAGGCGGTGGACGCCGGCGTCGTGGTGTCGTACACCGGCAGCTCGCTGGCCGGTGGCCCGGCGGTGACCCGCCGGGCGTACGGCGAGGGCGCCGCCTGGTACGTGTCGGCGGCGTTGCCGGCGAGCAGCATCGAGGCGATCACCGAGCGCCTGGTGGCCGAGGCCGGCCTGCCGCGCACCGTGCGGGCACCCCCCGGCCTGGAGGCCGTGCGCCGGATCGGGGACGATGCCGCGTACCTGTTCCTGATCAACCACCGCGACGAACCGGTCGAGGTCGTGGCCGAGGGCATCGACCTGCTCACCGACGAGAAGGCCGGCCCGGTCACGGTCGTGCCGGCCGGGGGAGTGCGGGTCGTGCGCGAGTCGTCAGTCGAAACACCCCGGAGGGCAGTGTGAAACACCAGAACCTGAGCAGCGGATGGACCGTGGCCGCGACGGCCGGGCCGGTGCCGGAGGCGGCCCGCGGGCCGGTGCCCGCGGCGGTGCCCGGCTGCGTGCACACCGATCTGCTCGCCGTCGGCGCGATCGCCGAGCCCTACGACGACGCGAACGAGAGTGGCCTGGAGTGGTTCCACCACAGCGACTGGCGCTACACCACCATGCTGGAGATGCCCGCGCCCGCCGAGGGTGAGCGGGTGGACCTGGTGTTCGACGGCATCGACACGGTCTCCACCGTGCGGCTGGGCGACGCCGTGCTGGGCCGTACCGAGAACATGCACCGGGGCTACCGGTTCGACGTCACTCAGCTGATAACAGGCTCGGAGCAGACACTCACCGTCGACATCGCCTCGGCCACCGCGCACGCCGAGGCGCTGCGCGGGCGGCTCGGCGACCGGCCGGGGGCGTACGCGCCGCGGCCGTTCAACTTCGTCCGCAAGATGGCCTGCTCGTTCGGCTGGGACTGGGGCCCCGACCTGCGCACCGCGGGGCTGTGGAAGCCGGTGCGGGTGGAGCGCTGGTCCACCGCGCGGCTGGCCCGGGTGCGCCCGCTGACCGGCGTGGCCGCCGACGGTGCGGGCACCGTGGAGGTGCACGTCGACCTGGAGCGCTCCGGGCTGGAACCGGCCGCCGCCGTGCGGGTGCGGGCGCAGGTGCTGGGCGTGTCGGTGGCCACGACGGTGCCGGCCGGCGAGGACGGCGCGGTGCTCACGCTGCGGGTGCCGGGGGCGCCGCTGTGGTGGCCCACCGGCCACGGTGAGCAGCCGCTGGCCGAGCTCACGGTCCACTTGGGGGACGACGAGGAGCCCCTGGACCGCTGGAGCCGGCGCATCGGTTTCCGCACCGTCGAGATCGACACCGGTGACGACGAGAACGGCACCCGGTTCACGATTCTCGTCAATGGCAGACCGATCGCGGTGCGCGGGGCCAACTGGATCCCCGACGACCACTTCGTCACCCGGATCACCCGGGAACGGGTGGCCCGGCGGATCGGCCAGGCCCTGGGCGCGAACCTCAACCTGCTGCGGGTCTGGGGCGGCGGCGTCTACGAGTCCGACGACTTCTACGAATTGTGCGACGAGCACGGCGTTCTGGTGTGGCAGGACTTCCTGCTCGCCTGCGCGGCCTACCCGGAGGAGGAACCGCTGCGCTCCGAGATCGAGGCTGAGGCGCGCGAGAACGTGGTGCGGCTGATGCCCCACCCGTCGCTGGTGCTGTGGAACGGCGGCAACGAGAACCTGTGGGGTCACGAGGACTGGGGCTGGAAACAGCTGCTGGGCGACGCGACCTGGGGGAAGGACTACGCCGAGAAGCTTTTCGCCGACGTGCTGGCCGAACTCGACCCGACGCGTCCCTACAGCCCGAACAGCCCGTCCACGCCCCGGCGCACGCCGGGGCAGGCGCACCCGAACGACCCCGACCACGGCACCCATCACCAGTGGGACGTGTGGAACCGGATCGACTGGAGCGCCTACAGCAGCGAGATCCCACGGTTCTGCTCGGAGTTCGGGTTCCAGGGCCCGCCGGCCTGGCGCACCCTGACCGATCACGTGCACGCCGAGGACGGCGGCCCGCTGACCGGGGTGGCCGACCCGTGCGCGGACCCGGTGTTCCTGGTGCACCAGAAGGCCGACGACGGCACCGGCAAGCTCGACCGGGGCATGGCGCCGCACACCGGCGTGCCGGCGGACTTCGAGGACTGGCACTGGGCCGCGCAGCTGAACCAGGCCCGGGCGGTGCGGCACGCGGTGCGGCACTACCGGTCGTGGTGGCCGCGCACCGCCGGGTGGATCGTCTGGCAGGTCAACGACTGCTGGCCGGTGGTGTCGTGGGCGCTGGTCGACTCCGAGGAACGGCCCAAGCCGGTGTATTTCGCGGTACGGGAGGCGTCGGCGCCGCGCGCGGTGTTCATCATGGACGAAGACGGTGACCTGAGCCTGGTCGTGGTCAACGACACCGACGAGCCGTGGGAGGGCGAGAGCGACACCCGCCTGGAGACCTTCGCCGGTGACTGGTCGGTGCGGGAGCGCTCCGACGTGTCGGTGGCGCCGCGGTCGGTGGAGGTGCTGCCCCTGCCGGCGGACCTGTCCAGCCCGGGCGACCGCGCCGGCGAGGTGGTGGTGGCCGAGTTCGACGGCGAGCGGGTGGTGCACACCTTCGACCAGGACGTGGACCTGAACCTGCACCCCGACCCGCTGGAGGTCACCGCCGAGAAGGTCGACGGCGGGTACCGGATCGACGTGCTGGCAAGGGAACTCGCGCTCGACGTCACCGTGCTGCCCGACCGGCTGGCCGGCGACGCGCGGGTGGACGACGCGGTGGTCAGCCTGCCCGCCGGCGCGCGGGCGAGCTTCCTGGTGACGACGGCGGCAGAGCTGGACCCGGCCTCGCTGACCGGCCGCCCGGTGCTGCGCACGGCGAACGACCTGCGGGCGGTGACCCTGCGCGATCCGGCCGGCCCGGTCGGTGAGGCGGTGACCGGCGACGCGGAGCCGGTGACGGCGTCCACCCCCTGGTGACCCGGTGGTGACGTGCCCGCGAAACCGGCTTCGGGCGTCCCTGATTGTGACCACAGCGCCACGAGACATCGCGACCGACAGCGCGATTGAGGAGAGATCATGACCCGCCGATTCCCGGACGGCTTCCTGTGGGGAGCCGCCACGTCGTCCTACCAGATCGAGGGGGCGGTCGACGCCGACGGCCGGGGGCCGTCCATCTGGGACACCTTCTCGCGCGAACCCGGGGCGGTGCTGAACGGCGAGAACGGTGACGTCGCCATCGACCACTACCACCGGGTGGGCGACGACGTGAAGCTGATGGCCGACCTGGGCCTGAACGCCTACCGGTTCTCCGTGGCCTGGCCGCGCATCCAGCCCACCGGCTCGGGCCCGGCCGTGCAGGCCGGCCTGGACTTCTACCAGCGGCTGACCGACCAGCTGCTGGACGCCGGGATCGCCCCGGCGCTGACCTTGTACCACTGGGACCTGCCGCAGCCGTTGCAGGACGCCGGGGGCTGGCCGAACCGGGACACCGCCTACCGTTTCGCCGACTACGCGGGCATCGTGGCCGACGCGCTGGGCGACCGGGTGAAGCTGTGGATCACCCTGAACGAGTCGTGGTGCGCCGCCTACCTGGGCTACCTGTCCGGTGAGCACGCCCCCGGCATCCAGGACCCGGCGCAGGCCCTGGCCTCGGTGCACACCCTGAACCTGGCCCACGGCCTGGGTGCCCGGGCGATCCGCTCGGCGCTGGGAGACGGCGCGCAGGTGGCGATCTCGCACAACATCCAGGTGAACAAGGCGGCCACGGACGCTCCCGAGGACGTCGCGGTGAAGACCCGCCTGGACCTGGTGAACAACGAGATCCTGCTCGCCCCGCAGCTCGACGGTGCCTACCCGGAGGGGCTTTTCGAGGCGACCGAGCGATTCACCGACTGGTCGTTCGTGCGGGACGGCGACCTGGACGTCATCCACACCCGGATGGACGCCCTGGGCCTGAACTACTACTCGACCGGCACCGTGCGGGCGGGTGAGGACCCGGACCGTGACCCGTTCCAGCCGACCCTGGTGGACGGGGTGGCGCGGGTGCGGCCGGAGGGCGAGTACACCGAGATGGGCTGGCTGGTGGAGCCGCAGGGCCTGACCGACCTGCTGCTCGAGATGCACCGGCGCTGGCCGGGTCTGCCGTTGTACGTCACCGAGAACGGCGCGGCCTTCGACGACGAGGTGGCGCCCGACGGCCGGGTGCACGACGAGCGGCGCACGGCCTACCTGCACTCCCACGTGGAGGCGGTGGGGCGGGCCATGGACGCCGGGGCCAACGTGCGTGGTTACTTCGCCTGGTCGCTGTTCGACAATTTCGAGTGGTCGTACGGGTACGGAAAGCGTTTCGGGATCGTGCATGTCGACTACGACACGCTCACCCGCACGGTGAAGGACTCCGGGCACTGGTACAGCCGGCTGGCCGGCAGCGGCGTGCTGCCCGGCGTGGACGAGACCACGGCCTGATCCACCGGGTGACGCGCCGGGACGGCAGTCCGCCCCGGCGCGTCACCCGCCGCGTTTCGCACGTGCGAAACTGGGACGCATGACGACCGGCGCGAGCGGGCAGCCCGGGGGCAGGAGCGCCGCCCGGATGCCGACGATGCGGGACATCGCCGATCACGTCGGGGTGTCCCGCCAGCTGGTGTCGCTGGTGCTGCGCGGTGTGCCGGGCCCGAGCCCGCAGTCGCGGGAGCGGGTGCTGGCGGCGGCCGCCGAGCTCGGCTACCGGCCGCACTCCTCGGCCCGCCTGCTGCGGCAGAACCGCACCCATCTGATCGGTGTGGTCTTCGGCATGCGCAATCCCTTCCAGGTGCGTTTCGTGGAGCGGCTGTTCGTGCGGGCGGCCGAGCGCGGCTACGGCGTGGTGCTGGGCCCGGTGACGATCGAGCGACCCACCGACGCCGTGGTGGCCGCGCTGATGGAGGAGAGGGTGGAGGCACTGGCCGCCTTCAACCCCGACCCGGACTCGGCGGCGCTGGCCGCGGCCTGCGAGCTGCTGCCGGTGGTGTGGCTGGGGGAGCGGGCCGGGCGCACCGACGTGGACAACGTGCACGTGGACGAGGCCGGGGGCCTGCGCCTGGCGGTGCGGCACCTGGTGGAGCTGGGGCACCGCGACATCGAGTACGTCGGCGGGCTGGGCGGCACGGTGGGTGCCGATCGGGCGCAGGCGTATCGCGAGGTGATGGCCGAGGCCGGCCTGTCGGCACGGGCCAAGGTGATCCCGAGCGGGTTCTCCGAGGAGGACGGCGCCGCGGCGGCCCGAAAGATTCTGGCGCGCAAGCGGCGTCCCACGGCGGTGGTGTGTGCGGGTGACCAGGTCGCGGCCGGGCTGCTGGCCGTGTTCTCGCGGGCCGGGCTGGGGGTGCCGGACGAGATCTCGGTGGTCGGGTTCGACGACAGCTATGTGGCGTCGTTGTCGTACCACCGGCTCACCTCGGTACGGCAGGACGTGGAGGCGACGGTGGAGGCGGCCCTGACCGCCTTGCTGGACCGGCTGGATCCGCCGGGGGACGAGGCGCCTTCCCCGGGACGGGTGACGCAGACGCCGGCCGAGCTGGTGGTGCGGAAGTCGACCGGGATGGTGCGGGGGTGAGGGTGGCACCATCTTGGATGCGGCGATCAGGCGTCAAGGCTGGGAATGCAGCTGTAGCGGTCAACAGCGGCCTTGTTGGTCGTAGCGGTCTGGAAGGCCAGTTCCCAGGGGCCGGAATTGATGTCCATGGCCTTGCCGAACCCGAGCCATTTCCCGGAGAGGCGGAGTCCAGTTGGCTCCGAAAGCAGTTGGATGGCGCCGTGATAGCGGGCACCTCGATAGTGCCCAGAAGGTGAGGTTTCCTCGACCCAGGTACCGGTGAGCACGTTTCGGTCAATCGTGAGATCCATGGTCAGCACGGATCCTTCCGAGAGCGCTGCTCCGGGCAGGGATCGAACCGTAAGGGTGCTGCCGCGTTGCAGAAGCAGGACGAAGTGCGCCCCCGTGAAGGTGCCTTCTCGCGACGAGCTGAAGAACTGGTAGGTGCTCAGCCAGATGCCGCCGAACCCGCCGCTGCCGGGGGCGGGCACGATGCTGGCGTCTGTACCGGGGGCCGGGTCCCTTTCCACATCGTGTCCGCCACGCCCGTCCGCACGTACCCGGGTCTCCGGTGGGACGAAACCTAAGCGCTCGATCGGTCGTCCCGTCGCAGTCTCCAACGCGCGAGCGTACGGCCCCCGAGGCCAAGTCGTCTGGCCGGACTCCCAGCGCTGAACCAGGCGCTTCGTGCACTCGTTGGGCTCGCCGTTGATCTGCCCCGCCTCCTGGACCTTGTTGGCGAACTCCTCCTGGGAGAGCCGCAAGGCCAGGCGGGCAGAACGTAGGCGATCGTTAGGGCCAGAGCGCGCATCGGTCAGCGTCATGCCCTCCACGGTAAGCCAGCCGGACCAGAAATGACGTCGGAATGACGTCCTTTTAACGCGGCGATTGCCGCCGCAGCGGCCTCCCTCGCTGCGTCACTCTGGGCCATTCAGGATGATCGGCTTCGAAGGGGATGTGGATGCCGATCCTCACCCAAGAGCCCGTAGTGGCTTTCCAAAACATCTACGAAACGGGGATATTGAATGCCGCAGGCCCTCAGCTCCTTGCCAGGTGAAGAACGACTGCACTCCGCACAGCTCGACGACGTTATCGCCGAGATCACGACGCGACAGGCGCACATGCGCACCACCGCGAGCCGCAACGGCGTCTATCTCTACTCACCCTTGCTCATGCTCGGCACCAGCGAACGCGTGGGGTCCAACTGGTTCTCGGACAGCTTGCGCCCGGTGATGCTGCAAGCCAACGAACCGCTGCGTCAGCAGCTCGGCCGCCGACATCC
This sequence comes from Kineosporia corallincola, assembly GCF_018499875.1. Classification (GTDB taxonomy): domain Bacteria; phylum Actinomycetota; class Actinomycetes; order Actinomycetales; family Kineosporiaceae; genus Kineosporia; species Kineosporia corallincola. Next base: position 485,814 of record NZ_JAHBAY010000002.1, on the reverse strand, counting down.
GTTCTCGACAATGAACCCCGAAGTCCCGGATGGGGTGCTCTCGCCGTACGCACGCCATTGGCTCATTCATACTGTCCTGAGCAAGCTTTCGCCGGAACGACAAGGATGGAAGGAAACAAACCTCTGGTTTGCCCTGCCTGCACTTCTCGCGCTCCTACCGGACTCGCCGGTCGCGGTTCTGACCCGCAGCCCGCTCGGTGTCGCCTCGTCCTTTGAGCGCGGTCGCCTGTTCCAGCGGTGGGACTACCGAGGCCGATACGCCCTGCTACGGCTGGCAACGCAGAGGCCCCGATGGCAGGGTTTCGCGGCAATGATTCCGGACGACAACCCGGACGACCTCACCGCACTGGTTCGGATGCACGCGCTGAACACGATGCTCACAGCGATGGTGACGGCCGGGCGAACAGTGACTCAGGTTCCCTACGAGCTGTCGATCATCCACCGGCCACGGGTGATGCAGGACCTCGCTGCGACGCTACCGGACCTCGGGTTTGCCCTGGCCAGCCTGCCGGTAGCGCACAGCCCGCGCCCCGGCGCCGATTTCGGTCAGCGCGAGTCCGCCAACGACTTCGATACGACCCACACCAAGACCGAACTCCAGGCCCAACTGGACAGTGACCAGGCCGAACGTGTGCGAGCGACCACCGCCCACTGCCTGTCCCTGGCCAAAGACATGGTCGAAGCGCCGATCGCAGCGACGGCATGCGACTGGCTGGCTGGTGACCACCTGTACACCTTGACCGCACCTCGCAGCAGGCGAACAGCCGAACCTTTGGCGCGGCCCGCCCGTGGTCCGGCTCGGTCACCTGTGCCGAAATACGTGCGTACAGGATCGATGTTCTGGCGGTCCCTGCTCGTCACGAACAGCGAAGTCGCCGAGACCCTCAACCTTCTGGCCGAATCCGGGATTCACAACGACCACGGCGGCGCACACCTGCTGGTGTGCCCGATGCCGCAGTCGCGAGGCGGGCGACTGCACCAACATTCCGTCACCAACCGCTGGGAAGTTGTCCCAGGATACGAAGATCACCCGGCCTACTGGATCACCTGGATCGGAGCCCAACTCCTAGCGGCCCAGCACGGCGCCCGGTTGCCCACCTTGGCCGAACTACGGCAACAGACCGCAGGCGCCGAGGCGACCAACACGGACTACCGGCACGGAGACGCCGTCTCAGTCGTCGAGCCCGGCCTCCCCGACAACTACCTGCATCACCTGGTCGGGAACGTCCAGGTCTGGTGTTCCGACGGCCCTTCGCCAACTGACCTGCACGGTGGCCCCGCATCAAGGTGGTTCCACGGCGCGGCCTGGAACACCCCGAGCAGCCCAGCCGAAATCCATCGGGCCCGGCACAGGCACATCACCGGCAGCTCCCGAGGAATCGGCATCCGCCTCGTCCGCTCTCACGGCACTGACCACGCACCCGTGCCGGGGCCCCGGATGATCGAGGTCATGCAGGAATGGCTCACTGCCCTGACCGACCGAAGCCGAACTCTGCTGCACCTCGATCAGCCAATCGTGACCGCCCTGGCAACAATGACCGGAACACCTGGTGAGAACGTCAGAGGCCGATCGCGGACTTCGGGCCCATGTATGAACCAGCCTGCGGCCAGCCGGCCTCGGCCAGTTCCCGGAACCGCTCGCTGAACCCGTAAGAGGCCAGATCGGCCACAGGAACGAACTGGACACCACGGATCGGGCTGGTGTCGGCGCCAACGGTCACGTCGCCGACATCACCCCCGGTCCGTTGAGTCTCGAACGTCATGTGAACGACGTGCTTGTCGCCACCCGGCAGGTAGTCGCAGACGTACAGCAATCGGTCCGGCTCAACGACGAGCCCAGTCTCTTCACGCATCTCGCGTACGAGAGCGCCAGCGAGGGTCTCACCCAGTTCGACCTTACCGCCCGGGAGGGACCAGGACCGGCCGCTGTCGGTGTCCTGGTCGAGCAGCAACAACCGACCTTGATCGTCAGTCAGAATTCCCGTAACTCGAATGTCCACGGGGCTTTAGCTTAGGGAATGACCGAGCGTCGCGCGGGCCATGAAGAGAACCGGACCTGCACACCAGCGAAAGGGGGATCATTCACGCCGAGCGGCGGACAAGCCTGGCGCTCCTACGCAGGAAGCCCCGAGAAGCAAGGGGGCTACGCGGGGCATCCGTCCATGATGGTCCATCTGTCCTGCAATTAGCTCGTGCTAACCTCGGTTTCGTCGCTGCTTAGAACGTGCTAACCAGCGCCCGACGCCGACTGGAGACGTGCATGCTGCCCGAGCATCTGCCCGAACCCGACCTGTACCGCCCCGGAACGGGCGAGCCGTCGCTGCGCTGGGGCGTGGTGGGCCCCGGCTGGATCGCGGGGGAGTTCGTCAAGGCCGTGCGGGCCCACACCGCGCAGCAGGTGGTGGCGGTCTCGTCGCGGGACGCCGGGCGGGCCGGTGCCTTCGCGGCCGAGCACGGCATCGGGCTGGCGCTGGGCTCCACCGAGCAGCTGGTGACGCACCCGGACGTCGACGTGGTCTACGTGGCCACCCCGCAGAGCGAGCACCTGGCCATCGGCCTGGCCGCGATCGCAGCGGGCAAGCACGTGCTGGTCGAGAAGCCGATCACCGTGACCGCCGCGCAGGCCCGTGAGCTGGCCGACGCGGCGCGCGCCGCCGGGGTGCTGGTGATGGAGGCGATGTGGAGCCGCTACCTGCCGCAGACCTCGGTGATCCGCCGGCTCCTGGCCGACGGCGTGCTGGGTGAGGTGCGCACGGTGCTCGCCGACCACGGCCAGTCCATCGCCGTCGACCCGCAGCACCGGCTGTACCGTCCGGAGATGGGCGGTGGGGCGCTGCTGGACCTGGGCATCTACCCGGTGCAGTTCTCGTCCATGGTGTTCGGGGCCCCGGACACCGTGCACGCGGTGGGCGGGATGACGGACACCGGGGTGGACGCCTACTCGACGCTCACGCTGACCCACGCGAACCAGGGCCAGTCCACGCTGTTCTCGTCGATTCTGGCCCGCACCCCGATGACCGCCGTGATCGCCGGTTCCGAGGCGTCCATCGTGGTGGGCAGCGGCTTCTACACCCCGACCACCTTCACCCTGACCGGCGCCGGGCACTTCGACCCGAGCCTGGAGTGGAGCGACCCGACCGGCCTTCAGCTGTTCGACGGGCTGTCCTGGGAGGCAACCGCTTTCGCCGGGTTCGTCGGTGAGGGGCGGACCGAGTCACCCGTGCACACGATGGACGAGACCGTCGCGATCCTCGCCACCATCGACGAGGCCCGCGCCCAGCTGAGCAAGGAGAACGCCCGTGGCTGACGTCCAGGAACTCCAGAAGCAGGAGGACGAGCTGGTTCTCGACTCCTTCGACCACGCCGACGCCTGGCGGCTGGGCTCGGTGATCACCGGGATCGCCCAGGAGGCCGGGCACGCCGTCGGCATCGACATCCGCCGTCCGGGCCTGATCCTGTTCCGCTCCGCGCTGCCGGGTATCACCCCCGACCAGGAGGTCTGGATCGCCCGCAAGTCGGCCGTGGTACTGCGCATGGAGGCCAGCAGCGCACTGGTGGACGCCCGGCTGTCGGCTGCGGGGGTGGACGCGGCGGCGATCGGCTGGCTGGGATCCGAGTACGCCGTCACCGGAGGCTCTTTCCCGATCCGGGTGCGCGGTGCCGGGGTGGTCGCGGCCGCCACCGCCTCCGGTCTGTCGTCGCAGGACGACCACGACCTGATCGTCGCTGGCCTGCGCGCCTACCTGGCCGGGCAGGGCGCCCGGTGAGCGAGGTCCCGCAGCGGCGGCTGCTGCCCGGGCAGAGCGCCCGGGTCCGGGTGTGGAACCGCGAAACCGGTTCCGTGACGACCGTCTTCGAGTCGGTCGAGCGGCTCTACGAGGCCCCGAACTGGACCACCGACGGGCAGTTGCTGATCAACGGCGACGGCCTGCTGTGGCTGCTGCCGGCCGACGGCTCCGCGCCGCCGCGGCAGATCCGGGCCGAGGGTCTGCCGGACGTCAACAACGACCACGTGCTGGCCCCCGACGGCCTCAGTGTGTTCGCCTCCGCCAACGACTGGCACATCTGGCAGGTGCCGCTGACCGGTGGGGACGCCCGGAGGGTCACCCCGGACGACGGCGGCATGCACTTCCTGCACGGCGTCAGCCCGGACGGAAAGCGGCTCGGGTACGTGCGTCTCGATCCGAGCGGCGACGACTGGTGGGCCTCGGCCACCGTCCACACCATCGGTGTGGACGGGCGCGACGACCACGCCCTCACCACCCATCCGGGCCCGGCCGACGGGTGCGAGTGGACGCCCGACGGCGCGTGGATCGTGTTCAACACCGAGCAGTTCTCCACCACCGCCGGGCACGCGCAGCTGGCCCGGGTGCGTCCCGACGGAACCGCCCTGGAACAGCTGACGTTCGACGAGCGGGTCAACTGGTTCCCGCACGTGGCGCCCACCGGCGACGTCGCGGTGTATCTCAGCTACCCGCCCGGTACCACCGGCCACCCCGCCGACCTCCCGGTCGAGCTGCGTCTGGTGCGCACGGACGCCTGGGGCGAGCCGGTCACGCTGGTCGCCCTGGAGGGCGGTCAGGGAACGATCAACGTGCCCAGCTGGGCGCCCGACGGCTCCGCGTTCGCGTTCGTCGACTACCCGGTGAAAAACCTTTCCTAGAGCGGAGAGACGGCCGAGGACAGCAGCGCCTCGGCCAGGTCCGAGCGACGGTAGAGCACCGAGCGGCCGTCCCGGACCGCGACCAGCAGCCCGGCCGCCCGCAGTGCCCGCAGGTGCTGGTTGACCGCGGTCGGGGTGACCCCCATGCCGTGGGCCAGCTCGGTGGAGGACGCCGGTGCCTCCAGCCGCTGCAAGAGCGCCGCCCGGTGCGCCCCGAGCACGCCGGCCAGGGCCCCGTCGGCCGGGGGCGGGGCGCTCTCCCAGACCGTGGCGCTGCCGCGGGCCAGGTAGAGGACGGTGGACAGCCCGTCGGGGGAGACGGGCACGCAGACCGCGCTGGTCCACAGGGTCGGGACCAGGGTCATGGCCTGCTCCGCCCGCCCGCTCCAGCGGGAGCCGGAGCCGGTGCGTACCTCCAGGACCCCGCCGTCCAGGCGCACCCGGTCGGTCAGGCCGGCGAACATCGCCGCCAGACCGTGCTGGGCCATCTGACGGCCCCGGTAGGTGACGTCGGCCTCCAGCACCGCCCGCACCCTCGGCCAGTCCGGTGCGAAACACCGCCGCCAGTAGTCGTCCAGGGCACCGGCGATCCGGCGCACCGCCTCGCGCCCGCGCAGCACCCCGGGGATCCGGTCGGTGGTGCCGTAGGTGGCGAGCAGGTCCTGACGGACCGTCGCGGCCGGGGTGGCCGACAGCCGCGCCAGTTCCTCGTCGAACCGGGTCAGGGGCGAAAGAGGCTGCGGGGTGAGGAAATCGGGCACCCAATTGCGGGGCGAGACCAGTGCCTCCAGCACTTCGGTGTCGAGCTGCTCGAAGGCCGCGCGGGTGCGGCGGACCCACGGCAGGTGCAGGGGGTAGCGGCCCGGATCCCGCCGGCTGCGCAGCGACAGCACCAGCTCGTTGAGCGGTGAGACGGCGAAGCGCACGTCGGCCAGGGCGGTTCCGGTCAGTTCGTAGCGCACCACCATGAAGCACAACGCTACAGGGATCGCGGCCGGCGCGGGATCGGTCTGCACTGGGACCCATGTCCCCCACCGACCGGCACGACCCGGTCCTGCGCGCGCTCATGCTCTTCACCGCCACGGGCGCCACCTCGCTCGGCCTGACCTTCAGCCTCACCGCCCTGTACCTGACCCGGGTGGCCGGGATCGCCACCCGCACCGTCGGGGTCGGCCTGACCCTCGCCGGAATCCTGGCCGTCGTCGCGACTTTCGTCGCCGGGCAGCTCAGTGACCGGTACGGCGCCCGGCCGGCGATGATCGGGGCGGCCCTGACGCAGGCACTCGCGCTGATCGGGTACTGCCTGCTCGACGGGGACGTCGTGACCTTCGTGCTGCTGGCCTGCGTGCTGCTGGGGGCCGCGGGGGTGCAGGGCACCGCCAAGGCCGCCCTCATCGCGCAGGCCTTCCCCGGCACGGCCCGCACCCTGGCCCGCGCCCGGATCCGGGTGGTCACCAACATCTTCGTCGCCGCCGGGTCCGGGCTGGCCGCGATCACCCTCGTTGTCGGCACCCCTCTCGCCTACCGGATCGCCCTGCTCACGGCCGCGCTCCTGCTGGCCGGCTCGGTCCTGCCGCTGCTGCCGCTCAAACCGCTGAAGCCCAGCGGACCCGGGACCGCCGAAATTCCCGAGCTGACCGGTGCGACCGCGGCGACCGGGGCCGCCACGGCCACCGCCTTGCCCGCGGCGGCCGGCCCGGTCCCGGTGCCGGCCACGGCCGGCACCTCACCGCTGCACGACCGCCGTTACCTGGCCCTCGCCGCCCTCAACGGCGTCCTGCATGTCCAGTTCGATCTGCTGACCCTGGGCATGCCGCTGTGGGTGGCCACGCGAACCGAGGCTCCCGAGGCCCTGATCGGGGTGCTGATGGTGCTCAACACCGTCGTGGTGACGGCGCTCCAGATCCCGGCCACCCGCCTGGTCACCGATGCGCGCGCGGCCGGGCGCACGGTGTTCGCCGCGACCGGGCTGCTCGCCCTGACCTGCGTGCTCTACCCGGTCGCCGGCACCGGAGGCGCCGTGCTCGCCACGAGCGTCCTGATCGTCACGGTGGCGGTGCAGTCCCTGGCCGAGGTGCTGTCCGAGGCCGGCAACTGGGAGCTGTCCTTCGAGCTCGCCGACCCGGCCCGCCCCGGCGCCTACCAGGGTCTGAGCCAGACCGGCGCGGCCGTGGGCGGGGCGCTGGCGCCGGTGGCCATCACCTCCAGCGCCATCGCCCACGGGCTGCCCGGCTGGCTGCTGCTCGGCGGCGTGTTCGTGTCGGCCGGGGCGGGCACCCGGGCCCTGAGCCGGACCGCACCGCAACCGGTTCCGGCCGGCGTCACCGGCCCAGGCGTCACCGGCTCAGGCGTCACCGGTTGAGGCTTCGCCCGGTCAGGAGACGGCCCGGTTCCCCCGGGCCACCGCCCGCTCGATCAGCTCCAGCACGGCGATCGGGTCGTCCGGGTCGACGGGAACCGGGGCGCCGCCGGTCAGCGCGTCACCCAGCAGCCGGTAGAACCGCAGGTGCTCGCCGGGCTCCAGCGGCACCGGGCGGCTGCCGCCGTCCGGGGTGAGAACCGTCGCGGTGCGACCGTCCTCGTGCACGCCGTAGCCCTGGTCGAGGGGACGCAGGCCCGCCTTGGAATGCTGCTCCTGCGGGTCCAGGCCCTGCGACACGAAGACGCCCTCCGAGCCGGTCACCCGGAACCGCGGCCGGGCGGACGGGGCGACGGCGCTCATCCACAGCCGGCTGCGCACCCCGCCGGCGTGCAGCAGGCTGACGAACGAGTCGTCATCGCTGGGCGAACCGGGCCGGCGGGTGTCCAGCTCGGCGTGGACCTCGCGCACCGGACCGAACAGCTGCACCGCCTGGTCGATCAGGTGCGGGCCCAGGTCGTAGAGGATGCCGCCCCCGGCGTCCTGCGGCGCCAGGTCCTTGCGGCGCTGCCCGACCCGCGGCTTCCACCACTCGAAGGCCGATTCGAACTGGTGCACGGTGCCCAGCTCGCCGCGCTCCAGCAGGGCTCGCAGGGTGAGGAAATCGCCGTCCCAGCGCCGGTTCTGGAAAACACTGAGGACGACGCCGGCCGCCCGGGCCGCCTCGGCCACCTGCCGGCCCTCCCGCGCGGTGACGGCCACCGGCTTGTCGATGACGACGTTCAGCCCGGCCCCGATCGCCCGCAGCGCCAGCGGGGCGTGGGTCTCGTTCGGGCTGCCGACCACGACCAGGTCGAATTCGCCCGCCCGCTCGATCAGCTCGTCCACACCCGGCAGCACGGCCGCGCCCGGATGGCGCTCGCGCACGGCGGCCGCACGCTCGGGGGAGGAGGTGACCACGGCCGCGAGCGTGAACCGGGACTCGGCCTCGACCAGCGGAGCGTGGAACACCCGGCCGGCGGTGCCGAAACCGATGACGGCGGTACGGATCGTCATGGACTGACCTTTCCGGTGGAACCTTTCGGGCCTGACCACCGTACTCGCGGCGCCGCGACGGGTGTTTCGCCGTCCCCTATCGGGACTCGCCGACGGCGCCCGCGGCCTCGGGGGAGTGGACGATGCCCGGCACCCGCCGGGTGGCCAGGTCGATGGCCGGGCCCAGCAGCACGATCACCAGGATCGTGCCCGGCCCGACGGCCCCGCCCAGCAGCCAGCCGACCAGGGCACCCCCGCCCTGGAGCACGCTGTAACTCCAGCGGAACGGCAGCGGCGGGTCCCAGGCCAGCGCGGCGGCCTCGGCCGGCCCGGCGCCGGTGCCGCTGCCCAGATAACCGGCCACCCCGACGGCCAGCACCGGCACCGCCACCACCAGCATCGCGATCCGCACCGGCAGGCTGTCCGGCGCCTCGAACGCCCCCAGCAACAGCGACACGGTGACGCCGACCACCACCGGCTGGGTGACCGTGCCCAGGCCGGGACGGGTGCCGCGCAGCCAGGCCATGATCACGAAGAACACCCCGACGCCGATGTTCACCACCGAGAACGGCAGGCCGGTGGTCAGGGTGATCCCGCTGATCAGGGTGGAGTAGCCGTCCGACCCCAGCGAGGCGAGCAGGAACAGGGCCACCCCGGCGCCGAGCACGGCGCACGAGAGCACCAGGTGGACGATCCGGCCCGGGCCGAACCGGGGACTGCTGGTGCTGCTGGTCTCGTTCACGCTTCTCATAGCTCTTGCGGGTGGCACGGGCCCGGGGAGCATACCAACGGTCAACCCGGCCCCCCGACCTGCCGATGCCGCAGGGACGTCCGTCGAGTCGAAGGGGGACAAGGTGAGGGCCTGGGTGGGTCAATGGACCGCCGGTGTCGGGTACTCCACGCCGCTACCGGCCTGGGACGGCCCGTCGACCCTGGTGATGATCTTCGCCTCGGGGGCGGTGATGGAAGCCGCCGTCGCACCGGGGACGACCGACACCGGACCGGTCGCGGAGGTGGCCGACACCTACTCGTCGTCCGTGGTGATGGGCTGCTCGACCGCCGGGGAGATCTTCGGCGAGACGGTCGAGGACGGCACCGTGACCGTGGCGGTCGCCGCCTTCGACACCACGCGCCTGACCCTGGTCCACCGCGACATGAGCGAGAGCCGCGACTCCCGCCGGATCGGCCGCGACCTGGCCGAGGAACTCACCGACCACGACCCCGCGCTCAAGGGCCTGTTCGTGCTGTCCGACGGCCTGACCGCCAACGGCGCCGAACTCGCCCAGGGGCTGAGCGAGGGCTGCCGGGGCCGCGGCGTGATCACCGGCGGCCTGGCCGGCGACGGCAACCGCTTCGACCGCACCTGGGTGCTGGCCGACGGGCGCCCCCGCAACGGCGTCGTGTCGGTGCTCGGCCTCAGCGGACCGAACGTGCGCATCGGCCACGGCGCCGGCGGCGGCTGGAGCATCCTCGGCCCCGAGCGCAAGGTCACCCGCTCCGAGGGCAACGTGCTGTACGAGCTGGACGGCCAGCCCGCCCTGGAGCTCTACCGCACCTACCTGGGCGCGCTGATGGGCGAAACCCCCGAGGCCACGCTGCGTTTCCCGCTGTCGGTGCGCACCCCCGACGGCGCGCAGAAGGCCGTGGTGCGCACCGTGCAGGCCTTCGACGAGACCGAGCAGAGCCTGATCTTCACCGGCGACGTGCCGCAGGACGCCGTGGCCCGGCTGATGCGCGCCAACATGGACGAACTGGTCGAGGGCGCCGGTGACGCGGTGAAGGCGGCCGAGCTGATTCCCGGGCTGCCGGTGCTGGCCCTGATCGTCAGCTGCATCGGCCGGCGCGCCGTGCTCAAGCAGCGCACCGAGGACGAACTGGAGACCGTGCTGTCCCGCCTGCCCGGCGACGCGCTGGTGGCCGGGTTCTACTCCTACGGCGAGATCTCACCGATCGGGGACAAGGCCTCCGGCCTGCTCAACCAGACCCTGACCATCACCACCATCCAGGAACTCACCCCATGACGCCGCACCGGATGACCTCCAGCGCGAGCGTGGCCCTGCACCGCCTCCTGGTGCGCCAGCTGCGCCGCCTGGAACTGGACCCGCAGCGGCCTCCGGCGCCGGAGGCCTGGAACCGGCTGCTGGAACAGGTCTCCGCCACCTACGACCAGGCCGACAACGACCGCTACCTGATGGAGCGCTCGCTGGAGGTCTCCTCCACCGAGATGCGGGGCCTGCACGAGAGTCTCAGCCGCAAGGCCCTGATGGACGAGCTGACCGGGTTGCCCAACCGGCGGGCCCTGGTGGAACGCCTGGAGCAGCTGGTCGCCTCGCAGCGCCCGGACGGCCCGGCGGTCGCGGTGCTGTTCATCGACCTGGACGGGTTCAAGCTGGTGAACGACAGCCTCGGGCACGAGGCGGGTGACGAGCTGCTGGTGCGCACCGCCTCCCGGCTGCGCTCGGTCTGCCGCGCCGAGGACGTGGTGGCCCGGCTGGGTGGTGACGAGTTCATCGTGGCCGGCTCGTTCGCCACCGCCGAGAAGGCCCGCGCGCTGGCCGAGCAGATCGCCGTGGAGCTCGGCGTGCCGCTGACCATCAAGAACCGTGAGGTGGTGGTCAGCGCCAGCATCGGCCTGGCGCTGAGCCGGGTGGAGGACACCGTGCCGGCGGTCAGCACCGACATCCTCCTCCAGCGCGCCGACCTGGCCATGTACGCGTCCAAACGCAGCGGCCGGGCGCGGCTCAGCGTGTTCGACACCACCATGCAGCTGGACGTGGACCGCAAGCTGCGGATCGTCTCGCAGCTGCGCACCGCGATCTCGGCCGGGCAGCTGACCCTGCGCTACCAGCCGCTGACCAGCCTGGCGCAGCAGCGGATCATCGGCGCCGAGGCACTGGTCAGCTGGCAGCCCCCGGGCTCCCCGCTGCTGACCCCGGCCGACTTCGTGCCGATCGCCGAGGAGTACCGGATGATCGCCGACCTGGACGTGTGGGTGCTGCGCGAGGCCTGCCGCCGGGCCGCCCGCTGGAGCCCGGGGCACGGCATCGTCACGGTGAACATGTCGGTGCAGACCCTGGACTCGATCGACCTGGTCACACTGGTGCGCGACACCCTGGCCGGGACCGGGCTGCTGGCCGGGCAGCTGGTGCTGGAACTGACCGAGCGGGCGTACCTGTCCGACGCTCCCGCGGTGCTGGCGAACTTCGCCGGGGTGCGGGAACTGGGGGTGCGCCTGGCGATGGACGACTTCGGCTCCGGCCAGTCCGCCCTGGCCCGGCTGCGCACCGTGCCGGTGCAGGTGCTCAAGCTGGACCAGAGCATGACGGCCGCCGTGGACCAGCACGAGGAGAGCGCCGCCATCGCCGGGGCCGCCGTCAGTCTGGGCCACGCGCTCGGGCATCGGGTGGTGGCCCTGGGCGTGGAACGCCGCGCCCAGGCGGAGATTCTGCGGGCGCTGGGCTGTGACGTCGCGCAGGGCGGGCTGTTCGGGCCGGCCGCCGGGCCTGAGGCCCTGGACCCGCTGTTCGCCTCGGAGCAGACCTCTGAGCAGACCCCGGAGCAGAATGCGGAGATCGCCACGGGCTGAGCGACCGAGTTTAAACGGTTTCAGCAAATAACCGTCACAACACCCATCGACTCAGTTGAGTGGATGGAATACGTTTTCTGCATGCCTCGATTGAGCCTGCCACCGGCCGACCGTGAGCTCTCCCCGATCACCGGCTGGACCAGGGACCACTGGGAAACCCTGGCCGATCACCTGCTGCACTCCGTGGCCCCCGCCGCCGCGCAGGACCGCACCCGCTACCACCTGCCCGGCCCGCCGAGCCGCGCCGGGCGCGACAGTGACGGCCTGGAGGGCTACGCCCGCACCTTCCTGCTGGCGGCCTTCCGGGTGGCCGGCGCCGGGGGAGCCGACCCGGGCGGCCTGCTGGAGCGCTACGCCGAGGGCCTGATCAACGGCACCGACCCGGAACACCCGCACGCCTGGCCGGTGATCACCGACATGTCCCAGCCGCTGGTCGAGGCCGCCAGCATCGCGATCGCCCTGCACGAGACCCGGCCCTGGCTGTTCGACCGGCTCACCGACGGGCAACGCCGGCGCGTGCTGACCTGGCTGTCCGGGGCCGTCGGCCGGCGCACCCCGGACAGCAACTGGGTGCTGTTCAAGGTCGTCGTGGGGCAGTTCCTCGCCTCGGCCGGCGCCCCGCACGACCCGGCCGAGATCGAGGCCGGGCTGGACCGGATCGACACCTGGTACGCCGGTCACGGCTGGTACGCCGACGGCCCGGGCCGTAACTTCGACTACTACTGTGGCTGGGCCCTGCACCTGTACCCGATCCTGTGGGCCCGGATCAGCGGCGACGCCCCACGCGCCGCGGTGTACGCCCGGCGCCTGGCCGCATTCCTCCAGGACTACCAGCACTTCTTCGCCGCCGACGGCGGGCCGGTGCTCCAGGGCCGTTCACTGACCTACCGTTTCGCCACCGCCGCCCCGCTGTGGCTCGGCCCGCTGGCCGGGCTGCCCGCACCCGGTCTTGAACCGGGTCTCGCGCCGGGCCTCGAACCGGGCCTTGAACCGGGCCTCGAACCGGGCCTTGAACCGGGCCTTGAACCGGGCCTTGAACCGGGCCTCGAACCCGGACTCACCCGGCGCCTGGCCTCCGGCGTCATGCGGCACTTCACCGGGCACGGCGTTCCCGACGAGCACGGCCGCCTCACCCTGGGCTGGCACGCCCCCTACCCGCCGATGATCCAGTCGTACTCCGGCCCGGCCTCGCCGTACTGGGCGTCGAAGGCATTCCTCGGGCTGCTGCTGCCGGCCGGTCATCCGGTGTGGACCGCCACCGAGGTCCCGGCCCCGGTCGAGACCGGCGACACCGTCGTGCCCCTGCCCGGTCCGGGCTGGCTGCTGCACGGCACCCGGGCCGACGGCGTCGTGCGTCTGATCAACCACGGCAGCGACCGCGCCCACAAGACCCCGTCGCAGAGCCCGCCCGACCCGTTCTACGTCGGCCTGTCGTACAGCACCCACACCGCACCCCAGCTGGGCACCGACGACCCGGCCGACGCCCGGATCACCGTCACCACCCCCGACGGCGTGAGCACCGAACGGCGAAAGGTGCTGCCACTGGCCGTGTCCGACCGGTTCGCCGCCTCCGCCCAGGAGTACACGCTGCCCACCGGCCCGGTCCGGATCGTCACCGCCTCGGTGGTGGGCCAGGGCGCGGAGGCCCGCGTGCACCTGGTCACCGCCCCACCCGGGCACCGGGTGCGCGACGGCGGCAGCGCCCTGTCCGCCCCGCACCCCACCGACGCGACCACCGACGCGACCACCGACGCGACCGGGACCGACGAGACCGTCGGTGCCCCGGGCGTCCACACCCGGGTCACCCGCGACGACGGCCTGGCCGCCACCGCCACCGGCCTGCTCGGGTTCACCGGCGCCCACGTGCGTGAAATGGTGGACGACGACGCGCTGGGCCCCCGCCCCGCCGTCCCCTGCCTGACCGGTGAGACCCCGCAGGAGGGCAGCGCCTACTTCGTCAGCGTGATGACGCTCGGGCGCACCACCGCCGCGCCGCCCCCGGTACGGCTGCTGTCCTGCGACGGCACCACCGTCACCCTGCGCTGGGCCGACGGCACCACCACCGCCGTGAGCCTGCGCGAGGGCGTGACCTACGAGCGCCGCACCCCCGACGGCACTCTCGCCCACCGCCGGACCGCCTGAACCACCCGGCCGACTAAGCTCGCTGCGTTTCGTTCCTACCGGAGGTGTCATGGCCCAGGATTCCGCCGGCACGCCATCCCCCGCCCGCCGCACCACCATCCGTGACGTGGCGGCCGCGGCCGGGGTGTCGATCGCCACCGTCTCGCGCATCCTCGGCGGCACTTACCCCAGCTCCCCGGCCACCCGCAGCCGGGTGATGCGCGCCGTGCACGATCTGGACTACGTGGTCAACGCGCACGCCCGCGCCCTGTCCGGTGCCACCTCGAAAAGCATTGCAATCGTGCTGAACTCGGTGGTCTCGCCGTACTACGCGCACGTCGCGCAGGGCGTGCAGACCGAGGCCGCCCAGCGCGACCGGCTCTGCCTGATCGGCACCACCGGCGGCAGCGCCGAACGGGAGCTGGCCACCGTGCGCCTGATGCGCCAGGAGAGCGCCGACGCGGTGATCCTGGTCGGCAACGTGATCGCCGACGACTCCTACCGCTCCCGGATGGCCGAGTACGCCCACGCGCTGGCGGCGTCCGGCTCGCGGCTGGTGCTGTGCGGGCGCCCGCCGCTGGGGCCGGACGTGCCGGCGGTGGTGGTGGAGTTCGACAACACCGGCGGCGCCCACGCCGTCACCAGTCACCTGCTGTCGGCCGGGCACCGGCGCATTCTGTATGTCGGCCACCGCCCGGGCTACTCCACCAGTGAGGGCCGGATCACCGGTTACCGCGACGCTCTGGCGGCGTTCGGTGTGCCCCACGACCCGGCCCTGGAACTGGACACGGCCAGCCTGGCCCGGGCGGACGGCTACCGGGTGATGAAGCGGTACCTCGCCGGATCCACCGACTTCACCGCGGTGTTCGGGGCCAACGACCAGATCGCCGCCGGGGTTCGGCAGGCCCTGGTCGAGAAGGGGCTGCGGGTTCCCGACGACGTGTCCCTGGTCGGCTACGACGACCTGCCGCCGGCCGAGGACCTGGGGCTGACCACGGTGCACGTGCCGCACGAGGAGCTCGGCCGGACCGCCGTGCGTCTGGCGCTGGAGCGCGAGAGCGACGATCCGGCCGAGCCGGGTCACGTGGTGCTGGGAACCCACATCGTGGTGCGGGACTCGGTGCGGCGGATCTGACGGCTTGGCGCGAGGGTCACCCGGCCGGGCCGGCCGCTCAGGCGGCGGCCCGGGCCTCCGCGGCCAGCTCCTCGGCCAGCTGGTCGCCGCCGGCCTTCTTCCAGTCGCTGACGATGCCGGGCCAGGCCGACACCGGCTTACGGCCGAAGGTGATGGCCGCGATCCCGTCGCCGAGGATCTGGTCGAGCTGGGCGCCCTTGTTGGCCAGCGTCGTGGACTGGAGGCCGTTGGCGGGATTGGCCACGCTGCGCGGCAGTACGGCCTTCTCCCAGTCGTAGGCGGCCTGTGCCACGTCGGGGTGGCCGGGCAGGTGCAGCACGGTCGGGGCGGTGCCGATGTAGCGCACCGGCAGCAGCACGCTGTTCTCGGTGTCGTACAGCTTCGTCGTCCTCACCACGCCGTCGTCCTTGGTGAAGTGCACGCCCTCGACGCCGTAGTTGGCCAGCTCGTACTCCGTGGTGCCGAACGGGGCGCTGAGGTAGTCGCAGATCCGCAGCAGCATCCGGATCCGGTCGGGGGCGGCCTTCTTGAAGGTGGCGAACCCGAACGTGCCGCTGCTCTGCCAGGGCGTGGCGTCCGGGGTGTAGGGGCGGGCCAGGTCGAGGCCGAAGCGGTCGTCGATCTGGGTGAGGGTCTGGAGGGCCAGCGACCCGAACCCGTTGCTCATCGAGGCGACCGTGCCGTTGTAGAAGAAGTTCTGCATGTCGGTGGAACTGGCGGTGGCGCTGTCCGGGTGCTGGCTGCCGGCGTCGGCCAGTTGCCGCATCACCGCCAGCGCCTCCTGGAACTCGCCCGTGGTGGCGGTGTGGGTGAACCCGCCGCCCGAGCTGGACCAGGTGTTCGGGGCGCCGAAAGATCCTGCGTGGTAGGTGATTCCGCCCAGGCCGCCGAACAGCGTCTTGTACCAGCCGATGCCCCAGTGGTTGCCGGTGCTGACCTCGGCCATCGCCGCGAGGTACTGGTCCTTGTCCCAGTTCACCGGGGCGCCGGCGGCGTTGAGCATGTCGCGGTTCACGAACAGGCTGTTGGCCGGCATCGGCCGCTCCAGCGGCACGCCGTAGATGCGCCCGCCGATGCGTCCCATGCCCTTCCAGGCGTAGGTGGGCAGGTTGGCCAGGTTCGGGTAGTCCTTCACCGCGTCACCGGCCAGCAGGTCGGACAGGTCGGCACAGCTGCGCCGGATGAACTCGGCCCGCCGGGGCAGGTTGAGGTTGGTGAACATGACGATGTCGGGCAGGTCGCTGCCCGAGGCCATCAGCGTCGTCATCTTCTGCGCGTACTCGGGGTCGGGCACCACCACGACCTTCAGGTTGACGTTCAGTGCCTGGTTGATCGCCTGCCAGTACCGGTTCTTCTCCAGGGCTTTCGGCGGGGCACCGTACGAGACGACCATGGCCGTCACGTCCGAGCCGTCGCCGACCGTCTCCTGCACCGAGCGCACCAGGTCGGCCGGGTAGTCGCGGTACAGCGCCTGCACGCCGGTGCTCTCGTCGCCCGGGGCGTCCGGCGGCGGGCCGGCGAACGGCACGTAGGAGGGCCAGGCGGCCAGGTCCTTGCCGGCGTTGCTGACGTCACCGCCCGAGCCGCCGCCGCAGGCGCCGAGCACGGAACCGGTGGCCAGGCCGAACGCACCGACCCCGGCGGCCTTGAACAGGGAGCGTCGATCCATGACGAAACTTCTCCTCGGGTAGGTCGGCTCGGTCAGGCCTTCAGCGCGCCGGTGAGCACACCCTTGACGAAATAGCGCTGGAGGAAGGGATAGAGGCAGACGATGGGCGCCGTGGCCAGGACCACCACGGCCATCTGCACGGACTGCGGTGAGGCCGCGGTGGCGTCCGCGCTCTCGGACAGGGCGGCGCCGCCGATCACGTACTGCCGCAGCACCGTGCCGATCGGCCACCGGCTCTGGTCGTTGAAGTAGATGATGGCCTCGAAGAACCGGTTCCAGTAGGCGACGGCGTAGAACAGGCCGACCACCGCGACCACCGGCTTCGACAGCGGCAGCACGATGCGCCGCAGGATGGTGAACTCCCCGGCGCCGTCCACCCGGGCGGCCTCCATCACCTCGGTGGGCAGGGACTGGAAGAAGCCCCGCATCACGACCAGGTTGAACACGTTGACCAGGAACGGCAGCACCAGGGCGGCGTACTGGTCGAACAGCCCCACGCTGCGCACCACCAGGAACAGCGGGACCATGCCGGGCGGGAACAGGAACGTGAAAAGCACCAGCAGCAGCAGGAACCTGCCGCCGTAGAGCCGGGGCCGGCTGAGGGCGTAGGCCAGGCCGATGGTGCAGCACAGGCTCAGGGTGGTGCCGACCAGCGTGACCAGGCCGCTGACCATCAGCGCCCGGGTGACGATGCCACCGCGCAGCACGTCGGCGTAGGCGGCAAACGACCAGTGCCCGGGCCAGACCACCCAGCCGCCGTTCTCGATCACCTCCTGTGGGTCGGCGACGCTGGTGGCCACCACCGTCCACATCGGGAACAGCACCAGCGCCACCACCACGGTCAGCGCGATGCCCTTGGCGAGCCGCATCGCCGGGCCCGGACGTTCCATCCACGGCGGGTGCGGCCTGCCCTGCGAGGTGCTCATGAGCGGTACACCCCCTGCTCGCCGAGCCGGTGCGCGACCTTGTTGGCCGTGTAGATCAGCGCCACCCCGATCGCTCCCTTGAACAGGCTGACGGCGGCCGCGTAACCGAAGTCGCCGGAGGCGAAACCGGTGAAGTAGACGAAGGTGTCGAGCACCTCGCCGGCCTCCGGGCCGACCGCCTGGCGCTGGAGGAAGAACTGCTCGAAGCCGATCGAGAGGAACTCGCCCAGGCGCAGCACCAGCAGCAGCACGATCACCGGCCGGATCGCGGGCAGCGTCACGTGCCACAGCCGGCGCCGCCAGCCCGCGCCGTCCAGCGCGGCGGCCTCGTACAGCTGCTCGTCCACCTGTGACAGCGCGGCCAGGAAGATGATCGTGGCCCAGCCGCACTCCTTCCAGATCAGCTGAGCGACCACCAGCGGCTTGTAGGCGTCCGGGTTTCCGATCACCGAGATGCCGCCCACGCCGACGTCATTCAGCCATCCGTTGACCACCCCGGCCCCGCCGAGCATGTGCTGGAACAGTGCGATCACGATGACCCAGGACAGGAAGTGCGGTAGGTACACGACGCTCTGCACGAACCGGCGCAGGGTGTCGCCCGCGATGCTGTGCAGCAGCAGCGCCAGCCCCAGCGGCACGGGGAAGAAGAACACCAATTGCAGGACGGCGATGAGCAGGGTGTTCGCGACCGCGCTCCAGAACAGCGGGTCGGCGAACATCCGCCGGAAATTGTCCGTCCCGACCCAGGGGCTGTCCTGCACGCCGAGGAAGGGCACGTAGTCCTTGAACGCGAGCACGTTGCCGAACAGCGAACCGTAGTGGAACACCAGGAAATACAGCAGTCCCGGCAGGAGCAGGAGAAGGAGCGCACGGTCGGCCCACAGCCGGCGGGCGTGCGTGTGCAGACGGCCCGGCCGGACCGCCGGCGGGGGCAGCGGCGTCGGCGGTGAGCCGATGCGTTCCTTGGCGCGGACCACGACCATGTGGCACCACCCTCCGCGATCTCGTCTTCGAGGGAACAGGGTGACGAAAAGATAAAACGGTTTCTATGGACGGTCAACCGTCATTTCCTTTGTCAGGATGCGATCTTCTGGAGTAGGGCTGGGCTGTGGTTAGCTATTTTCCGAGCTTTGTAGAAAACGTTTAAAGCAGGGAGCCGTCGATGGTCGCCCGACCCGCCGCATCAGCCCGTCCCGAGCCCGGCACCGACCCCGTCACCGACCCCGTCACCGGACCCGTCACCGGACCCGTCACTGGACCTGGGGCTGGACCCGTCACTGGACCTGGCACTGGACCTGGCACTGGACCTGGCACCGGACCTGCTGTCAGACCCGCTGTCGGCCCTGACGCCGACCCCGCTGACGGCCCCGTTCCTGGGTCTGTCGCCAGGCGCGCCCGGCCGGTGGCAGCGTTCGCCCTGGCCGTGCGGGCGCACCGGCAGGCGTTCCCCGGGCCGCTGCGCGAGCGGCTCGGCCGGACGGTGACGATCGACCCGGACGCCGTCCTCACCGACTTCCGCACGCCCGCCGCGCGGCGCGCCCTGGCCACCGTCGAGATCCTGGTCAGCGGCTGGGGATGCCCCCGCATCGACGAGGACGTGCTGACCGCCGCACCGCACCTGCGCGCGGTGGTGCACGCCGCCGGCACGGTGAAGGCGCTGATCGCGCCGGCCGTGTACGAGCGCGGCGTCGTGGTGTCGTCCGCCGCTCAGGCCAATGCCGTTCCGGTGGCCGAATTCACCATAGCCACCATGGTTCTCGGCGCGAAGCAGGTGTTCGCCCGGGCCCGCCGTTACGCTGCCGACCCGGCCCGGATCACCAGCCCGGCGCCGGCCGGGGCCGGGCTGGCCGGCTCCATCGTCGGCGTCATCGGCGCCTCACGCATCGGGCGGCTGGTGATGCGGCGGCTGCGTGACCTCGATGTGCGGGTGCTGCTGGCCGACCCGCACGCGGGCCCCGCCGTGGCCGCGCAGTTCGGCGCCGAGCTGGTCACCCTCGACACTCTCTGCGCCCGCAGCGACATCGTCACCCTGCACGCCCCCGCCCTGCCCGAGACCCGTGGTCTGATCGGCGAGCGCCGGCTGAGCCTGATGCCCGACGGCGCCCTGTTCATCAACACCGCCCGCGGCTCCCTGGTGGACACCGCCGCGCTGGTACGGCACTGCGCACCGGGCCGGATCTCGGCCGTCCTCGACGTCACCGACCCGGAGCCGCTGCCCGCCGGGCACCCCCTGCTGAAACTCGACAACGTCTATGTCACACCGCATCTGGCCGGCGCCGAAGGCAAGGAGGTGTACCGGCTGGGGGAGTTCGCGGTGGCCGAGGTGGAGCGTCTCGTGCGCGGCGAGCCGCTGGCCGGTCAGGTCGAGCGGGAGGAACTGCCCTTCATCGCCTGACCGGCCCGGGCACGGGGACGAGGGCTCAGAGGGAGACGGCGCCGGGCGTCCGGTGCCCGATCGCGATCGACCCGCCGGAGATCGCACCCGCCAGCGGCGAGACCAGGAATGCGATCAGGTCGGCGATCTGGGCCGGGCTCGACTCGCCCGGTGTTCCCGGTTTCACCTCCGCCGCAGGCGTTTGCGTCACCAGGCCCGGGCTGACGGTGTTCACCGTGACCCCCGACCCGGCCACCGCGTCGGCCAGGTTCTTCGCCGCGATGACCAGGGCCGCGTTGCGCACCGACCCGGTCACGTTGCCGGTGAGGAAGGCGTTCTGGCCGCTGACCCCGACGATCCGGCCGAAACCGGCCTCCGTCATCACCGGCAGCGCCGCGTTGGCCAGCCGCAGGAAGGACAGCGCCTTCGCGTCGACGGCCTCCAGCACCTGCGCCGGGTCGGAGTTGCGCGCCGGGTCCAGGGTGCGGGCGCTCGGCGCCGCCGTCACCACCAGCCCGTCCAGGCGGCCGTGCCGCTCCAGCGCGGTGCGGAAGGCGGCGTCCACCGATTCCTGGTCGCGGGCGTCCAGCGTCAGCCCGTGCTCGCCGTCGGCGGTGCTGCGCGAGGCGACCAGCGCCGTGGCCCCCTCCAGCCGCAGCCGTTCCACCACCGCGCGCCCGATCAGCCCGCTGCCGCCGGCGACGAGCACCACCCGGTCTTTCAGTTCGAGATCCATGGAACTGATCTTACTCGCCGATCTCCTGCCGGCTGGTCACCGCCGGTGCCATGATGGCGCCGACCTGTTCCCGGCCGGCAAGGACGAGCACATGCGCACGCTGATCAGCACCGCCTTCCTCTCCCTCGACGGTGTCGTGGAGGCGCCCGGCGGCGAGGAGGGCTACCGCAACTCCGGCTGGACGTTCAAGCAGGTCGATTTCGTGCCCGAGGCCTACGCGATCAAGGGCACCGAGCAGGACGAGGCCACCGCCATGTTGCTGGGCCGCGTCAGCTACCAGGCGTTCAGCCCGGTCTGGCCGTCGATGAACGAGTTCGCCGCCTACAACGCCATGCCCAAGTACGTCGTGTCCACCACGCTCGCCGAGGCCGACCTCGCCACCGGCTGGGGCGAGACCACCGTGCTGCGCTCGCTCGACGACGTCGCCGCCCTCAAGCAGACCGAGGGCGGCCCGATCATCGTGCACGGCAGCGCCTCGCTGAACCAGGCCCTGTCGGACGCCGGGCTGATCGACCGCTATCACCTGCTGGTGTTCCCGCTGCTGCTCGGCGCGGGCCGGCGGATGTTCTCCACCGCCGACCAGGACGCCCGCAAGCTGCGGCTCGTGGAACACGAGGTGTACTCGAACGGGGTGCAGAAGAACGTCTTTGACGTCGTCCACTAATTCTGGGTTTCAGGACGCCCGGGTCGTTCGGGTCGCTCAGGTCAGGCTGTCGCGGGGATCGGCGTCGCCGTAGAACCTGGTCCACAGGGTGCGCAGGTGTTCGTGGAGTTCGGCGGGGGTGTCGAAGTCCCAGCCGGTGGCCCGCTCGTACTCCTGGGGGGTGAGGCCGCCGGTGACGCTGTGGGCAAAGCCGCGGCGGAAGCTCTGCCGCAGCGATTCGTCGCGCAGGTTCGCCACCTGGTGGACGAAATGGTCCTCCCAGCCGCGGATCAGGGAGTTCACGTCCATCATGTCGCCGGAGAGCTCCAGGAAGGTTCTGGTGTCCGGGGCCGATGCCATGCTCAGTCCTTGGGGTCGGGGTACATGGTGATCAGTTCATAGGTGCCGCTGCCCTTCTGGCGAAGGCCGCGATCAGGAAGCCGTCGAGGTGAACTTGGTGGCGTTGCGGCCGCACCGGTGCTGGGTGCCGTTCTCCCCGTCGGTCGTGGTCCCGGTCATCGGGTCGATACCCCACAGCGCGCGGTCGGTGAGCTCTCGCTCAGTGACCTGGGCACCGTGTCGCTGCGGGGCATGGCCGTGCTCACGTAGCCGGGCGATCCGGATCCTCACCGGATCGCCGGGTTCGTTGCCGGTGCCGTCGGCCGCCGCCACGAGTTCCGCGGCGACATCGTCCTGGAGCACCGCGAGGGCCTGCCCGGACTCCTGGGTCCGCTGCGCCAGGCGCCGCACGGCGCCGGCCAGGTGCTCGTCGGTCAGTTCCTCCAGGCGGGAACCGGCTTCGTCCAGGCCGGTGAGGACGGCGTCGAAAGTGGCGCTGGCACTGTCCAGCTCAGCGGTCACCGCGCCGAGATGGTCGTGGACCCGGCGCAGGGACGTCTCTTGCCGGATCCGGCGCAGGGTTGCGGTGCAGTGTCCAGGCCTTCGGTGAGCGCCCGCTGTTCCCCGGCGGTCTCGTCCAGCTGCCCCGCCGAGGTCTCGTAGCCCAGGGCGTGACGGGAGCGCCGTCCACCGATGTTCGCCTGTGGCTGCCCGAGGTCGGTGGCGATCCCGGCCGCCAGCCGGCGGGGCCGATCCTCCGTGGATCTTGGACTTTCTTGACCAATATTGTCGTCTTGTGGTGTCATGACGGTCGTTTCACGAGGCAAAAGGCTTTTCGCCCGGATTGGACGTAGATGGGCAACCGGCGTCACCCCCGACCGCTCCCCGCCGACCGCTGGACCCTGGCAGGTGGAGCAGTCGTCGCGGGATTCCTGCTGGTGGCCGCGCTGGCGCCGGTTCTCACCGCGATCGAGGGCCAGGATCCCTACACCTACCACCTCGACACCCTCGACGACACCGGCCTGCCGCTCGGCACCGGCGGCGGTATCGGCGCCGAGCACTGGTTCGGCGTGGAGCCGCAGACCGGCCGCGACCTGTTCGCGATCGTCGTCCACGGCGCCCGCACGTCCCTGCTCGTGGGCCTGGCCGCCACCGCGATCGCCGTCCTGGTCGGGGTCGTCGTCGGGATCACCGCCGGCTTCTTCGGGGGCTGGTACGACCGGCTGGCCAGCCGCGCCGTCGACGTGCTCTACGGATTCCCGTTTCTGGTGTTCACCATCGCCCTGGGGGCTCTCGTGTCGGCCCGGTTCCCGCGCACCTGGCTGGTGATCCTGGTGATCGGCCTGTTCGGCTGGCCGACCATCGCCCGGGTGACCCGTGGGCAGACGCTCAGCCTGAAACACCGCACGTTCGTGGTGGCCTCCACGGCGATGGGCGCCGGCACCCCGCACGTGCTGGTCCGCCAGGTGCTGCCGCATCTGGGCGTCACGATCATCGTCTACACCACCATCCTGATCCCGGGCCTGATCAGCACCGAGGCCGCGCTGTCGTTCCTCGGCGTGGGGGTTCCCGCCCCGACCCCCTCGTGGGGACGCTCGATCGGCACCGGCATCGGGTGGGTGCAGACCGATCCGATGTTCCTGTTCTTCCCCGGCGCGGCCCTGTTCCTGATCACCCTGGCCTTCAACCTGCTCGGCGACGGCCTGCGCGACGCCGTCGACCCGCGCTCGGCCCGGCGCCCGGGACGCGGCACGGAACGCCGCACGGAGGTGACGGCATGAGGACCGCACGGTTCCTGGCCGGGCGCCTGGCCGGCGTGCTCGCCGTGCTGGTCACCATCAGCCTGCTCACCTACCTGGTGTTCCTGGCCCTGCCCTCCGACCCGGCGCAGATGTCCTGCGGACGGCCCTGCACCCCGGAGGGCCTGGCCACCGCGAGCGAGTTCATGGGCTTCGACAAGCCCTGGTGGCAGCAGTATCTCGACTTCGTCGCCGGTATCTTCCGGGGCCGCGACTTCGGCAGCGGGCCCGCCGCGGTGCACTGCTCGGCGCCCTGCTTCGGCTACTCGTTCCAGCTCAACCAGCCGGTGACGCAGCTGATCCTGGCCCGGATGCCGGTCACCTTCTCGATCGCGGCCGGCGCCGCCGTGCTGTGGCTGGCCATCGGTGTCGGCCTGGGGGTGCTGGCGGCGGTGCGCCAGGGCACCGCGATCGACCGCTCGGCCATGGCTCTCGCGGTCGCCGGGGTCTCCACGCCGGTCTACCTGCTCGGGCTGCTGGGCATCCTGCTGTTCGGCTTCACCCTCGACATGGTGCCGGTGGCCGGCTACGTCCCGCTCACCGAGAGCCCCCTGGACTGGGCCTGGCACCTGATCCTGCCGTGGTGCGTGCTGGCCCTGTTCACCTCGGCCGTCTACGCCCGGCTCACCCGGGGGCAGATGATCGAGGTGCTCCAGGAGGACTACATCCGCACCGCCCGGGCCAAGGGCCTGCGCGAGCGCACGGTGGTCGGCCGGCACGCCCTGCGCAACGTACTGATCCCGGTGGTCACCGTGTTCGGCTCCGACCTCGGCCAGCTGCTGGGCGGGGCGATCATCACCGAACGTGTCTTCAGCATGCAGGGTCTCGGCTCCCTGCTGCTGAGCGCCGTCGGGACCGGCGACCTGCCGCTCCTGCTCGGCACCGTGCTCCTGGCCGCCTTCATGGTCGTGCTGGCCAATGCCGCCGTCGACGTCGTCTACGGCCTGCTCGACCCCCGCGTCGCCCAGACGCACTCCTAAGGATGGGACTCTTCATGAAACGCCGTTCCTGGCTGAGCGTCAGCGCGGTGGCGGCCGCCGCCGCCCTGACCCTGACCGCCTGCAACGCCAACTCCAGTTCACCGGAGGGCGCGGCCAGCACGTCGTCCACCGTCAAGGGCGGTGACCTGACCATCCTGACCAGCTCCACCACGGTCACCCTCGACCCGGCCAAGAGCTCGAACCTGGCCATCACCACCCTGGGCCTGTTCAACCGGCGCCTGACCAGCTGGGAGATCGAGCCGGGCAAGACCGCCCGGGCGGTGCCCGACCTGGCCACCGACACCGGGACACCCAGTGACGACGGGAAGACCTGGACCTACACGCTCAAGAGCGGCCTGAAGTTCTCCGACGGCACGCCGATCACCGCCGAGGCCGTGAAGTACGGTATCGAGCGGTCTTTCGCGCCCGAGCTGTCCGGTGGGCTGGGCTACCACAAGAGCCTGCTGGACGGCGGTGACACCTACGAGGGTCCCTACACCGACGGCGACCTGGACTCGATCGAGACGCCGGACGACACCACCATCGTCTTTCACCTGAACACCTCCTACGGCGACTGGCCGTGGATCGTCTCGATGCCGGCGTTCTCGCCGGTGCCGGAGGCGGCCGACGCGAAACCGCAGGAGTACGGCCTGCATCCGGTGTCCTCGGGCCCCTACCAGGTGGAGTCCTACAAGGAGGGCTCGTCGCTGTCGCTGAGCCGCAACCCGAACTGGGACCAGGCCACCGACGACGTGCGCACCGCCGGGCCCGACACCATCACCTTCGAGCTGGGCCAGGACGACACGGTGGCGGCGCAGCGGCTGATCGCCGACTCCGGCGACGACAAGAACGCCTTCCAGGCCTCGTTCGTGCCGCCGGCCCAGCTGTCGCAGATCCAGAACGACGCCGGGGCGAAGTCCCGGCTGGTCACCTCGGAGGCGGGTGCCCTGGCCTACCTGGCGATCAACGTGAAGCGTGACGGGCTGGACGATCTCAAGGTGCGTCAGGCCCTCCAGTACGCCGTGGACAAGAAGGCGTTCCAGATCGCCGTGGGCGGATCGATCGGCGGCGAGCCGGCCACCACCCTGATCACCCCGGGCATCGCCGGCCGGCAGGAGTACGACCTGTACCCGGCCGGGGAGAGCGGCGACCTGGACAAGGCCAAGGCGCTGCTGGCCGAGGCCGGCGACCCGAAGCTCGACCTGACGCTGCTGGTCGAGAGCGACCCGGTGGAACTGCTCAAGGCGCAGGCCATCCAGCAGGGCCTGAAGCGGGCCGGCATCGAGGTGACGATCAAGTCCGAGGAGTACGACTCCTGGTACGCCGACGTCACCTCCGACCAGGGCGACTACGACTTGGCGCTGGCCAGCTGGCAGCCCGACTTCCCCAGCGCCAACGGCAACATCCAGCCGCTGTTCGCCTCCAGCGAGATCGGCGGCGGCGGGTTCAACCTGTCGCGCTACTCCGAGCCGGAGGTGGACGAGCTGATCGACGAGGCCAGCGCCAGCACCGACGCCACCCAGGCGCAGAGCCTGTGGGCCGAGGCCGACCGGCGCATCCTGGAGGACGCGCCGGTGGTGCCGTTGCTGTTCAAGAAGAACTCGTTCCTGCACGGCTCGAACGTGCAGAACTTCTTCGTGACGCCGTTCCCGGCCTACCCGAACTACCTGAAGGTCTCGCTGGGCCAGTGACATCCGAAACAGCGGTCCTGGCCGTCGACGACCTCAACGTCTCCTTCGAGACCGACGGCCGCCGGGTGGACGCCGTCCGCGGAACGGCTTTCGAGCTGCTGCGCGGGCGGGTCACCGCCCTGGTGGGGGAGTCCGGGTCGGGCAAGAGCGTCAGCGCCACGGCCGTGCTCGGCCTGATGCCCGGCACCGCCCGGGTCGGCGGCAGCATCCGGCTCAACGGCGAGGAACTGATCGGTGCCGACCCCGGGCGGCTGCGCCAGGTGCGCGGCGGCGAGATCGGCACCGTGTTCCAGGAACCGATGACGGCCCTGAACCCGGTGTTCACGGTGGGCGCGCAGATCGCCGAGGCGATCCGCACCCACCGCACGGTCTCCCGTGCGGAGGCCGCCGCGCAGGTGCGTGAGCTGCTCACCTCGGTCGGGCTGGACGACCCGGAGCGGATCGCCGGGGCCTACCCGCACGAGCTGTCCGGCGGTCAGCTGCAACGCGCGATGATCGCCATGGCGGTCAGCTGCGACCCGGTGCTGCTGATCGCCGACGAGCCGACCACGGCGCTCGACGTGACCGTGCAGGCCGGCATCCTGCACCTGCTGCGTGAGCTTTGCGCCCGGCTGGACACCTCGATCCTGCTGATCACCCACGACATGGGGGTGGTCGCCGACCTGGCCGACGACGTGGTGGTGATGCGGGACGGCGAGGTGGTGGAGAAGGCGCCGGTGGCCGAGCTTTTCGCCCGGCCCCGGCACGAGTACACCCGCAGTCTGCTGAGCGCCGTGCCCCGGCTTCCCGAACTGGGCCCGGTTCCGGCCGAACCGGTTGCGGAGCATTGGTTTTCGGGGCAGCAGGTTGCGGGGCGGCTGGGTTCAGGGCAACTGCCTGAGGACGACGATCAGCTCGTGACGTTCCGCGACGTCGTGATCGAGTACCGGGGCCGGGGACGGCGCACCGGGGTGCGCGCCGTGGACGGCGTGGACCTGGGCATCGCGGCGGGTGAGGTGCTCGGCCTGGTCGGCGAGTCCGGCTCGGGCAAGTCCACCCTGGGCCGGGCGCTGGCCGGGCTGGTGCCGGTGACCTCCGGGACGCTGCGGGTGGACGGGGTCGACGTGGCCCTGGCCTCGCGCCGGTCCCTGCGGGGGGCGCGCACCCTGCGCGGGATCCGGTCCCGGATGGGCATCGTGTTCCAGGACCCGGCGTCCTCGCTGAACCCGCGGCACAGCGTGGCCACCAGCATCGCCGAGCCGCTGACCCTGCACACCGGCCTGCGGGGCCCGCAGCTGCGCCGGCGGATCGCCGAGCTGCTGGAGGCCGTGCGGGTACCGGCCGACTTCGCCGACCGCTACCCGCACGAGATGTCCGGCGGGCAGCGTCAGCGCATCGCCATCGCCCGGGCCCTGGCCCTCGACCCGGCGCTGCTGATCGCGGACGAGCCGACCAGCGCCCTGGACGTGTCGGTCCAGGCCGCGGTGCTGGAACTGGTGCGGGAGCTACAGACCCGGCTGCGGTTCGCCTGCCTGTTCATCAGCCACGACCTGGCCGTGGTGGAGCAGCTGGCCGACCGGGTGGCGGTGATGAACGACGGGCGGATCGTGGAGCAGGGCCCGGCCGGGCAGGTGCTGAGCGCACCCCGGCACCCCTACACCCGGCGCCTGCTGGCCGCCGCGCCGGTGGCCGACCCGCACGAGCAGCGCCGCCGCAGACAGGCCTGGCAGGCCCTGACCACCGGACCCCGGCCGGCCGAGTCCGCTGCCGAGTCCGCGTCCGAGTCCGCGGCCGGGTGACGATCGCTTCTGATCGTCGGGGCAGTCGGGTGTTGACCGGGTGCCCACGGGCACCGAACGATGCCGGCAGACGTCCTCAGGCTCTGGTGTGAAAGAGGGACCGATGTCGCAGGTGACGGGTGCCGGGCTGACCGTGGTGAGCTGTCTGGGCGCGGAGCACCGTGCCGCGGTGCTGGGTGAGCGGGCCCGCGCGCTGATCGGGCGCGAGGCCACGCTGATCGACATGGACCCGGAAACGCTGGTGGCGCAGGCGGATCCGTCGTCGGCGCGGATCCTGCTGACCGGCTGGGGCGCGCCCCGGCTGGAGCGGGCCGTGCTCGACCGGCTGCCCGAGCTGGAACTGGTGGTGCACGCGGCGGGCAGCATCCGCGACCTGGTCACCGACCAGGTCTGGGCCCGCGGCATACGGGTCACCACGGCCGCGAGCGCGAACGCCGTTCCGGTGGCCGACTTCACCGTGGCCCAGATCGTGCTGTGCCTGAAGAACGCCTGGCGCCTGGCCCTCCGGTCGAGGGACGCCCGGGGCCCGGTGCGGCGCGAGGGCGTGCGCGGGGCGGACGGCGCGGTGGTGGGGGTGGTCGGGCTCGGCCTGATCGGCACGCTGGTGGCCGAGCGGCTGCGCGACACCGCCCCCGGTGTCGAGGTGATCGCCTACGACCCGTTCGCCCCGGGGGAACGGTGCGCCCGGCTGGGGGTGACCCGGCACGACCTGGGCGCGGTGTTCTCCCGCTCGGACGTGCTCACCCTGCACGCGCCCCTGACTCCCGCCACCCGGCAGATGATCGGCCGCCGCGAGCTCGAGAGACTGCCGCTGCGGGCGTCCTTCATCAACACCGCACGGGGCGGGCTGGTGGACCACGACGCGCTGGCCGCGGTGCTGGCCGAACGCGGCGACCTGCTGGCCCTGCTGGACGTGACCGACCCGGAGCCGCTGCCGGCCGGCCATCGGCTGGCGGCACTGGACAACGTGGTGCTCACCCCGCACATCGCCGGCAGCCTGGGCACCGAGCGGGAGCGGCTGGGAATCGCGGCTGCGGGGGAGATCGCGCGGTTCGCCGCCGGCCTGCCGCTGCGGTACGAGATCGACCGGGAACGGCTGGATCTGACGGCCTGAGCGATATGGCAGGGTCGTGCCGTGGATCCCCTTCTGCGGTTCGATGCCCTGGCCGTTCCCCACTACCAGACGATCCTGGTGCACGACGCGGACGTCACAGAGGTGGAGGCCGGCAGGGACGACGTCGTGGGGTTGGACGACGAGGACCGGTGAGTCATTCCCCGGGAGCCCGCGGCCACCCGTAGGGGTGAGGTGCGGCCGGGGCGGTGAGTGCTACAACTCGTCCCAGGCGCCGGTGTCCGGTGGCGTCCCCACCCACGGAAGGCCCCCGCGTTGTCAGTGCACGAACTCATCTATGTCAGCCGGGCCGGCGTCGACCTGACGGAGGACCAGCTGGAGTCCTTCCTGGGGCCGTGCCGCACGCGCAACGCCCGGGAAGGGCTGACCGGTGCTCTCGTGCACGTGCACGAGCGGGCCCGGCTGGAGGAGCCGTTCCAGCAGATCGAACCCGGCGAGCACACCCGGCAGGCGTTCTTCGTGCAGCTGCTGGAGGGGCAGCCGGACGCCGTCGAGCAGACCTACCGGCGCATCCTGCGGGACGAGCTGCACGACGAGGTCACGGTGCTGTCGCGCCAGGAGCGCGACGGGCGTTCCTGCGAGGGCTGGCGCATGCGACTGAACGTGGTCACCTTCGACGCCGTGCGCGAACTCGCCGGCCGCCCGGCCGGCGACGGCAGCGGCGACATCGAGACCTACCTCCGGGAACCGGGTTTCGCGCGCTCGCTGCTGCTGGACGGCCGGCAGCACTGAGCGGGATCTCGTGGTCGGAGCAGGGGGAGGGGGCCGGGCGCGGTCCCCTCGTCGTCCAGCTGCCCGATCACCGCTGTTTCGGGCCGGACGGCCTCGGCCGCCTCCTGACTGACCCCTTCGGTGTCCGCGACGGACGAGCGCCTGACCGGGGCCCGCAGCGCTGACCCCCACGCCAGGAGCTGGTCCTGACCTGGCGCCGCGCAGGCGTGCCCGCACCGGGTGTGGCCGTCGGCCCGGCCCGGCGGGTCGTCAGGTCACCTGAACGGAGGCACCTCTGTCGCACGAAACCACCTTCTGTATCCGCGCCGGCCGCATGGATAGCCCGATCCCCTGAGCGACCTCAGGTCACGGGGCCCGGGGCCGATGGGGCTGGCGTCCGGAAGGCGGCACGGGCCAGGGAGCGTCACATGTGGAGAATCATCACCGTCGCGGCGGCGGCGACCGCGTCGGCCGTGGGGACGCTCGCCCTCTCGTCCCCCGCACAGGCCGCGACCCAGGAGCGGCCGATCGGCTCGGGAGGCGCCCTGACGGCCACGGCCGGCGCCCTGGACTTCGAGTTCGAGGCCGCTCCCTGGGGGAGCTGTGAGGACATTCCCCTGGCCTTCACCATCTCGGGCCCGGCCGGGGGCAGCTACATCCTGAACACGACGTTCAGCTCGGGGCTGGTGGGCGACGTCGACTTCGAGGACTTCGGCTCCACCGGGACCGCGACGGTCACCCAGGAGGCGTTCTGGTGCCCGACGGACGGATTCGGCGTCTTCGGTGGCACGGCATCGCTGACACTCTACGACGCCGAGTACAACAAGACGCTCGAGCAGGACTACCCGCTGACGGTCACCGTGAGCCCGCTCGCGAAGCTGACCCAGACCGTGGTCACCAGCGTGGCCAGGACGGCGAAGGTGGGTCGCAGCGTGTCGGTCAGAACGTGCGTGAGCGGGGACGGCCACACCCTGGCGTACCAGTCCGTGCGGGTCGTCTTCCGCAAGCCGGGCGCGAGCTCCGAGACCAAAGCCCCACTGACGTACACCGACTCGCTCGGCTGCGCGACCACGAGCGTCAAGGTGAGCAACAAGGGAACCTACGCGTTCCGCTCGCTGTCGGCGGCCACCGACCAGTTCGAGGCCGGGGCCAGCAGCGTCCGCAAGGTCAGCGTGAGCCGATGACGGGTCAGGCCCTGATCACCGGCTCGTGACGGAGGACGAGCTCAGGTCTGCCCTCGAACTCTTTCCCGCCAGGAGCGCCAGAGCAGGATCGGCAGCAGGAGCAGGGGAGGCCGGGATCTCCATCCGGCGATGAAGGCGTCGGCCTCCTCCTTCGAGACGACGTCCGACGCGCGGGCCGGTCCGAGACAGTCGACGATGCGGCCGGGATCGACAGGACGGCGGGGCTCCACGAGGTAGCAGCCCAGGCCGCCGCTCATCTGCCGGGACAACGAGGTCACGAACGCATCGCGCCGATACCGGTTGCAGAGCAGGTGCAGCCCGAGAGCCTCCAGCTCGGCCCGTAGGAGCTGAAACGCGAGCTCGAAATCGTCACCCTCGCCCCGCGCGACGGTCACCGAATCGACGGACACCGAGACGGCGCACGACTCCGACGACTCGGAGGCCGTGACGGCGCAGATCAGGTGCCGGCCGGAATTCACCGTCACGGCAGTCAGACTCATCTGGCGACGTATCAAGGTCCACAACTCGGATTCGGCAGCCCTTCGCTCGAAGGTGCGATCATATGCCTGCCGAATCTGCCGCGGTCCCGTTCGCTCGAACGGCACTGCTCTTTCGCCGGCCATCGACGCGTCACGTCCCCTGGCGACCCTTCCGGTCGCGCCGGCTGGCATGAGAAATCCAAAGTCATTGGCAAGGCTGGTCTTTCGGTGTGCCCGGCCGTGGAGGTGGGCGCGAGCGGCCTGAGTCACTCACGTCGACCTGGTGCACGTGGGCTGAGGAGGGACGCTCGGCGGGGCCGATCCGGCTGACGAACGGTGCTCGTGCCCACGGCGATGGTCGTCCCGGCGCACACGCTCGCGATGATCCAGAACGGCCGGGCCGCGCGTGATCACGGCGAGGGTCACCCCTCGCCGTGATCACGCGCGGGTGCTGCGGGACCGGTCAGGAGGAGCCGTCGTGGCCGCTGTACCAGCTGGTGCAGGAGGCGATCCGGCTGCTGCCGCTCTTGTAGTCGAAGCAGGCGCGGGTCTGGTAGCCGGTGGGGTTCGAGACCTCGTGGCTCATGTAGGCGTTGAACGGCCCGCACTGGGTCCAGGAGGACGAGCCGACCTTGCGCTTGTCGATCCAGGTGCGGTCGGTGGTCTTGCCGCCGCTGACGTAGGAGTAGTCCTCGTCGAACACCCGGCCCGTCTTGAGGTAGAGCGTGCGCCCGGCCACGGCCTTGGTGCGCACCGTGACGTAGTAGTCGAACCCGTTGACGGTGGAACCGCAGTTGGTGGTGCCGGCGGCGCGGAACTGCCCGGCGGTGGTCACCGGCTTCGCCGAGGCGGCGCCGACCGGCACCAGCACGGTGGCGACGGCGGCCGCGCCGGCCAGCAGGACCCGGACCGGCCGGGAGATCTTGGGGTTTCGCATGGTGGCTCCTTGCTCGCGAGGTGCTTCAGGTGCCGGACGTCACGGCGTCGCGACACGCAGTAGCACCCCGGTTGCCCGGGTCCCCAGCTACACACGGATGTCGATGCCCCCCAGCTTCGTCCGGAAACCGGACTCTAACCCGAAAGTTCGCTGGGCAGACGCCTGTGGGCATTCTGTGAGATGTCCCACGGGCATCGGCGGCTTATGCGGCGAATACGCTGAACTTAACGGTCTGACCGGTACGTTCGGCTGCCCCCGACCTCCGGGGTCCGTGCCGATCCGCCCGAAGAGGTTCCGTGAAACGACGTACCACCGTGGTCCTGGCCGCCGCCGCATCCCTCGCCGTCGGCGGCGCCCTGGTGCAGAGCCTGGCCGGGCACGCCGAGACCACCACCACAGCAACGACTTCCAAGGCATCCACGTCGTCGGTCGCCGCGGCGGCCGTCACCAAGCCGCTGACCAACAGCACCACCTTCTACGTCGACCCGACCTCGGGCCCGGCCACCTGGGTCAAGGCCAACTCCGGCGACAGCCGCACCGCGACCATCCGCAAGGGCATCTCGACCCAGCCGATGGCGCGCTGGTACGGCGCCTGGTCGGGCGACATCAAGCCCGCCGTGAGCACTTACGTCACGGCGGCCGCGAAAAAGAAGAAGACCCCGGTGCTGGTGGCCTACAACATCCCCGACCGCGACGCCTGCGGCAAGGAGTCGGCCGGTGGCGCCGCCGCCACCCAGTACCGCACCTGGATCAGCCAATTCGCCACCGGCATCGGCAAGAAGCCCGCCCTGGTCATCCTCGAGCCGGACGCCCTGGCCGACCTGAGCTGCCTGAGCACCACCGCGGCCACCACCCGGCAGAAGCTGCTCACCTACGCCACCCAGCAGTTCAGCAAGAAGGCGCCCAACGCCTACGTCTACCTCGACGCCGGCAACTCGAACTACGCCACCGCCGCGGCCATGTCGAAGCGGCTCAAGGCCTCCGGCATCAACAACGTGCGCGGGTTCTCGCTCAACGTGTCGAACTACCACACCACGCAAGACGAGAAGGCCTTCGCCGCCAAGCTGAACAAGGCGCTGAAGGCCAAGGGCGTCAGCACCAAACGCTACGTGATCGACACCAGCCGCAACGGCAAGGGCAGCAACGGCACCTGGTGCAACCCGGCCGGCCGCAAGATCGGCGTCACCTCGCGGGTCACCAAGAACGCCACCACGAAGCAGCCCGAGGCCCGGCTGTGGATCAAGACCCCGGGTGAGTCCGACGGCTCCTGCGGGGTGGCGCCCGGCTCCACCGCCGGCGCGTTCGACCCGCAGATCGCGTACAACCTGGTCAAGGGCAAGTAGTTTCACCGGACCCGACGGACGATCGGGGTGGTCACAGCAGTGACTCGACCGCCCCGATCGCCTCGGCCTCCTCGCCCAGCTCGGCCCGCACCACCGTCAGGGCGGCCGCCACCGGCGGCGCGCAGTACCGCCCCAGCGACTCCCGCACCCCGTCGACCACCTGGTCACCGGGCTCGGTGAACCGCCCGCCGACCACCACCAGCGCCGGGTTGAGCAGGTTGCACAGCACCGCCGTGGTGCGCCCGACCAGGCGACCGGCGTCCAGCAGTGCCCGCCGCGCCGGGCCGTGGCCCCCGGCCGCCAGCTCCAGCAGCCGCTCCTGGGACGGCGGCCCGAACCGGTCCAGCACCGCGCCGAACGCCCCGGGCTGGAGGAACACCGACAGGCAGCCCCGGCGGCCGCAGAAACACAGCGGGCCGATGTCCCGTACCGTCAGATGGCTGATCTCCCCGGCGTACCCGATCGCCCCGCCGTACATCCGCCCCGACACCACGATCCCGGCGCCGCAGTGCTGGGACGTCTTGAGATACAGCACGTCCCGGGCGCCACGCGCCGCGCCACGGCGGGTCTCACCGAGCGCGGCCAGCTGCGCGTTGTTGAACACCCGCACCGGGCAGCCCAGCTGAGCGGCCAGGTCCTCGGCCGGAGAATAGCCCGAGAAGAACGGCAGCACACTGCGTTTCCCGAACTCCCCGGTCACCGGGTGCACCGGCGCGGGCACCGCCATCGCGACCGCGACACCCGGGCCGGGGGCGTGGCCGTGACCGGCGATCAGCTCGAGGGCGAACCCGGCGGCGTCCCGGATCTGACCCCGGCCCTCGGGAGAGGCGGGCAAGGGCCGGAAACCGCCGCCGATCC
Source organism: Kineosporia corallincola (assembly GCF_018499875.1). Lineage (GTDB taxonomy): Bacteria > Actinomycetota > Actinomycetes > Actinomycetales > Kineosporiaceae > Kineosporia > Kineosporia corallincola. Next base: position 451,336 of record NZ_JAHBAY010000002.1, on the reverse strand, counting down.
GGCGCCCGGCCCGGTCGGCGACCACCGCGCGCACCCCGTCACCGCCGAGCGACAGCCCGACCAGCAGCCCGGCGGGTGAGGCCAGCCGGAAGTGCGGTGAGGGACGCCCGGGGCGGTCACCGGGCGGGGTGGCCGGCTCGACGACGCCGTCGCGGTGCAGCCCGGCGAGCAGATCGGCCACCGCCGCACGCGGCAGACGGGTACGCCGCACGATGTCGCTGCGGGCGGTGGCGCCACCGGTGCGCAGCAGGTCGGTGATCATCCGGCGGCGCACGGCCCGCTCCCGCTCGTTCACGCCACCGGGTCCGTCACCGTCCGGCCCCGCGTGCGCCGCGACGGCCCGGCCGGCCCGTTCACCCGGGAGGGTGTGCAGCGCCAGGGCCAGCGCCCCGGCCAGCGCGGCCCGCTCACCGAGTTCGCTGACCAGCACCTGGGTTCCGTCGACCAGCTCGCGCGGGGCGTAACGGCGCAGGGCCTCGCGCACCTCGGCCACCACCAGGCCCTCGGCCTCGATCATCGGGCCGGCCAGCACCACGACCTCCGGGTTGACGGTGCCGGCCAGGGCCGCGAGCACCCGGCCGATCATGTGCCCGGCGTCGCCCAGCACCCGTTCGGCGGTGGCGTCGTGCCGCGACAGCTCCAGCGCCCGGGCCACGCTCAGCCGGTCGCCGTGCATCGCCTCCAGGGCGTCGAGAACGGCCTCCGGGGCGACGATCGTCTCCAGGCAGCCGCGCCGGCCGCACCGGCACAGGGCGCCGGTCTCGTCGATCTGCACGTGCCCGATCTCGCCCGCCGCCCCGGCCGCGCCGGTGTGCAGGTGGCCGTTCAGCATCAGCCCGCAGCCGACGTCGCGGCACACCCGCAGGAAGCAGACGTTCTTGCGGCCCACCGCCACCCCCTGGGTGACCTCGCCGATCAGGCACAAATCGGCCAGACCCCGGGCGGTCACCCGCGAACCCGGCAGACCGGCGGGAGGCGGGGTGCCGGGCAGGTGACCGACCACCGTCGACCAGACCGGGCCGCTCCCGGCCTCTTCCACACACCCGGTGATCAGCGCGGCCAGGTCGGCGCCCACCGCGTCGTCCACCCGTTCCGCCCGCACCGTGCCGGTCAGGTCGGCCACGGCCACCCGGATGCCGTGCTCGTCCACGCTCGCGCCCACCACCGAGCCGGCCGCGGGCCCGAGCGTGAGCACCCGGGCGGGGCGCCCGGTGCGGGTGCCGTCGGCCCGGGCCGGTTCCTCGGCCAGCACACCGCTCGCCAGCATCTCGTCGACCAGGCCGGTGACCGTCATCCGGGCCATCCCGGTGCGCTGCGCCAGCTCGGCCCGGCTGATCCGCCCGGCCCCGCGCACCGCGCCGAGCAGCAGATCCCGCCGGAGGTGATGGACGCGTCGGCCGGGCATGCGCGCAGTCTAGGCACCAGGTTTCGGCGGAACTAGACCTAACCGGCGGCACTCCGCACGCTCGGTCAGGCACAGATCACCCAAATGGGGCCGGAAAAGCGGAGACACAGGCGATTCACGGCAAGAATGGCGCCTTCTCGCCCCTGGTTCGACCCAATCCCGGTCGATACCTTTCCGGCAGGGGCACCGACGCACCGGAAGCCGGCCCGGCCGTAGGCGTCCCAGATCCCCTATCACGCGGACCCAACGAGGTGTGTGCGCATGACCACAGCCGACTCCCGGCCGAAAGACCCCACGCCGGTTCTCTCCCCGGAACAGCCCGACGCCCCGGCCAAGCTCGTCGTCGCCATGGCCCTGGCCATGCTGGGCGCCTATCTCGCGATCCTCACCCCCGTCGTCGTCACCATGGCGATCCGGGTCGCGCAGATCGCCCCCGACAACAAGTCCGCCGCCCTGGGCAGCGTTCTGTCGGTCGGCGCCCTGCTGGCGCTGATCGGAAACCCGTTCTTCGGCGCCATGTCCGACCGCACCACCTCCCGCTTCGGCCGTCGCCGGCCCTGGCTGCTGGGCGGCATGCTGGTCGGTCTGGCCGGCCTGACGATCGTCGCGACCGGCGCCAGCATCCCGGTGCTCACCGCCGGATGGGCCCTGGCCCAGCTCGGTGTCAACGCCACCCTGGCCACCCTCACCGCCCTGCTGCCCGACCAGATCCCGCCGCAGCAGCGCGGCCGGGTGAGCGGCCTGCTCGGCCTGATGACCTCGGTCTCCATCCTGGTCGGCGTCAGCCTGGCCGCCGCACTCTCGCAGCACACCGTGCTGATGTTCCTGGTGCCGGCCGTCATCGGTGTCGCCTCGGTGGCGGTGCTCGTGACCGTGGTGCAGGACCGCCCGGCCGAGAAGGGCCACTTCGCCCCGTACCGGTTGCGCGAGTTCCTCGCCACCTTCTACATCAACCCCCGGCGCCACCCCGACTTCGCCTGGAACATCCTCAGCCGCTTCCTGCTGTGGATGGGCCTGTGCTCGGTCACCACCTACCAGAGCTACCTGCTCATCGACCGTTTCGGCTACACCACCGACAACGTCGCCACCGGTGTCCTGATCGCCACCGTCATCACCACGGTCGGCCTGGTCGCCGGGTCCACGCTCGGCGGCACCCTGTCCGACCGCTCCGGGCGGCGTAAGCCGTACGTGCTGGGCGCGGGCTTCCTGCTGGCCCTCTCGCTGGTGGTCATCGCGTTCGCCGGAAGCTTCCCGGTGTTCCTGGGCGCCATCCTGCTGTTCGGCGTCGGCGAGGGCGTGTACCTGGCCGTCGACCTGGCGCTCGCCACCGACGTGCTGCCCGACCCGAACGACGCCGCCAAGGACATGGGCGTGCTGAACATCGCCAACGCCCTGCCGCAGTCGCTGGTGCCGATCCTCGCCGCGCCGATCCTCGCGATCGGCGGCAGCGGCTCGAACTACAGCCTGCTGTTCCTGCTCGGCGCCGTGGTGGCCGTGGCCGGCTCGCTCCTGGTGCGGATGATCCGCGGCGCCAGCTGATCCCGGAAAGGTATGACCGTGAACCCTTATCAGAATCCCGCGCTACCGGTCGAGAAGCGCGTCGAGGACCTGCTGGGCCGGATGACCCTGACCGAGAAGGCCGGGCTGATGTTCCACACCATGGCCGCCGTCAACCCGGACGGCACCCTGCCGCCCGGTGACGCGATGATCCCGGACACCGGTTCGCTGATCCGCGACGGGCAGCTGAACCACTTCAACATCCTCACCTTCGCCCCGGTCACCCCGCGCCGGATCGCCGAGTGGCACAACCGGATCCAGGAGATCGCCGCCGGAACCCGGCTGGGCATCCCGGTGACCGTCTCGACCGACCCCCGGCACGGCGTCATCGACAACCCGGCCGCCTCCGCGGCGGCCGGCGGATTCTCCGCCTGGCCCGAGCCGATCGGCCTGGGCGCCACCAAAGACCCAGCCGTGGTGCGGCAGTTCGCGGACATCGCCCGGCAGGAGTACCTGGCCGCCGGTATCCGGGTGGCCCTGCACCCGATGGCCGACCTGGCCTCCGAGCCGCGCTGGGCGCGCACCAGCGGCACGCTGGGCTCCGACGCCGACATGGTCTCGGAACTCATCGCGGCGTACGTGCGTGGCCTTCAGGGGCCGGAACTCGGCCCGGGCAGCGTGGTCGCGATGGTGAAGCACTTCCCCGGTGCCGGACCGCAGAAGGACGGCGAGGACGCGCATTTCGCCTACGGCCGCGAGCAGGTGTACCCCGGGGACAACTGGGAGTACCACCTCAAGCCGTTCGAGGCGGCGTTCGCCGCCGGCGCCGCGCAGATCATGCCCTACTACGGGATGCCGGTCGGAACCGGGCACGAAGAAGTCGGTTTCAGCTTCAACCGCGGCGTGATCGAGGGCCTGCTGCGGCAGCGGTACGGCTTCGACGGGGTGGTCTGCACCGACTGGGGCCTGGTCACCGACGCCGAGATCATGGGCTCGCCGATGCCCGCCCGGGCCTGGGGCGTGGAGCACCTGGACCGGCTCTCGCGGATCGAGAAGATCCTGAACGCCGGTGCCGACCAGCTGGGTGGCGAGCAGTGCCCGGAGCTGATCGTCGAGCTGGTCGGCCAGGGCCGGATCAGCACCGAGCGCATCGACGTGTCGGTGCGGCGCATCCTGCGCGACAAGTTCCGCCTGGGCCTGTTCGACCACCGCCGCTACGTGGACCCCGACCTGGCCGAGCAGGTGGCCGGGCAGGCCTCGTTCCGCCGCGCCGGCCTGGAGGCACAGCGCCGCTCGATCGTGGTGCTGACCAACCACACCACCCTCCCGCTGGCCGAGGGCGTCACCGTCTACCTGGACGGTGTCGACCCGGCCGTGGCACAGGCCTACGCGAAGGTGACCGACGACCCGGCCGCGGCCGACGTGGCGATCGTGCGCCGGGGCGCTCCGCACGAACCGCGTGAAGGAGGGTTCGAGGCGTTCTTCCACTCCGGCCGGCTGGACTTCACCGACCAGGAACTCGCCCCGCTGCTGTCGCTGGCCGCCACGGTGCCGACCGTGCTCGACGTGATGCTCGACCGGCCCGCGGTGCTGACCCCGCTGGCCGATGAGACAGCCGCCCTGGTCGGCACTTTCGGGGTGAGCGACGAGGCTCTGCTGGACGTGCTGTTCGGCCGCTCACCCGCTACCGGCACGCTGCCGTTCGAGCTGCCGTCGTCGATGGCCGCCGTGGAGGCGTCCCGCGAGGACGTGCCGAACGACACCGCCGGCCCGCTGTTCCCCTACGGGCACGGCCTGACCCTCTGACTGCCCGGCCCTTGTCGAAGGGCACTACCCTGGCCTGCGGATTCTTCAGCAGGCCAGGGTGACGGCGGTGGGGTTTCGTGCCGGGCGTGCAGCGGGCCACCCGCCGCCGAACCGGTCCGGTCAGCCGAACGTCCAGATGTGGTCGTCCTTGGCCGAGCAGGCATAGAGGGTCAGCTTCAGGTCGGCGACCTTGTTGTCGACGCCGTAGGGGTTGGAGACGTTGAGGCACATGCCGGTCTTCACGTGGACCAGGAAGAATCCGTTGCCCTGGGCCTGCTTGCGGAACATCTGGTTGTCCTGGCTGCCGGGCAGGCATCCATGGGTGTTGACGACGGTGCCCGACTCCACGCTGCCCGAACCGTCGACGTCGAGGCACCAGCCCGACGCGACGTTGCGCAGCAGGAACGTGCCGTCGGCCGCGGCCACGGTCTGGAACTGCTGGTTGTCGGAAGCGCCTGGGGCACAGGTGTTCTGCCGGACCAGGACGTTCTCGTCGGCGGCCGCCCGGCCGGGCAGGTCGGCGCAGAACCCGGTGATCAGGTTCCGGATCACCCCGACGGTGACCACGTTGCCCGCCGCGCCGCCTGCGCTGCTCGCGGTGTTCCCGCCGGCGGCCGTCGTGGTGGCCGCGTCCTGCGTGCCGGCCTTCGCCGGGCTGTCCTGAGTTCCGGACGACGCCTTCTGCCCATCCGGGGTCGCGCCGGTTTTCGTCGTCCCTTCGTTGTTCTGGAGTGCGTCGTTGTTCCCGCTGCCGGTCGATCCGGTAGCGACCTCATCGGTTCCTGACCCCGAAGACTTCCGGGGTTTCCCGCCTGGCGTCGCCTTTGCGTCGGTCGAGGGTTCCGGAACAGCCGTCGTCGTGGGCAGTCCCTGACCGGTGGCGGGGGAGGGGGTCTCGTTCACCGCCGACGAGAGGGGGACCGGGGCGGGGTCGTGGTCACCCGAGATCGCCAGAACCGCGGCACCGCAACCGATCACCAGGACGGCGCCGACAGCAGCGACCCCGGTGCCCTTCGGGTGCGGAATCTGTTTTTTCCAGGCCCAGCCCCGGGTCGTGGCCTGGGCCCAGATCTCCAGGGAGTTCCAGGCCGAGATCCGGGCCGGGGTCCGGGTACGCCGGTGAGCCGCCCGGACCGCTGGAGACGCAACGGGTTCCGGCGGTGGTTCCGCGCCGCCGGCGGCCAGGAGTTCCTGCTGCCGGGCGGCCCGGGCCAGCGCCTTCGGGCGCCGGCTGCGAAGAAGCGGATGCTGTGTCTGGTCCGGCTGGTCAACCGGATCTGGCCGGCCGGCCGGATCCGATGGCCTCTGAACCGGCACGCCGGTCTCGGACGTCACGTCTTCTCCATTCAGTTACCGGACGGCAGGCGCCTGTTCCTGAATAGACGGACCGATCACAGCGACGGTTCAATGCTTCTCACGTCCCCCGGATGATCAGCACGGCGGTACTTTCGCGACGCGGCGCCGACAACGGACGGGGCGGTCGGGCGCGGACGGCACGACTGCTGCTGGAGAACACGACTGCTGCTGGAGAACTCGGCGGCCCGGCCCAGGTCCGCGCGGCGGGCGCGGCCGACAGCGCCGCCACCGAAGTTGCTGTTCCGGCCACGGCATCACGCCGCTACCGGTCACCATCACGCCACTACCGGTCACCCGGCTCGATCACCTGGAGACCCAGGCCGCAGCGCCGCAGCCCGCGCTCGCGTGGCCGGGCGAACGCCCTCAGACGGATCAGGGGTGGCCCAGCCACTCCTGATGACGCTCGGGGTCGACCACGAACCGGAACGACCCGCGCTCCTCGTACTCGTCCGCCGGGATCAGGTGCCAGCTCTCGTCGTCGGGGGAGCTGTCGAGCGAGGCGACCACACCCACGTGCCCGGCGGGAACGGTCTCGTGCCAGTCACCCCACACCGACCGGGCGACCGGGCCGGGCTTGCGCACCCAGGCCGGGCGGCGGGCCGGCGGCTTCTGGCCGCTCATCGCCTCGGTCGCGTGATCGGTGGTGTGGTCGGTGGTCTTCTCAATCGTCTGCTGCATGACCCGATCGTCTGTCCGGTTGTCTCTCTGGTCGGCGGCCGGGCGAGGGGCCGGCGTGCGCGTGGAGCGCTCGATCCCGGCCAGCCCGGCCAGTTCGGCGGCGAGGACCGCCGTGTAACGCTGGGGATGGGCCCGCTGCTGGAGCTCATGGGCGCGGTTCACCGTGTCGTCGGGGAACAGTGCGGGGTAGGTGATGGCCACGATCGCCCAGTGCAGGTCGTCGTCGCTCTCCCGGTACCAGCCGGTGGGCACCCGCCAGGCATCGTGGATGCGGGAGTTCGGCTGCCGGGGCACGAAGTAGCTGGTGCCGGCGTCGGTGCGGATGCGCAGGATGCCTTCGTCGCCCACCGGCTCGAACGAGCGGATACTGCCCCAGGGACTCAGGGACGGCAGTTCGGTGGTGCGCATCGCTTCTCTCCTGTGGCCCGGCACGTCGCCGTCAACGAGACACCGGAGCGTCCCGAGTGACGGATGATGCATCGACCGTAGTCGAATTCTGCCCGGATGTGCACCACTGAAGAACGATTCAATCGTTGCCCAGGCGAACGTAACCGTGCAGGTCACGGGCCTTTGGTTGCGTTCCGTAATTACGATTTTCGGTGATTGGGGACGGTGAGTCATCGCGTCGTGCGGCGCTTCGGCCATGCTCTGGCTCAGGGTGATGGCGCCTGTGACGACGATGTGCGCGCAAAATTTTCCGGGGTGAGACGGATCGCATCGGTGAGGCGCCCGGTCCCGGGCCCTGCCGAGGGTGGGGCGCCCGGTCCCGGCTGGTGTTCGACGCCGTGGCGGGCCCGGGCGTGCAGGAGCTGGCCGGTGCCACCGCCGACCACGGCACGATCGTGATCCACGTGACCCTCGGCGGGCTGCCCACCCCCTTCCCCGGGACCCGGACCATGCATCCCCTCGGCATGCGCAGCTACACCCTCTTCGAGCTCACCCGCGACCCGGTGCGCCTGGCCGGGGCCCGGGAGGCCGTGCGGGCGCCCTGGCCGCGGGCCTGCTGCGCCCGCGGATCGACCGCACCTTCTGGACGGACGACGACGCCAGCTACCACGGTGAGTTCGCCGACTTCGGCCCGGTGCAGTCCTGGCCGAAGCCGGTGCGCAAGCCGCACCCGCCGATTCTGGTGGGCGGCAACGGCCCGAACGTCGCCCGCAGGGTGATCGAGTACGGGGACGAGTGGATCCCGATGCGCCACCCGGGGGTGCTCGACCGGATCCGGCACTTCAAGAAGACCGCCCGCAAACCCGGCTCGGAGCGGCCGATCCCGGTCACCCTGTTCGGCGGGCGGCTGGAGGAGGTGGGCGCCTACGCCGCCGCGGGCGTGGACCGCTGCCCGTTCTGGCCCTCCCCGGCGCCCCGGGGGCAGATGATCGAGCTCGTCGACGCCACCGCCCGCGCCCTGGGCAACCGGCTATTGGATCCCTAGAAGATCACCGGCCGGTCCGACTCTTCTCACGAACGGCCAGAAACCCCACATGAGGACGACGAGGAGCGGCCGTCAGAAACATGGCGTTCATGGAGCAGGGCGCCCGAAGTAACTAATTCTGGATACAACATCCTGCATGACCATCACCTACTCCTCCATCCCGGCCACCGCCGACGGCGTCGTGAGCGTGCAGCAGATCGATCACATCGTGCTGCGGGTCAAGGACCCCGAGGCCTCGGTGCGCTGGTACGTCGAGAAGTTCGGCTTCCTCGTGCACCGGCTCGACGAGTTCCGGGCCGGCACGGTCCCCTTCCCCTCGGTCGAGGTGTGCCCCGGCCAGATCCTCGACCTCGACGCGCGGGCCGAGGCCACCGGCAAGAACGTGTCCCACTTCTGCGTCGTCATCGAGCCGACCGACCTGGTGGCACTCAAGGAGTCCGGGGTGTTCGAGACCGTCGGTGGCCCGTTCCGCCGCTGGGGCGCCCTCGGGCCCGCCGACCTGATCTACGTGGACGACCCCGACGGCAACACCATCGAGCTGCGCCACTACGGCCCCTCGCAGGTCGAGCCCGGGGCCTGAGCCGGATGCCCAGCCCGATGTCCAGCCCGATGTCCTCCCTCCTCGCCCGGCGCGCCGTGGCCACCGGCACCCTCGGTGCCGTGGCCGCGGGCTCGCGCACCGCGGCCGGGATCGGCCTGGCCACCCTGCTCGGCGGCGGCAACGCCTTCGACGCCGCGGTGGCGGCCTGTCTCGCCGAGACCGTCGCGCTGCCGTCCAAGTGCGGGCTGGCCGGTGACGTCGTCGCGCTCTACCTGCGGGCCGGTGACACCACGCCGACCTCCCTCGTCGCGCTCGGCGGCGCGGCCGCCGGGCTGCACGACGCGGCGGCGGCCCGGGACTGGGACGTGCCCGCCACGGGCGGCCTCGCGGTCGGTGTGCCCGGCGCCCCGGCCGGGTACGACCGGCTCGCGGCGCTGGGCCGCCTGGGCCGCGTCCGGCTGACCGAGCCGGCCCGGGCACTGGCCGGGCGCGGGATCGTCTGGTCCGCGCTGAGCGCGCACCTGGCGCACGAGGCCCGCCACCTGCTGGCCGAACACCAGCCCGGCGGAACGGTGTACAGCCCGGCCACCGGGCCGATCCCGGCCGGCACCGGGCTGCCGCTGCCCGCCATGGCGCGCCTGCTGGCCGAGTACGCGCAGCACGGCGCACAGCTCTTCGGCGGACGCGTGGGGGAGGCGGTGGTGCGCCGGGTCGCCGCCGCGGGTGGCGTGCTGACACTCGCCGACCTCGCCCCGGTGACCGTCGACGAGACCCTGGCCCACAGCGTCCACACCTCGGCCGGACCGCTGTGGGCGACGAACGCCCCGACCTACGGCCGGGCGCTGACCGAGGTGTTCGCCGGACAGGACGTCACCCGCACCGGCCCGGACCGGGTGCGCGACGTGCTGGCCCGGCAGGCCCGCGGCGGGCTCGCCCCGGCGGGGGAGGGCACCTCGACCGTCGCCGCGGCCGACGCCGAGGGCAACGCCGTGGTGGTGGTGCACTCCAACTCGTTCCCGCAGTTCGGCAGCGGGCTGGTGGTGGAGGACTACGACCTGGTGCTGTCCAACCGGGCCGGGCGCGGATTCGCCTTCGAGCAGGGCCATCCCAACGCCCCGGTGCCGGGCCGCCGCCCCCTCACCACCCTGCACGCCTGGGCCGCCCGGCACACCGCCGGCTGGCTGCTGGGTGCGACCCCCGGCGGCGAGCAGCAGGTGCCCTGGAACACCGCCCTGCTGGGCGCGCTGCTGCCGACCGGCCGGGGCGAGAGCGATCTGGGGGAGGCCCTGATCACCCCGCGCTGGCAGCTCGGCGCGGACGGCACGGTGACCCGCGAGGGCGAGGGCCTGCCGGAGTTCGGGGCCCGCAGCTCCCACGTGATCGTGCGCTCCGCGCCCGGGCGGGCCGCCGCGGCGGCCGACCCGCGCTGGGACGGCGCGGCGGTGGCGGCGTGAGCGCGGGCGCGACGGTGGAGACGGCGAAAACGTCACAGGACAAGGATCTTCGCGTCGTGGTCGCCGGCACCGGGAGCATCGGCCGCGCCGTGACCGAGGCTCTGGCGCGGGGTGAGGTTCCCGGCTGCACCCTGCTGGACACGGTCGGCTCGGGCACCCCCCGGCATCAGGTGGACGCCCTGCTGAGCGGCGCCGACGTGCTGGTCGAGGCGACCACGGTGGACGCCGCCCGCCGCCTGGTCCCGCGGGCCCTGGCCCTCGGCACGGACGTGGTGGTCTGCTCCTGCGGGGTGCTGGCCGAACCCGGGACCACCGGCCGGCCGGACTCCCGCGACCACGGCGCTCTCCCGGCCCCCGGCCGGGTGCTGCTGCCCACCGGCGCGCTCGGCGGCTTCGACGTGCTGGCCGCCGCGGCCCGGGCCGGCACCCGCGACGCGCACGTGCTGCACACCACGGTCAAGCGTCCCGCCGCGCTCGGCGTGGACCCGCAGGTCACGGCTGCGGTCGAGGTGTTCCGCGGCACCGCCCGCCAGGCGGCCCTGGCCTACCCGCGCACCTCGAACTCCTCTGTCGCGCTGGCCCTGGCCACGCTCGGCCTGGACCGGGTGGAGGTGGTCGTGGTCGCCGACCCGGCGGCCACCGCCACCCGGCACGAGGTGAGCTGGACCTCACCGGTCGGCAGCTACCGGCTCACCTTCGAGAACGCGGTGCACCCCGGCTCCGGCGGCCGGACCTCGATGATCACCGCCTGGTCGGTCGTCGACCTGCTGGCCGGACTGCACCGTGGCGTCGGCCCGGGCGCCGTGGTGGTGAGCACCTGGTGACCACACCGGAAGCGAGCGGTTACCCACCCGCGCCCACGAGCGTCCTGCGGCTCTACCGCGACCTGCACGCCCACCCCGAGCTGTCGGGCCGGGAGCACCGCACCCGGGCCACCGTGCGCGAGGCGCTGACCGGCACCGGCGCGCACCTGCGCGACTGCGGCGGCACCGGCCTGGAGGCGGTGCTGCGCAACGGGTCCGGGCCGGTGGCCGGGTTCCGCGCCGACCTGGACGCGCTGCCCCTGCACGAACACACCGGCCTGCCCTACGCCAGCACCGTTCCCGGCGTGATGCACGCCTGCGGGCACGACCTGCACACCGCCTGCCTGACCGGGGCGATGCAGTGGCTGGATGAGCACCGGGACGCCTGGAGCGGCACCCTGGTGGGCATCTTCCAGCCCGCCGAGGAGACCGGCGCCGGTGCCCTGGCCATGCTCGACGACGGCCTGTTCGAGACCACCGGCACCCCCGACGTGGTGCTCGGCCAGCACGTCACCTCGGCCCCGCTGGGCCGCCTGCTGGTGCGCCCCGGCTGGTTCCTGTCGTCCCAGAGCTCCTGGCGGGTCACGGTCAGCGGGGTCGGTGGCCACGCCAGCCGCCCGCACCTGGCCAGCGACCCCCTGCTCACCGCCGTCGCCATGGTGGCGCGGCTCCAGAGCGTGGTGTCGCGGGAGGTCGACCCGTTCCGGATGGCCGTGCTCACCGTCGCGACCTTCCACGCCGGCACCAAGGAGAACGTGATCCCGGCCGAGGCCGTGTTCACCGTGTCGGCCCGCGCCTACGAACCCGAGGTGGCCGAGCGGCTGCGCACCGCGATGCTGCGCATCCTGCACGGCGAGGCCGCCGCGGGCGGGGTGGACTTGCGCGTCGAGGAGATCTCCCACCTGCCCGCCGTGTACAACGACCCGGCCGAGAACGAGCGGGTGGCCGGGGCGCTGGCCGGGGTGTTCGGGGCGGGCGCCGTGGCCCCGCCGCCCGACCCGCTGCCGGCCAGCGACGACTTCAGCCGCTACGCCGAGCGTCTCGGGGTGCCGTCGGTCATCTGGAACTTCGGGGTGCACGACCCGGCGCTGCACGCGAGCGGCGAGGCGGTGCCGCGCAACCACGACGCCCGGTTCGCCCCGCACCCGACGGGCGCCGTCGCGGTGGGCCTGGCCGGGGCTCTCGCGGTGCTGCGAGAGCGACTCCAGTGAGCTCTTGGGATACAGCATTCATCCCTTGATCCACGAAAACGGCCATGATGAAACCTCATTGAAACCAATCAAGGTAGTAAGTGAAAAAACTCCTGGATACAACATTCACGGACCACCTAGCCCGCCGAGGACAGACAGGACGCACACCGTGACCGCTGAACTCAGTACCAGCACACCGAAGACGGCGGCACCCGACCCCGAACCGGACCGGGTCGACCTGAGGGACGTCTGCATCGTCCACGGCCGCGGCGAACGCGCCGTGGTCGCCGTCGAGGGCGTCGACCTCACCGTCCGCCCCCGCGAGATCGTCTCCATCGTCGGTCATTCCGGCTGCGGCAAGTCCACCCTGCTGCGCTCGCTGGCCGGCCTGCTGCCGCACGCCTCGGTGCAGGGCAGCCTGTCCATCCTGGGCCGCACCCCGGACGAGGCGCGCCGCTCCGGCCTGCTCAGCATGGTGTTCCAGGACGCCGTGCTGGCGCCCTGGCGCACCGTCGAGGGCAACATCCGCCTGCCCCTCCAGGTGGCCCGCGGACGGCAGCGCAGGCCGGGCAAGACGATCAGCGAGCAGCTCGAGGTGGTCGGCCTCGGCGGCTACGAGAAGCGTTATCCCAAGCAGCTGTCCGGCGGCCAGCGCCAGCGGGTGTCGCTGGCCCGGGCGCTGATGATGGAACCGCGGGTGCTGCTGATGGACGAGCCGTTCGGCGCGCTCGACGAGATCACCCGCGACGAGATGCACACCGAGCTGCTGCGGATCTGGGAGACCACCGACGCCTCCATCGTCGTGGTCACCCACTCCATCCCCGAGGCGGTGTTCCTGTCCGACCGGATCGTCGTGATGGCCGCCCACCCGGGCCGGATCGTCGACGTCGTGGACGTCGGTTTCGCCCGCCCCCGCAGCAACGACCTCAAGGACACCCCGGAGTTCGCCCGCATCGCCCACCGCATCCGCACCGCGCTGGAGGACAACCGATGACCGCCCCCTCCACCGAGGCCGTCGTGACCGGCGAACCGGGCCCGGACGCCCGGGGCCGGGTTCGCGCCGTCATCCCGCCACAGAGCCGGGCCGGGGCCCTGTTCACGGCTTTTCGCGCCACCCGCGCCTGGATGGTGCTCGCCGTCGCGGTGCTGGTGTGGGAAGGTGCCGTGCGCGCGCTGGACACCCCGAAGTACGTGCTGCCCGCGCCCACGGCGATGGTCGAGCAGTTCGGCAACCACCACGAGCTGTTCCTGAACGGCCTGTGGGCCACCACCCGGATGTCGCTGTACGGCCTGGCCGCCGCCGTCGTGATCGGCGTGGTGCTCGGGGTCGCGATGGGCCGCAGCGCGCTGTTCGAGGAAATCGCCTTCCCGTTCCTCAACATCATCCGGGTGATGCCGACCGTCGCGATCGCCCCTCTGCTGATCATCTGGTTCGGCCGCGGCGGCGTCCCGATCGTCATCTGCTCCTGCCTGATCGCCGTGTTCCCGATCATCGTCGACGTGGCCCACGGACTCACCTCGGTCGACGAAGACCTGGTCAACATGATGAAACTGGCCAACGCCAGCGAGTTCTCGATCCTCGCCCGGGTCCGCATCCCGAACTCGCTGCCCTACCTGTTCTCCTCGTTCCGGGTGGCTGCCCCCGGCGCCGTGGTCGGCGCCCTGCTCGGCGAGTACATCGGCTCCCGCGAGGGACTCGGCTACCTGATCACCGTCTACAGCGCCCAGCTCAACACCGCTGCCGTCTTCGTGCTGGCCCTGCTGTCCTGCCTGGTCGGCCTGGTCTTCTTCAACGTCTGCGTGTGGCTCGAGAAGATCGTCGTGCCCTGGAAGACCGTCGTCCGCTGAACCACCCGGCTCGCCCTTCTTGCGACCCCCGTGTGACCCCCCTGTGTGACCCCCGTGTGAAAGGTCCCTCCACCATGCCGTTCTCCCTGCGACGCCCCCAGGCCCTCGCGGTCGTCGGGCTCAGCGCCGTCCTCGCCCTGTCCGCCTGCGGATCCGACAGCGGCGGCGCCTCCGCCGAGGGCGGCCTCACCCCCGTCAACATGGCCTTCGAATGGACCTGCGAGGGCACCTGGGCCCCGATCTACTCCGGCCTGGAACAGGGCATCTTCGAGAAGAACGGGATCGACCTGAGCTACGACCGCGGCCAGGGTGGCTCCGACACCGTGCCCCTGGTGGCCACCGGTGAGTTCGACCTGGCCGAGCTGTCCGCCCCGCCGGTCATCATCGGCGCCGGCGAGGAACTGCCCCTCACCGTCATCGGCGCCGCCTCCACCGTCGGCCCCGTCACCATCCTGGCCGACGACTCGATCACCGAGCCGAAAGACCTGGAGGGCCACTCGCTGGCCGTGCAGACCGACCAGTTCGAGGGCGGTGTGTGGGACGCCTTCGTGAAGGCCACCGGGATCGACGTGAGCAAGGTCGACGTGATCCCCTCGGACGACGCGACCACCACGGAGTTCCTCGACGGCAAGATCGACGCGATGGTGATCTTCTACAACACCGCCTCGACCAAGGAGATCCTCGACACCCTGCCCGATCTCACGGTCATGCCGATGCAGGAGTACGTGCCCACCTACGGGCACACCATCGTGGCCAACAACCAGTGGCTGAGCGACAACGACACCGCGGCCAAGGGTTTCATGACCGCCTTCGCCGAGTCGACCAAGTGGGTCGTCGACAACCGTGACGCCGCCCTGGCCACCCTCCAGGAGAACTGCGCCGAGGTGGACGCCGACGCGCTGGAGTTCAGCCTCGACGCCTACATCGAGAACTGGAAGGCATCCACCGCCGGCTACGGCAGCTTCACCGAGGACGGCCTGACCCAGACCCAGAAGGTGCTGGTGGACGCCGGACTCGCCACCCAGGTTCCGGTGTCCGACTTCAGCACCCAGGACTACCAGCCGGACTCGCCCGTCCTGCCCTGATCTTCCCGCCGGAGCCGGTGACCTCACCGGCTCCGGCGCCGACCCACCGAGGAGCCAAATCATGACCAAGCGACCGCTGAGCAGGCACGCCCTGGAAGCGGCCCGCCGGGTGCTCGCCGACGTCGAGGCGTGCACCGACCCGGTGGCCACCGCCCGGCTGCTGCCGCCCGAGGTGTACACCGGGCAGGACTTCTGGGAGTTCGAGAAGGAGGCGATCTTCGGGCGCGAGTGGCTGTGCATCGGCCACGTGAACGAGATCCCCGAGCCCGGCGACCAGCTGCCGCTGACCGTGCTCGACGAGCCGATCGTCATGCTGCGCGACCAGGCCGGCGACGTGCGCGTGATGTCGGCCGTGTGCCAGCACCGCGGCCAGCCGCTGTTCGGCGGCCTGGCCGGCGAGGGCCGCGACGCGGCCTCGCCGTGCCTCAACGGCAAGGTGATGAAATGCCCCTACCACAACTGGACTTTCGACCTCGAGGGACGACTCGCGGCGGCACCGTCGATGACCGAGACGGTGCCGGTGAACCGGCTGCGCGAGACCATCCGCCTGCCGCAGATCCGGCACGAGGTCTTCCACGGCATGGTCTTCATCAACTTCGACGACACCGCGCAGCCGCTCGGGCAGGGCATCGGCCGCATCGACGAGGAGCTGTCCACCTTCGGCCTGGACGAGCTGGTGCCGATGCCGGCCTTCGTGTTCGAGGACCAGCAGTGGAACTGGAAGATCCACCACGACAACGCCCTTGAGCCTTACCACACCAGCTACGTGCACCGCGGGGTGCACGAGGCGGCCCCGGCCAAGAACGCCCGCTTCTACCCGTTCGAGCCCGGCGACAACCAGGTGATGCACCCGACCTACCTGGTGGACGAGAACGCCGGGCTGGCCAGCACCGACGGCAAGCGCACCACGGCCATCATCCCGGGCCTGACCGACGAGCAGCGCCGCCGGGTGATGTTCGCGTCGATCCCGCCGATGCTGTTCTCCATCCTCCAGCCCACGTTCGTGCAGCTGGCCTTCATCTACCCCAAGGGCCCCGGATCGTTCGACCTGCGCCGGGTCAACCTCTACCCGAAGTCGGCCGTGGAGGAACCCGGCTTCCACGAGGCCTACGAGAAGTTCATGGAACGCAAGGCCCTCGCCATCCACCAGGACGCCGTCACCACCGCCGCACTCCAGCAGGGCCTGCGCTCGCGGTTCGCCCCGCGCGGCCCGCTGTCCTGGATGGAGTCCAACATCCCGCAACTCAACCAGTGGCTCATCGAGCGCTACCGGAAGGCGGTCACCGTCGATGTCTGATCTTGAGGCCGTGCTGGCCCGGCTCGACCTGCTCGAGTCCCGTGAGGCCTGCCTGGGGCTGATGACCAGCTACATGGCCGCCACTGACGCCGAGTCGGGCAAGGGCGAGAAGGTCGCGGCACTGTTCACCGAGGACGGCTCGTGGGAGAGCATCGGCCCGCACGGCAACCCGGGCTGGGCCGCGACCGGGCACGAGGCGCTGATCACCAAGTTCGACCGCAACGTGGAGCGGATGCCGTTCTCGGCGCACTTCGTGACCAACTCCGCGGTGCAGGTCGACGGCGACAGCGCCACCGGCCAGTTCATGTACTTCCAGGCCTGCACCTACCGCGGCGGCGAGCCGCTGTGGATCGCCGGCAAGTACTTCAACGACTTCCGCCGCGTGGACGGCCGGTGGCTGCTGTCGTACATGCGCGTGCACAACTTCTTCACCACCCCGTTCGATCAGGGCTGGGTGAAGGTTCCGCACATGAAAACCCCTTAGGAGCAACGAAACATGAAGACCTACCGGCACCAGGTGCTGCGCAACCTGAAATTCGGCACCCTGCCCACCTTCATGGCGGCCCAGCGCAGGAAGAACGAGCTGCTCGTGGCGAACGGGCTGACCCCCTACGCGGTCTACGCCCCGGCCTTCGGCGGCCTGCACCACATGGTGCTGGAGGCGTCGTTCGGGTCGATGGCCGAGTTCGAGGCCGAGCACCTGGCCACCAAGAAGATCGAGGGCATGGCCGCCCTCAACGCCGAGCAGCTGGAGTGCACCGTGCCCGGCACCGCCCAGGACCACCTGCAACGGCTGGGCCTGGAGGCGTGATCGCGTGATCACGAACCTGCTGGAGGACCTGCTGGACGAGGACGACCACGACCACGAGGAGGAGTACGACCGGCACAGCGTGCCCGGCCGGACCCAGGGGGCCACGCTCACCGAGCAGAGCTGGTACTCCTGGCACGCCCCCTACGACGACCTGGAGTCGGAGCAGACCGACCGCCTGGCCGCCGTGCAGGACCAGCTCGTGGCCTACCTCGACGGCACGGCCCCCGGCCCGCTGCGCGCGCTCAGCGTGTGCGCGGGCCAGTCCCGTGACCTGCTGCCGATCCTGATCTCGCACCCGCGCGGCGCCGACGTGCGGGCGAGCATGCTGGAACTGGACCCGCTCAACGCGTCCTTCCTGCACGGCGCCCTCGGCTCGACGCGGCTGACCACGGTGGACGTGGTGGTCACCGACGCGGGAACCACGGACGCCTACGCCGGCCGGGCGCCGGCCGACCTGGTGCTGCTGTGCGGGGTGCTGGCCAACATCGACGTGCCGGACACCCGCACGCTGGTGGACGCCCTCCCGATGCTGTGTGCCCCGGGCGCCACCGTGGTGTGGAGCAGTTACGGCGAGTCGCTCGCCGACGTGGACGAGGTGCTGCGGGTTTTCGCGGCCGGGCCGTTCGAGGAGGTCGCGGTGCGGCGGGGTGGCCCGTGGGTGGTCGGGGTGCACCGGTTCGCCGGGGTGCCCGTGCCGCTGGAGCCAGGACGCCGGTTGTTCGGGTTCCGCGACAGCTGATCCGCCCCGTCGTGGCCCGGTCCGGTTGCCGGGCCGGGCCACGACGGTTTTGCGCAGGCGCGTCCCGGGTCTGCGCGGCGGGTCAGGTGGGATCGGCCGGTGGCGTGAACGGCCAGCCGAGCAGGGCGGTTTCGGCGATCTGCTGGAGTTCGGCACGGGTCAGGCCGCCGGCGGCCTGCACCGCGATCCCGAACGCGACGGTCATGACGTACCCGGCCAGCCGGGCGGCGTCCGTGCCCTCGGGCAGGTCCGCCTCGTCGACGGCCCGCTGAAAACGCTGTCGCAGCATCTCGCGGCCCTCGTCGCGCCACGCCGCGAGCGCGCGCTGCGCGCCCTGCCCGGATGGGCCGACGGCCAGTGCGCCCTGCACGCCGAGACATCCGGCCGGTGACTGGGGTCCGGTGGTGGTGAGCACGGCCCCGTGCAGGAAGGACGTCACCACCGCCCGGGCGGTGGGCTCGGCCACGGCCTGCCGTCCGTAGGCGGCCGGTCCCTGGTCGTAGCGGGCCAGCGCCTTCAGGAAGAGCTCGTCCTTGTTGCCGAAGGCGCGGTACATGCTGGTCCGGGTGATGCCCATGGCCTCGGTCAGGTCGCTGAGACTGGCCCCCTCGTAGCCGCGCTCCCAGAACACGCGCATGGCTCGTTCCAGCGCCTCGTCGGCGTCGAAGGCCCGTGGCCGGCCGACGAGCGGCCTCCCCTGCTCGCTCATGCCGCCATCCTACCTATTCGGTACCGAACGGTGCCGATGTGCTAGCTTCTCATTCGGTTCCGATCGGTACCGAAATAGTGGGAGGTCATCATGGGGCAGCTGGAAGGCAAGACCGCCGTCGTCACCGGCGGCAGCGACGGGATCGGCCTGGGGGCCGCGGTGCGGCTGGCCCAGGAGGGGGCGCACGTCTTCATCACCGGCCGGCGCGAGGCCGAGCTGGAGAAGGCCGCCGCGGTCATCGGCTCGGCCACCGCGGTGCCCGGGGACGTCTCGCAGCCCGCCGACCTGGACCGGCTGTACGACGCGGTGCGGGCCCGGGGGAAGGGCCTGGACGTCGTGTTCGCCAACGCGGGCACCGCGGGCTTCGCCCGCCTGGAGGAGATGGACGTCGAACTGCTCGACCGGATCTACCGGGTCAACATTCTCGGCACCGTCTTCACCGTCCAGAAGGCGCTGCCCCTGCTGAACGAGGGCGCGTCGGTCATCCTCAACTCCTCCACCCGCGCGGACGACGGCTGGGAGGGCTTCGGTGCCTACGGCGCCAGCAAGGCCGCGCTGCGCCTGTTCGGCCGCACCTGGGCCAACGAGCTGAAAGGCCGTGGTATCCGGGTCAACACCGTCTCTCCCGGGGCGATCAGCACCCCGGCCGTGGCGAAGATGGTGGGGCGGGAGAACGCGGAGGCCGTCGAGGCCACCTTCCGCGCGGGCGTGCCACTGGGGCGGCACGGCACCGTGGAGGAGGTGGCGGCCGCCGTCGCGTTCCTCGCCTCACCGCAGAGCAGCTTCGTGCTCGGTGCCAACCTCTACGTGGACGGCGGGGAGAACGGCATCTGAGGGTGGTCGCCCGGCAGTAGGCCTCAGCGGGCCTGGCCGGACGACGAGGGGTCGGGCGTCGACTGATCCATCTGCAACTCCCGCTGCCGCTGCTCCGTGACCGCCCTCTCCACCCGCTCGGTGAATTCCCGGGTCGCCTCCTCCACGGGGAGTGACGCGTAGTGCCCGATGCCCAGGTCGAACTGGTTGCGCTCCAGCTCGATCGCATCGGCCGTGGACTGCTGGTCGTGAGCGTGCTCGCGGGGTTTGAAGTAGGCGATGACGGCTGCGGTCGCGCTCACCACGCCCGACAACCCGGCCGCCCACCAGCGGACGGCGGGATGCTCGCCGGAGGCCGCGGTCAGGATGGTGGCCATCGCCGACCCACCGATGATGGTGAGCTGGAGGACGGTGTTCATCCGCTTGCCCCGCCGGGAGAGGTCGCGGTAGTTCGTGATCAGGGCGTCGACGTCCTCCCGGTATCTGAAACGGCGGCCGGCCGGGTCGTGCCGGTACGGCGTCCTGGATATCGGCTGTGAACGGTTGCGGAACAGGCTCTTACGGGCAGCCCAGTGAAGTGCGCTCAGGGCCGAGGCCTCGCGGGCCTCCTTGCTGAAGACGTCTTGCCGGTTCGCCTTGACCCGGACGATGTCCCGGGCCCGCTGATCGAGGATCTCCTCGTATCCGCACTGCTCGACGAGTCGCCGCATGTCGTCGTCCGTCAGAAGCGTCCTGCTCACCCGCCCATGATCCACGGGCGAGAGCGTGCCGGTGGCGTAATGCCGCGAATCGTCCCGGTCCGCCGGGTACACATCCACTGAACCCGCCGTCCAGCACACCTCGGCGGACTCCCGGTCATGACGCGGATCCACCCCCGCTACGCCGAGGTGGCCGGGCGGCTGCCGAGGGATCACTGCTGACCCGGCTGGGCGTGAAGCGCTGTGCGGTGGAGGTCTTCGCGGCGATCATGCCCGTGACCCGGCCACCGCCCGGGTGGAGAAGCACTTCCTGTCCGCAGGATGGGCCGGGAAGTGCGGTTTCACACCCGTTTCAGTGCGGCTTGGTTGGATGGATCCCGTCGGGACGGGAGACGATGGGAACACCGTCATGCAAGCTCACGGACCGGTGATGCAGGTGACCGGCCAGTGCGGGGACGACGGGAAGAGCAGAGGGGACGCTGATGGCGACGACGAAGAAGACCCTGCGGGCCGGCCTGGCGGCGGTCATGGCGGCCACGTTCACGCTGGGTGCCGCGGGTGCCGCCCGGGCCACGCCCCCCGGTCCGGGGGTGACCGGCACGATCATCTCCCAGAAGACGATCGGTGACACGGATTTCGTGCTGCGGGAGGTCACGCTCCCGGCAGGACAGGCCACCGGATGGCACTACCACGACGGCGTGCTCCTCGGAAAGGTCAAGCAGGGCACGCTGAGTCATTACGACGACACCTGCGCCTCGGACGGGGTCTACAAGCGTGGCAGCCTGATCCAGGAACCCGCCGGCCCGGATCACGTGCACATCGGCGTCAACCACGGCACCACCCCGGTGGTGCTGGAGGTGCTGTACGTGCTGCCCACCGGTTCACCACTGTCGGAAGACGCGCCGAACCCGGGCTGTGACTTCCAGTAGGCCGTGACCGATGTGGTCGCGGGCGCATTCCTCCTGCATGGCTATGGCTCGTTCAACCTCGATCCGTTCCACCTGCCTGGTCATGCGGAATACCGTGAACAGCACTGAACGCGGACCGGTGCCATGAGCGTGCCGGACACCTCAGCGTTCGAGAGCCACCGGCCGCCAGGGGGTGGCGGGCAGCCCGCGCTGGTCGGTGCGCCGGGTCAGCAGTACGCCGGAGCGGTCGGTGCGGGGGACGCCCGCCACCGTCTGGTCGGCGGTGGTCACCACCAGCTGGTCCAGGCCGGGGCCGGTGAAGGCGCAGCTGGTGGTGAGGGGCGCGCCGGTGTCGAGGCACTCCAGCAGCACGCCCTGCGGGGAGACGACCCGGATCTGCCCGCCGCCCCACACGGCCACCCAGAGGTTGCCGTCGGCGTCCACGCTGAGGCCGTCGGCGTAGCCCATCGCGACCAGCAGGTGACGCTCACCCACCGCACCGGTGTCCGGGTCGTAGGCTCGGTGCCAGATCATGCCCGGCAGGGTGTCGACGTGGTACATCGTGGCGCCGTCGGGGCTCCAGCCCAGGCCGTTCGACAGCGACAGGTCGTCGTCGAGCACCGTCACCGAGCCGTCGTGCTCCAGCCGCCACAGCTTCTCCTGCCCGCGGCGTTCGTCCAGGGCCATGCTGCCGACCACGAAACGGCCCGCCGGATCACACTTCCCGTCGTTCAGGCGGCTGCTGACGCCGGGTGGGACGAGGGGGACTGTGCCGGCTACGTCTCCCGAGGCGTCCACATGTTCCAGATCGCGGCGCAGGGCCAGCAGCAGGTCGCCGGACTCGCTGTGCACCGCCGCACCCAGCGTGGGCTCACGCCGGAGCACCACGCGGGGCTCGTGCAGACCCTCCCAGACCTGGCCACCCTCGATGTCCACCCAGCGCACGACGCCACGTGCCTCGTCCCACACCGGCCCCTCACCGAGAACGTAGTGCGTTCCCCCGACAACTTCGAACCCGCTCAGTGCGACTCCCGGGATACCTGGTCACCGGAGGAACCGACGAGGAAATCCAGGTCGGCGCCGGTGTCGGCCTGTAGGACATGGTCAACGTACAGCTTCTCCCAGCCCCTGACCGGGGCCGCGTAGGCCGCTGCGGCCCCGGGACTGGCCTCGCGGCCGGCCAGCTCGCCGGCGGGCACGTCCAGGGTGAGGGTGCGCCCGGGCACGTCGAGCTCGATCCAGTCGCCGTCGCGCACCAGGGCCAGCGGGCCGCCGGCCGCTGCCTCCGGGGTGACGTGCAGAACGACGGTGCCGTAGGCGGTTCCGCTCATCCGGCCGTCGCAGATCCGCACCACGTCGCGAATGCCCGCCTCCAGCAGCTTCTTCGGCAGTGGCATGTTCGAGACCTCGGGCATGCCCGGATAACCCTTGGGCCCGCAGCCGCGCAGCACCAGCACCGAGGCGGCGTCGACCGGCAGGTCCGGGTCGTCCACGCGGGCGTGGAAGTCCTCGATACTGTCGAACACCACCGCCCGGCCGCGGTGGCGCAGCAGGTGCGCCGAGGCGGCGGCGGGTTTGATCACGGCGCCGGACGGCGCGAGATTGCCCTTCAGCAGTGCGATTCCGCCTTCGGCCAGCAGGGGCCGGGCGCGGGGGCGGATCACCTCCTGGTCCCAGATCGCGGCCTGGTCCAGATACGACACCAGGGGACGCCCGGTGACGGTCAGGGCGGTCGGGTCGAGCAGGTCCGAAACCTGTTGCAGCACGGCCAGCAGGCCCCCGGCGCGGAACAGGTCGTCCATCAGGAACCGGCCCGCCGGGGCCAGGTCGGCCAGAAGCGGCACCCGCGAGCCGATCCGGTCGAAATCGTCCAGCGTCAGGTCGATTCCGAGACGCCCGGCGATGGCCAGGAGGTGCACGACGGCGTTGGTGGAACCCCCGATCGCCGCGAGGGTCACGATGGCGTTGTGGAAGGACGCCCGGGTGAGGATCGTGCTGGGACGTCGTCCATCATTGACGAGACCGACCGCCAGCCGCCCCGTTTCGTGGGCCGCCTCGAGAAGGCGGCTGTCCGGCGCGGGGGTGCCCGCGGTGCCGGGCAGCACGGTGCCGAGTGCCTCGGCGAGCAGGCCCATGGTGGACGCCGTTCCCATGGTGTTGCAGTGACCACGGCTGCGGATGGTCGCGGACTCGCTCCTCAGGAAGTCGTCCTGCGACAGGGTTCCCGCGCGCACCTCCTCGGACAGCCGCCAGACGTCGGTGCCGCAACCGAGGGGGACGCCGCGGAACGTGCCGGTCAGCATCGGCCCACCGGGCACCACCACGGCCGGCAGGTCGACGGAGGCCGCGGCCATCAGCAGCGAGGGAATGGTCTTGTCGCAGCCACCGAGCAGCACTACCCCGTCGATCGGGTTGGCGCGCAGCATCTCCTCGGTCGCCATCGCCGCCATGTTGCGCCACAGCATGGCCGTCGGCCGCACCAGGGTCTCGCCGAGCGAGACCACGGGCAGCTCCAGGGGGATGCCGCCGGCCTCGTACACGCCGTTCTTCACGGACCGGGCGACCTCGGTGAGGTGGGAGTTGCAGGGCGTCAGGTCGGAGGCGGTGTTGGCGATCGCGATCTGCGGGCGGCCCTCGAAGGCCGAGCCGGGCACCCCTCGTCTCATCCAGGCACGGTGGATGTAGGCGTTGCGGTCGTCCCCGGCGTACCACGCGTCGCTGCGCATCCGACTCCCTGATCGGGCCGATCCCGGCGATTCGCACCGTAGCAGCGGGGTGCGGTGGGGGCCAGTGACGGCCGGGCCCGGTCGCCGGGTGGTCAGGCGCGCACGGCGGTCACCGCCGCCTCGATCAGGGCCAGCACCGCCTCCCGCCGGTCGTGCTCGTGCCGGGCGATGACGATGCGGCTGGGTTCGGCGTCGGCCACCCGCACGCACACCGTGCCGGGCGGTGCCGGGGCGACGAGGGAGCGGGGGAGCACGGCCACCACCCGCCCGATCCGGACCATCGGGACCAGCTCGGCCACATCGGCGAGTTCCGGCCCGCCCGAGACGTTTTCCACCGTCACGCCGCGCCAGCGCGGGAAGGTCTCGCCGGCCAGGTCGGCGGTGCGGATCTGCTCCCGCCCGGCCAGCGGGTGGCCGGCCGGCAGCAGAGCGACGCGGTCCTCGGTGTGCAGGGTGTGCGCGTCCAGACCGGTGAGATCGTCGAAGGGCACGTAGAGCAGGGCGACGTCGGCGCGGCCGTCGCGCAGGTGACCGGCCCGATCGGCGCCGCCGGAGAAGATGATGTCGACCTGCCGGGCTCCCGGGTGCCCGGCGAATGCGGCGAGGATGCCGGACAGCAGACCCGCGTCGCCGCCGGGTTTCATGACCAGCCGCAGATGCCCGTCATCGCCTGCGCGGCGGGTGTTCTCGACCGCGACGGCGACGGCGTCCAGCGCGTGCCGGCCCTGTTCCAGCAGCACCCGCCCGGCGGGCGTGAGGGTGACGCTGCGGCTGGTGCGCTCCAGCAGGCTCACCCCGAGCCGGGACTCGATGCGCTGCACCGTCTTCGACAGGGCCGGCTGGGCGATGTGCAGGCGCTGCGCGGCTCGGCCGAAGTGCAGTTCCTCGGCCACCGCGACGAAGTAGCGCAGCTCCCGCGTCTCCAGCAGATCCATTCCGCCAGGCTATCGCCCGAGGCCTGACGGGTATTGGACGCAGCGACGCGCAGGCGGTGAGATCGATGCATGATCAACCACACCATGCTCGTCTCGTTCACCGGCCCGATCCCCGACCCCGAGCTCGATCAGTTCCTGACCGACATCGAGGTCGTGGTGCGGGACACCGGCCTGCTGCGCAGCTTCTCCGCGCAACGGCACATCCCGGTGCCCGGCGAGGACGAGATTCCAGCGATGATCGCGACCGCGGTGATCCAGTTCGGCGTGGAGACCGCGGACGACCTCGCCGCCCTGTTCGCCACGCCGGCGGCCGGGCAGATCATCCAGACCTGGCAGGGGCGTCATCCCTACCGGGTGGCCTGGGTCAATCACGAGGTGGTGGCCTGAGGAAGGAGGACCGGCGGCAGCACTTCTCAGCGAGCCGTCAGCTCCAGCACCAGGGCCTGCTGGGCCGCCAGCGTGGGCATCGGCAGCCCGACGGTGCCCAGCGCCACGCCCGGCAGCACCAGCGACCCGTCCAGCGCCGCCCGTACCCACGGCGAGTGCTCGCGGCCGGGGAACGAGGGCAGGCCGAAGTCGTCCACGATCCGCACCACGTAGCTCCGGGCCGGATCCAGACCGGGGAACCGCACCTGCCCCGACAGCACCGCCGAGGACGTGACCGTGCGGGCCCACACGTACACCGCGCGGCTGCCGTCGGCGTCGACCACACCGCGCAGCGTGGTGGCCGGGTCGGGGATGTCGGCGTTCACCACGCGCCCGCGCGCCAGCACCGGGCGCAGGCTCTTCTGGAACGCCACGAACGCCGTCAGCGCCCGCAGCTCCTCGTCGTCCCGGCTGGTCAGGTCCCACTCCACGCCGGTGTGCCCGAGCAGGGCGCCGGCGAAACGCATCGTGGTGTCCGTGCGCCGGCTGGTGGTGTGGGCCGGGGACGAGCCGACGTGCACGCCGATGAGTTCCGGCGGCAGCAGCAGCGACGTCCACCGGTCGGTCATGATGCGCTCGACCGGGTCGATGCAGTCCGACGCCCACACCCGGTCGGTGCGGGCCAGGATGCCCAGGTCCACGCGCGAGCCACCGGCCGAGCAGGACTCGATCTCCAGGCCCGGGCAGCGCTCACGCAGCTCGTCCATCAGCCGGTAGGTGGCCCGGGTCTGCGCCGACACCGCCACCGTGTCGCCGTGCGAGCGGGAGACCGCCTCGTGCAGCTCCCGGTTGTGGTCCCACTTCACGTAGGCCACCCGGTAACGCTGCACCAGGCCGCTGATCGCCTCCAGCAGGTAGGAGAACGCCGCCGGGTCGGTCAGGTCGAGCACGTACTGCTGGCGCATCGAGGAACCCTCGCCCTGGGCGGGCGCCAGGATCCACTCCGGGTGCTCGCGCGCCACCCGCGAGTCCAGGCTGATCATCTCCGGCTCGAACCACAGCCCGAACTCCAGCCCCCGCGTCCGCACGTGGTCGGCCAGCGGTGCCAGGCCCTGCGGCCACACACCCTCGTCGACCTGCCAGTCGCCCAGGCTGGTGGTGTCGTTGCGGCGGCCGGAGAACCAGCCGTCGTCGAGCACGAACCGCTCCGCCCCGACCTGCGCGGCCCGGTCCACCAGGGCCTTCAGCCGCTCCAGGTCGTGATCGAAATACACCGCCTCCCAGGTGTTCACCAGCACCGGCCGGGGCCGCACCGGGTGCGAGGCACGCG
This sequence comes from Kineosporia corallincola, assembly GCF_018499875.1. Taxonomy (GTDB): domain Bacteria; phylum Actinomycetota; class Actinomycetes; order Actinomycetales; family Kineosporiaceae; genus Kineosporia; species Kineosporia corallincola. The sequence continues at coordinate 424,909 of NZ_JAHBAY010000002.1, read as the reverse complement.
CCCGCAGGTAACCGTGGAAGCGCTCGGAGATCCCGTCGAGCCCGCGGCCCGACCAGGCGAAGAACGCGTCCGGCGAGACGTACTCCTGGCCCGGCAGCAGCCGCACCTCGCCCGCGCGCAGGGCCTCGCCACCCCCGATCACGGACGACGAACCGCCCGCTCCCTCGGCCAGACGCTCCACGCGCCAGTGGCTGTCGCCGCTCCAGGCCAGGTGGAAGCCCCAGACCTCACCCGTGCGGTTGGCGAAACCGGTGGTGCCGGCCAGGGTCACGTAGGGCGAGTCGGCGCCCGGCTTGCCCCGGCGCACGTGCCGGTGGTGCGAGCCGTCCACCACCGGCAGGCGCTGCGGCTGGCGCTCGCGCGACCAGCGGCCGGTGAAGTCGAGGATCTCGGTGGCCCGCGGCGGCAGGGGCATCAGGGCGGTGAGACCGGCCAGGTCGTAGGGGGTTTCGCCGTCCACCGGATCGTCGGCCGGACGCCGGGCACGGTGACGCACCTGGACCAGGCCCTGCGGGGTGAGCCGGATCAGCAGGAACAGCGCGAGACCGGTCACCTCGTCGGTGAACTCGGCCTCCAGCGTGCCGCCGCCGTCGGGGGAGTGGGTCACGAGCGTCGCGTCGTCCACCATGACCGGACGGGGCGAGGTGCGGCGGCCGCCCAGATGACCGGCCAGCGCCGGGGTGCCCGACCACATGTCCCGCTCGACCGGCAGCAGGGTGAGCCGGCGGGGGACGTCGGGGGCGTTGTTGGTGAGCTCGACGCCGGAGCTGAGACCGAGGGCGGTCAGGGCCGCCGCGTCCAGGTCACCCAGGTCCGCGCCCCAGTGCAGGACGGACGGGACCGGTGCGTCCAGGTCGATGACCAGGGAGACCCCGGCTGCGCGGAAATGAACCGGGGGACGGGCGTCCCGGCTCTGTACGTCGGTCACGTCGGGCTCCGATGCGGGTCGTGGTGGGAGGGTTATTTTTACCATGAAAGAAATGCGCGTAGGTTGAGGGAATGCGCAGGGGGAACGGTGGTGACGGCGGGCGGCTCCCGCCCCGTGCCCTGGCTGTCGTCCGGCACCTGCTCACACACGGTCCCTCCACCCGGGCGGCCCTCGGCGAGCTGCTCGGGCTGTCCGACGCCTCGATGTCGCGGATGGCCCGCACGCTGGTGGACGCCGGTGTGGTCACCGAACGGGCCGAGCGCACCGCCGACCCGGTCATCGGCCGCCCGCGCCGGATCCTCACCGCGGTGCCCGGCAGCCGTCACGTGGTCGGCGTCAAGCTGACCGGCGACACCGCCCACGGCGTGCTGTGCGACCTCGGGGGCACGGTGATCGGCTCGCTGGACCTGCCGCTGCCGCTGCCGTTGCCGCTGCCGTCGTCGGCCCGGACCCGCGGCGCGGTGCCGGTGGACGGCACCGTGCAGGTGATCGGCCGCCTGGTGCGCGAGCTGGGCGCGAGGGCCGAAAGCGTTCACGGGCTGGGTATCTCGCTGGGTGGTGTGGTGGACGGGCGGGCCGTGGTGCGCGAGGGCACGTTCCTCGGCTGGCGGGACGTCGAACTGGGGACGCTGGTGTCCGGGCACTGCGGCCTGCCCACCGTGCTCACCAACGACGTGGCCGGGCTGGCCCGTGAGCAGCTGTGGTTCGGCGCGGGCCGCACGCACGACACGTTCGGGGTGATCACCGTCGGCGCCGGGGTGGGGCTGGCCGTGGTGCGCGAGGGCGTCGTGCTGGAGCAGCTCATCGACAACGGCCACCTGCTGGCCCACGCCCCCGTCGACTCCTCCGGCCCGGCCTGCCGGCTCGGGCACCGCGGGTGCGTGGCCGCCTACCTCGACCGCGAGGACGTGGCGGCGCGCCTGGGGCTTCGCGGCACCGAGGTGACGGCCGGGCGCCTCACCGCGCTCGACCCGGACTGGCCCGCGGGCGCCTCACGGGCCCTGGGGCACCTGATCGCCACCGTCGCCGGTGGCCTCCAGACCGAGCGGATCGTGCTGGCGGGCGAGGACGCCGCGCTGCTGTACGGCTCGCCGGTCACCGGGCAGACGCTGCGCGAGCGGCTGCGGTCCTCGCCGGTGCGGCTGGAGGTCTCCACCGGGCCACTGACGTTCACCGACTGGGCCCGTGGGGCCGGGGTGGCCGGGATCCAGGGCATTCTCGGGGCGCTGTGACGGTCCCGGCCGGCCGGAACCGGTGCGACTCGACAGCTGTCCGGCCATGCAGTTGTCTGGCCTCGTAGCAGTTCGTCGCAGACTCGTCGAGGAGACGCTGATGGCTCGCGTGGTGGTGACCGGTGGTGCGGGGAAGCTGGGCCGGGCGGTGGTGGCGGACCTGGCCGCGCACGGCTGGGACGTGGTGGTGTTCGACCGCGTCGCGCCCCCGCAGCCGGTGCGGGAGGGCGTGACGTTCGTGCCGATGGACCTCACCGACTACGCGCAGGTGCTCGATGCCGTGCTCGGTGTGGAGGAGCGGTACGAGCGGGTGGACGCCCTCGTGCACCTGGCCGCGATCCCGGCTCCCGGGCTCGCGGGTGACCACGCCACCTTCGCCAACAACATGTCCGTCAGCCACAACGTGGTCTCGGCCGCTCGCCGGGCCGGGGTGAAGAACATCGTGTGGGCCTCCAGCGAGACCGTTCTCGGCCTGCCCTTCGACACCCCGCCGCCCTACGTGCCCGTGGACGAGGAGTACACACCCCGCCCGGAGAGCACGTACTCCCTGGTGAAGACGCTGGAGGAGGAGATGGCCCGGCAGCTGTGCCGTCGCGACCCGCAGCTGAAGATGATCGGGCTGCGGTTCTCCAACGTGATGGAGCCCGCCGACTACGGCGAGTTCCCCTCCTACGACGCCGATCCGGCCCTGCGCCGCTGGAACCTGTGGGGCTACATCGACGCCCGCGACGGCGCCCAGGCCGTGCGCCGGGCCCTGGCCCACGAGGCGACCGGCGCCGACGTGTTCATCATCGCCAACGCCGACACCGTGATGTCGCGGCCCAACCGGGAGCTGCTGGCCCAGGAGTTCCCCGGGGTCGAGGTGCGCGGCGAGCCGGGCGAGCACGACACCCTACTGTCCATCGAGAAGGCGCGCCGGGTACTGGGTTTCGAGCCGGAACACGGCTGGCGCTGAGCCGTGCGGGAGGGCGGCGCACTCCGCCCTCCCGCACGGCCCGGTCAGCCCGGTCGGCCCGGTCAGGCGGTGAGGATCACCGCGTAGGCGTCGAGGTTGTTCGTCCAGTCCAGGTTCACCGTGAGGGTGTCGCCGGTGAAGGCGACCCGGCCCTCGGAGACCACCGTGGGGGCCGCGACGTAGGCGTTCGTCGAGGGCATCCGCTCCACCCGCACGTGGATGGTGCTGCTCTTCTGGAGCCAGGACGGGATGTTGGTGTAGGTCACGCCCACCTGCCCGGTGGCGGCCGACGGTGTGGCCCCGTAGATCCCGATGGACTTGTGGATGGCCGCGTCCTGGAACACGATCCCGTCGTGCGCGGCGTTGCCGCCCGGGGTGATCTTGGTGCGCTGCCCGGTCTGCTCGGCGTAGCGTTCGTACACCCACCACTGGCCCATCGGCTGGTTCGCGTTCGCCGTCACCAGCCACCCCATGGTGTCGTACAGGGAGGGGGTCGCGCCGACCATGCCCCAGTTGGCCCGGGCGCCGTCGGCGTTGCCGCGTTCCAGCCGGGCGATGTACCAGGCCGAGGGCCCGGGTTGCTGCTCGGCCCCGTACGCGCCGTACTCGTTGACGTCGAGCCCGGCCACGCTCATCCCGCGGGCCGCCAGCGCCGACCGGGCGTTCGCGGCGTCCACGGCCGGGTCACCCGGAAGTGCGTGCCAGCTCAGGATGTCCGGCACCACGCCGTTGGCCTTGACGTAGTCGAGATAGGTGGTGAACCACGCGTCGGCCGGGTTGCAGGCGCAGCTGGGGCCCTCGATCACCGCGCCCGGCAGGGCGGCGCGGATCTGGAGCGTGCCGCGGCGCACCATCTCCAGGTACTGGGCCTGGCTCGCACCCCAGAAGAAGATGTTGGGCTCGTTCCACAGGTCCCAGCGCACGTCGGAACCGGTCATCCCGGCGGCCTTCACGTCGGCGATCACCTGGCTGACGAACGCCGTGTACTCGCTCCAGTTGCCGCCGTCGCCGGGCCAGCGCGGCACCGTGCACACGCCGTCGGCGCCCCACAGGCCGGCGAGGATCATCTCCAGGTGCGCGCCGGTGGTCTTGGCCCGGGCGTAGTAGGCCTTCTCGGCGTTCCACCGGGCGGTGTCCGAGCCGTTGACGTAACCACCTGCGGGGCAGCCGATCTGGGATCCCCCGGCGCGCAGCTCGGTGGCTTTGATCTGGGACTGGAGTGAGGCCGCCGGGGTGGAGCCGTTCTGCCCGAGGCCGTAGATGAACCCGCTGGCCCGGTAGGTGGGGGTGCCGCCGTAGGTGGACATGTCCACGGTCATTCCGTCGACGGCGGCCGCTGCCGGGCCGGCCGGTTGCACGACGGCGAAAAGGCTTGCCAGGAGCGCGAGGACGGCGATCAGGTACGGGCGCCTCGTCGCGCCCGGGGAGGTCGGCATGAACGTTCCCTCATTTCACTGGTGGGGGTCGCGGTATCGGCCGGCGGCTGTCGATCCGGTTCGACAAGGGGTCGGGGGACGCCGGCGGGTCAGGGACGCCGGCTGGTCGGGGGACGTCGGTGGGAACCTTGCGGGGGAGCCGGGTCGGCGCCAGGGTGGATCCGGGGGGACGGCGCGGGTCAGGTTCAGCGAGCGGGTCGGGTGGAGCCGCGGTCGATCAGGTCGGGGGCGATGAATCTGGTGACGGGGTAGGCATTCCCGGCGGTGCCGGCGGGCGGATCGATGCGGTGGACCAGGGCCTCCACCGCCATCCGGCCGAGGGGGCCGGGGGAGGACTCGGCGAAGGTGTAGGGCAGCGAGAAGGTGCGGGCGAAGCCGGCGGAGTACAGGCCGACCACGGACAGGTCGCCCGGCACCGACACCCCGCGGGCCGCCAGCACCGAGGGCAGCGTCGCCGCGGTGGCGTCGTTGTGCACGATCAGGGCGGTGGCCCCGGGACGGGCGTCGAGCACGGCGTTCACGGCGGCCGGGATGCGCGGCGGGTCGGCCTCGCCGTGGTGGGCGTGCAGCCGGATGCCGCGCAGGGCGGCGCGTTCCACGGCGGCGTCACGAAACCGCCAGCCGTAGGCGCCTCCTCGGCCGAAGACCTGCTCGGGCGGGCTGATCAGCACGATCTCGCGGTGCCCGAGGGCGGTGAGGTGGTCGACGACGCGGCGTGCCGCCTCACCGAAGTCGAGGTCGAACACGTCCAGTCCCTCGGTGTCGGCCGGCAGCCCGACCGTGGCGCCGGGCTGGTGGGCCCGGCGCAGCACCGGCACCCGCGGATCGTGGTGCAGCACGTCGAGCAGCACCACCCCGTCGACCATGCCGGAGCCGGTGATCCGGCGCAGCGCCGCGGGCCCGTCGTGATCGGTGACGAGCAGCACGTCGTACCCGTTCACCCGCGCCGTCTCGGTGATCCCCAGCACGTATTGCAGCATGGCGGGCGCGAATTCGTCGGTCTCGAAGCGCAGGAGCAGGCCGAGCACCATGGTGCGCCGGGTGGCCAGGGCCCGCGCCCCGGCGTTGGCGGTGAACCCCAGCGTCTCGATCGCCTCGAACACCCGGCGCCGGGTGCCGTCGGAGATCGTGCGCTTGCCGGACAGCGCGTACGACACGGTGCTGCGCGAGACCCCGGCCGCCCGGGCGACGTCGGCGATGGTCGGGCCCACGCGCGCCTCCTGGATCCCGTTCCGGAATGAGGTTCGAACCGGTTCGAATCCAGTAGAGGCCCGCGCGCCGGCGGTGGCAAGCACGCGGCGGCGGGCGGTCGGGTCGGCTGCCGCGGGCGGCTACCCGGTGAAGTAGCTCGTCAGCACCGGGGCGATCGCCTGCGGCTTCACCACGTGCATCTGCCCGGGCAGCGTCTGGTAGCTGGCCGAGGGCAGGGTGCGGGCCAGCTCGGCCATGGCGGTGCGCATCCAGGCCGGGCTACGGCCGCCGTCGATCACCAGCACGGGCGTCTGGATCCCCGCCCAGCGGGCCGCCGACAGCGGTCGCCCGGAACCGGCGTCCCCCAGGTGTGCCAGGTCGTAGGGCACGGTGTGGGCGATGGCCGTGAGCCGGCGCCAGGCCGGCATGAGCCGCATGAGGATGACGAAAGCCGGTGGCAGGCCGACGCCCTTGGTCATGAACCAGTGCACCGCCTTGCCCCGCTCGCCGGCCTCCAGCAGGGCCGCGAGCTGCTGCTGGTGGTCGCCCGGTACCGGGCGGCGCGAGCCGTCCACCACGAACGGGGCCTCGAACACGGCCACCCGCCCGGCCGGGACGCCGTGCGCGACGGCGTCGAGCACCAGCGCGGCGCCGGAGGAGATGCCGTACACGAACGCGTCCCCACCGGCCTCGCCGATCACCGCGGCCAGGTCCTCGTACTCCCGCTCGACCGCGAACGGCTCGGCGTCGGAGCTGCCGCCCCGGCCGCGCCGGTCGTAGGTGTACACGGTGAAGCGATGGGCCAGCACCGGCGCGAGGTTCTCGTTGGGCCCGAACGCCCGGTGCCCGAAGGCGCCGTCGACCAGCACCAGCGCCGGCCCGGAACCGGTGCGGCTGTAGGCGATGGGTGTTCCGTCGGCCGACACCACGACGCTCATCGGTACCCCCGCACACTTGATGGACGACGAAAGACCGGCAGGCGCACCCGGCATCAGGACCATACTCATGGTGACGGGCATTGAACAGAGCGTGCCGGGTCCCGGTCTCGCCATCCGGCCCTCGTCGTGCCGCGACCCGGGACCTGGCTAGCATGCCGACGGCAGTACAGGTGTTGGACAACGGATGGGTCACTTGATGGACCGGGCTTGGCAGATCGAGCAGGAGTTCTGGCGGAACTCGGCGGCCGACGGCCCACAGGGATGGTTCGCCAAATACATGGCGACCGACGGTTTCATCGTTCTCCCCAACCGGATCGTCTCGCGCGACGATCTGATTCACGGCTGGAGCGAGCGGCTGGCGATCCGCACCTGGTCGGTGTCGGAGCCGTCGTTCACCGTCATCGAGGGCGGCAACCTGGTGCTCAGCTACGAGGTGCACTTCGACGCCGACTGGCTCCCGGGCTACGACGCGTTCATCACCTCGGTGTACGTGTGGGGCGCGGACGACTGGACCCTGATCTCCCGGGCACACACACCCCGGGGCGACTTCCCGTTCTGAGCCGTGACGGCTCCTGAGAGCGTGACGAGCGGCAGGCATCAGAACCAGTGCGGGCAGCGCGGAGCCGGGTCGGACCTGAACGGCGCGTCGGCCACCGCCGCCGCTGCCGGGTGATGTCGAGGTCGTCTGCCGTCGTGGACAAGGGGTTACCCGGCCCCGGGACGGTCGGTCGTTGCGCGGTTCAGCACCCGGGCCGTCCGGTCGCGAAGCGTGCCGAGCCCGGGCGAGACCCCGCGCACCTCGATCAGGAGGTCGACGGCGGACAACAGGTGCTCCACCGCGACGACGTCCTCGTCCTGGGCGATGTCATCGTCGAAAGCGTCCAGCAGGACGGCGAAGTCGGCCACCACGGCCTGGGCGTAACCGGCGGCGCCGTCGGGATCGCCGTTGCGGAGGGCGCACGCGGCGGAGTCCGTCATCGCCCGCCCGACGAAGGCGTGGCACTGCCCGAGCAGCCCGGTGACGATGCGCCCGGCCAGCCCGAGACCGCGTTCCTCCAGGCCGGGGTCGGGCCGGGCGGCGAACCGGGCGGTGACCTCGCGGGCAGCCGCGGCCAGCGCGACCCCCTCCACCCACTCCCGGGATCCCTCGGGAGCACAGGGCCGGTCCCCGAGCCGCTCGATGCAGGCCTCGGCCGCCGTCGACAGGCACGTCGCGGCCTGGACCAGCAGGCGAAACCTGACCGGGCCGGGCTCCTGCGAGGCAACGGCCTGGCGGGCCACCTCGAGGGCCACACCGACGTCGCCGGTGCCCCGCGTCGCCGTCCCGTTGCGGGCGTTCTCCAGGAGCTCGCGCGCGGAATCCCTGACCTGCGGCGGCATCACGACCGCGTCGTCCTCGACCGGGAGGCCGCGCTCCAGGCGGTACGCCAGCCGGGCCAGCGGATCGGCGGCCGGATCAGGTTCGTTCGCGGGATCGGTGGTGCGGGCACGCACGGCGCCGGCCTCGACCCGTTCCATGGCCAGCCGGGCGTCGTCGAACGACAGGGCGAACCGCTCGGTCAGCACGCCCAGCACCTCACGGCGGGGGAGCCGGTCGTGGCCGGCCGCCCGCAGGTACTCGACGAGAGCGAGCAGCGAGGTGCCCGGGGCCACACGCACACGGAGATCGTCCGTCCACTCCATCGGTGAAGGATACGGTTCAGAAATGCCGTTGCGGCGCGCGCCCTCCCGGCCGGACGGCGGCGGCCGGCAGGAACCGCCCGACGGTGACGGCGCCGCAGGCCGCAGCGGTGGCCAGCACGGCCAGGGCGATCCACGGCACGTCGTGCCCGAGCGCGAACAGCGCGGTGAAGGCGCCCGGCACCACGATGTTGGCCACCGCGAACCCGTACTGGAAGGTGGCCAGGTACAGGCCCCGGTGCCCGGGCGGGGCGGCATCGGTGGCGAGGGCGTTGGCCACCGGAGCATGGATCATCTCGGCCAGCGTCCAGATCAGCACCAGCGCGGCCAGCAGCACCCCCGACACCACCGCCGGACCGGCCGGCAGCGCCGTCATCAGCGTGGCCCACACCGCCCACAGCAGCCCGGCCAGCGCCAGGGCCTGCACCCGCGACAGCCCGCGCACCGACTTCGCGACCGTCAGCTGGGCCAGCGCGATCACGAAGGTGTTGGCCGCCAGCACCGGCCCCAGCACCGCGACCGGCGCGATCCGGCCCTCCTTCACCGCGATCGGCAGCCCGACCAGCAGCGCGTCGCTACAGATCGCGAAGCAGGCGTCCACCACCACCAGGGCCAGGAAGGGGCGGTCGCGCACCAGGATCCGCACCCCGGAGGGCCGGGGCGCGGTGCTGTCCCAGATCCGCGGGGCCATCGGCACCCGCACCAGCAGCACGGCCGCCACCAGGAACGAGACGGCGTTGCCGATCAGCGCGGCCCGGAACACCGTGGGCGAGGCGCTGCCCACCAGCAGCCCGCCGATCAGCGCCCCGGTGCCGAAACCGACCGCCCGCACCGTGCCGATCACCGCGAACAGCCGCTCCCGGCCGCCCTGTTCACCCGGGCCCGGGCCGGGCAGCGGCAGCGGCAACGCCGCCATCATCGTGAAGAACGTGGACCAGAACACCCGCAGCCCCGCCGCCGTCAGCACGAACGCCACGAACACCGGCACCGGCCCGCGCGCGGTCAGGAACAGCAGGTACCCCAGCGCCTGCACGATCTGGCCGGTCACCACCAGGGTGCGGGGCGAGAGCCGGTCGGCCAGCGGCCCGGTGAACAGCGGCACCACCAGCCCGAGCACGGCGGCGGCGCTGGCCAGGGCACCCACCTGCGCCAGCGGGAGCCCGGCCACCAGGTGGAAGTAGAGCAAGATCATCGGCCCGAACATCCCGGACCCGAGCGAGTCGATCAGCAACGACAGCAGCAGTGCTGGATGGGGTCGGGCCACGTCCGGCGACGATAGCCGCCGGGCGTGGCTTTTCCGGGGGACGCGAGGGAGGGGGAGGCCACACGGCCTCCCCCTCCCGGTGGGTCACCGCGGGCGTCAGACCCGGAAGGCACCCATCGCGGTCTCCAGCTGCTTGGCGATCACCGCGAGCTCGGCCGCCGAGGCCTGCGTGGACTCCGCGCCGGTCAGCGTGCTGCTGGCCGAGGAGTGCAGGTTGCCCAGCCCGACCCCGATCTCGTCCGCGCCGGTGGCGGCGGTGGACAGGTCGGCGGCCATGCTGCTGGTAGTCACCGACTGCTCCTCCACGGCGCTGGCGATCGTGGTCTGGTACGAGTTGATCTGCCCGATCACCTGGCTGACCCGGCCGATCGACTCGACCGCGACCGTGGTGTCGTTCTGGATCGCCTCGATCCGCGTGGAGATGTCCTCGGTGGCCCGGGCCGTCTCCTGCGCCAGCTGCTTGACCTCGTCGGCGACCACCGCGAAGCCCTTGCCGGCGTCCCCGGCGCGAGCCGCCTCGATCGTGGCGTTGAGAGCCAGCAGGTTGGTCTGCTCGGCGATCGAGGTGATCAGCTTGACCACGTTACCGACCTCGCTCGACGAGGCGCCCAGCCGGATCATGATCGTCTCGGCCTCACCGGCCACGCCGACCGCCTGGGCGGCGACGCCCGCGGCGTCCTGGGCGCTGGTCGAGATCTCCCGGATCGAGGCGCCCATCTGCTCGGCGCCCGAGGCCACCGCCTGCACGTTGGTGGCCACCCCGGACACCACCGCGCTCATGCTGTCGACGTTGCCGGTGGTGGTCTGCGCGCTCGCCGACATCGCGGTGCTGGCGCTCTCCAGCTCGGCGGAGTGCGAGCTGAGGGCGTGGCTGCTGGCGGCCAGGGTGGCGAGGGTGGAACGCATGCGCTGCACGGCCTGGGAGAGCGCGTCGCCCATCTTGCCGACCTCGTTGCGCAGGCCCAGCTTGATGTCCTGGGTCAGGTCACCGGTGGCCACGGCCTCCAGCACCTCGCGCAGCCTGGCCAGCGGGGCGGTGATGCTGCGGGCCACCAGGGCCGACAGCGCGAGCAGGGCGATGATCGCGACCAGCAGCGTGCCGAGCAGGGTGTTGCGGCTGCTGGTGAAGGTGGAGTGCGCGTCGGCCACGTTCTGCTGGGCCGTGGTGGTCGAGATGTCGGTGACGTCGGCCAGCTCGGCCAGCGTCGTGACCACCTGCGGGTTGATCGTGTTGACGCTGTAGTCCTGCCACTCGTCGATCTTGCCGTCGGCCTTCAGCGCGTTGGCCTTGTCGCGCATCTCCAGGTAGGTGGCCCAGTTCTTCGCGAAGGACGCCATCTTGGCCTTCTCGGCGGAGGTCACCGGGCGGGCGTTGAACGAGGCCACGGCGGCGTCGATGGCCTTGAGGGCGGCCTCGAACTGATTGGTGTAGTCCTTGATCGTGGCGGCGTCGGTGACGGTGCCGACCTTGGTGGAGGCCCAGCGGGCCTTCCACACCTCCTCGCGGATGGTCGCGATGTCCTGGGCCGGTTCCAGTGACGTGGCGTAGGTGTCGGTGGTCTTGCCGGCCAGGTTGCTCATCGCTACCAGGCTGATGCCCGCCGTCAGTGCGGTGACCGCCAGTGAGGCGGAGACGACCAGCAGAATGCTGGTCCGGATGCTGAGAGAGCCGAGCAGGCCCTGTCCTTTGATCCGCATCTTTCGTGTGCCTCCGCCTGCTGGTCGCCGTCATCGGGTGGATCGGTGGGTCGAGCTGAACCACCGATCGTCCGTGGTGCGCTCTTGTTGAGGCTTCACCCGGTAACAATTGGTGACGCCGTTCACCCGGCTCGCTCCCTGTCACCCGGCCGCCGCAACGTTCCGCTGTTTCAGGGCCTGGCCAGCACCAGCGAGACGTTCTGCCCGCCGAACCCGAACGAGTTGCTGAGCACCGCCCGCTGGGGCAGATCGCGACGATCGGTCACCAGGTCCAGCCCGATCAGCGGGTCGGCGCCCTCCTGGCTCAAGGTGCGCACGGGCGGGACGACCCCGTGCACGAGGCTCAGCGTGGAGAAGACGGCCTCCAGCGCGCCGGCCCCGCCGAACAGGTGCCCGGTGGCGGCCTTCGGCGCGGTGACGGTGGCCCGTCCGAGCACCTCACGAATGGCCCGGGCCTCCGCGGCATCGCCCACCACGGTGCCGGTGGCGTGCGCGTTGACGTGCGAGATCGCCTGCGCGCCGAGCCCGGCCTGCGCGAGCGCCCGGCACATCGCGCTGATCTGTCCCGTGCCTTCGGGGGACGGCGCTGTCATGTGGTGCGCGTCGGCGGCGATCCCGGATCCGGCCAGCACCGCGTGCACCCGGGCACCGCGCGCGTGGGCGTGCGCGGCACTCTCCAGCACCACCACCGCGGCGCCCTCGGCCAGGACGAACCCGTTGCGGTCGGCGGAGAACGGGCGGGAGGCGTCGGCCGGGTCACCGGGGTGCCGGGACAGGCCCCGGGCCTGCTGGAACCCGGCGACGGCGATCGGGGTGACCGCGGCGTCGGTGCCCCCGGCGATCACCACGTCCGCCTCGCCCGCCCGGATCAGCCGGGCGCCCCAGGCCAGCGCCTCGGCCCCGGAGGCGCAGGCCGACACCGGCGTGTACACCCCGGCCCGGGCGCCGAACTCGATGCTGATCGCGGCCGCCGCGGCGTTGGGCATCAGCAGCGGCACGGTGCGCGGCGAGACCCGGCGCACCCCGGCTCTCTCCAGCCGGTCGTCCTCGTGCAGCAGGCTCGCCATCCCGCCGACGCCGGTGCCGACCGAGGCGGCCAGCCGCTCCGGGTCGACGTCGGGGGAGCCGGCGTCGGCCCAGGCCTCCTGCGCCGCGACCAGCGCCGCCTGCTGCGAGCGGTCGAGCTGGTTGGCCTGCGGCCGGGGCAGTTTCGCCACCGGGTCCACGGCCATCACCCCGGCCGCGAAGGTGCCCACGTGATCGAGCGTGCACGAGCCGATCCCGGAGCGCCCGGCCAGCAGCCCGTCCCAGGTCGAGGCGACGTCACCGCCCAGCGGCGTGATCGCCCCCAGTCCCGTCACCACGACCTCGTCCCGCGAAACCACCACGACCACCCCTTGTATGACGTACAAATAAGGACCCGAGTTGTATCACATACAATTCCTGGTGTGGCGACGAGACGAACGACGACCGGCGGCACCCGGCGCCGGATCATGGAGCAGGCGGCCAGGCTCTGCCTGGAACGGTCGGGCGCCGACCCGAGCGTCGCCGACATCGCCCGCGCGGCCGGCGTGTACCCGAACCAGATCACCTACCACTTCGGGTCGAAGGACTCGCTGATGGTGCACGCGGCCTTCCTCGGCCTGCTGAACGACGCCAAGCGCGTGGAGAAGGTCGGTGCACGAGCCACCGACGCGGACGCCTTCCGCCGCAACGTGTCCCGGGCCGTGCTGGCGATGCCGTCCCTGCCGTCGGTGTCGCGGGCCCTGGCCGCGGCGATCGCCCGCCCCGAGCTCACCCACGTCGTCGACACCCACCTCCAGCTGCTGTTCCGGCAGTCCGAGGTGTACCTGTCGCACGTCACCACCGCACGTGGCTGGAACGCGCGCCGCCCCCTGGGTCTGGAGGCCCGCACCTTCTGGAGCACCGCGCTCGGCGCCACCCTGCTGTCCCGGGCCGGCTTCAGCGGCGACTCGGCCGACCTGGACCTGGCCGGGACGCTGACGATCCACGACTGACACGAGATCCGCTCGGGAGCCAGTGGCCCGTCAGGGGGCGGTCGGGCGAGTCGCCGTCGAGTCCGGCGCTGGGTCGGGAGCGGCCCTGACCTGACGTCATCCCGCGGTTGCGCGCTGATGGGTCGCCGTCTGGAGAGCACGGGGTGCCCCTGCGGGTTTTTCACACCACCTCGGGCGCCTTGCCGGTGTCAAAACAAAAAGGACCTCCCGTACGGCCCTCCCGGCCTTACTGACGTCGGGGACCGCATGTGCGTGGTTGGGCTCCGAAGCGGCATTGCTCGTCGGGTTCATCAGGACGTAACGTTTCAACTTACGTCCTGATGACGGGGTGCTGGCTGAACTCCCCACTCGCGCACGGCTGCGCCGGACGGCGCTGCTGTGCGGGTGCCGCCGGGTCCGGGTGGGCCGCTGGCCGATGTGAAACGATTTTCCGGCGTTGACCGCGTGCTGCCGGGCCGTGACAGTGAGCAGCCTCCGAAGTTGCTGCGAGCGGCCCGGTCTGCGGAATCCGGCATCCGGCGGTGGGCGCGACGGCTGCGTGCGTGATGGCTGCGTGTGCGGTGGCCGCGCGTGCGCGTCCGGCGGTGGTGGCCGGGCCGTTCCCTGAATCGCAGGGAGCGTTCTCATGGGTCTGCCGACAACACGGCGGCGAGGGCGGCCGGTGGCCGTCGTCGTCCTTCTGCTGACGGGAATGGTGGTGGGAGGCGGGGTTTCCCCGGCCCGGGCCGCGGTGACCGCCGGCTCCACCACCCACGCCGCACCCGTGGCCGCCCAGGCTGCCCCGGTCGAGCAGGTCGAGCAGGTCGACCAGCTCGACCGGGGCCTGGTGGTGCTGCGCAGCGACGAGGGTAATTTCCTGTCCTGGCGCCTGCTCGCGTCCGACCCGGAGAACGCCGGGTTCGACGTGTACCGGGGCTCGGTCAAGGTGAACGACGAACCGCTCACCGAGGGAACCAATTTCACCGACGCCGACGGCCCGGTGGGCGCGCGGTACACGGTGCGCTTGGCGGGGGGCTCCGCCGGCACCCTGGCGGCGGCCAGGGAGGGAGTGACGGAGAGCGGGGCCAGCGCGAGCGCGCTGGCGGCGTCGTCCACCGACATCCCGATCCAGAAGCCGGCCGGTGGCACCACCCCCGACGGCGTGGCGTACACCTACGCGCCCGGTGACGCCTCGGTGGGCGACCTGAACGGTGACGGGACCTACGAGATCGTGCTGAAGTGGGATCCGTCCAACGCCAAGGACAACTCCCAGAGCGGTTACACCGGAAACGTTTTCATCGACGCGTACACGCTCACCGGAACCCGGCTGTGGCGCATCGACCTGGGCCGGAACATCCGCGCCGGAGCGCACTACACGCAGTTCCAGGTGTTCGACTACGACGGTGACGGCAAGGCCGAGGTGGCGATGAAGACCGCCGACGCCACGGTCGACGGCACCGGCGTGACCATCGGCAGCTCCGGCGCCGACTACCGCAACTCCAGCGGCTACATCCTGTCCGGCCCGGAGTACCTGACGGTGTTCGCCGGGCCCACCGGAAAGGCCCTGGCCACGGCCGACTACGTGCCGGCCCGGGGCACCGTGTCGTCGTGGGGCGACTCCTACGGCAACCGGGTGGACCGGTTCCTGGCCGGCACGGCGTACATCAACGGCACCTACCCCAGCATCATCATGGCCCGCGGCTACTACACCCGCAGCGTCATCGCGGCCTGGGACTTCCGTAACGGAACCCTCACCCGCAAGTGGACGTTCGACAGCAGCTCCTCCACCAACGGCTCGGCCTGGACCGGGCAGGGCAACCATCAGCTGTCCATCGCCGACGTCGACTCCGACGGCAAGGACGAGATCCTCTACGGCGCCATGGCCGTGGACGACAACGGCTCTGGCCTGTGGGTGAACGGCCAGGGCCACGGCGACGCCTACCACGTGGGCGACCTGATCCCCAGCCGCGCCGGGCTGGAGGTGTTCAAGGTGGACGAGGACACCAGCAAGCTGGCGGCCTGGATGGCCGACGCCAGGACCGGGGCGATCATCTGGTCGAACGCCTCGTGCGGCTGCGACAACGGCCGGGGCGTGTCCGACGACATCTACGGCGGCAGCGCCGGCGCCGAGTCGTGGTCCAGCGGGGTGTCCGGGCTGTACAACACCAGCGGCACGAACATCGGCCGCAAGCCCTCCAGCACGAACTTCGTGATCTGGTGGGACGGCGACGCGCAGCGGGAACTGCTCGACAGCAACCACATCGACAAGTACGGCACCAGCGCCGACACCCGCCTGCTGACCGGCGACGGGGTCACCTCGATCAACGGCACCAAGGCCACGCCGTCGCTCCAGGCCGACATCCTCGGTGACTGGCGCGAAGAGGTGATCTGGTCGACCACCGCCGGAACCGCGCTGCGCATCTACTCCACCACCGACTCGACCAGCATCTCGCACGTGTCGCTGATGCAGGACCGGATGTACCGGGAGGCGGTCGCCTGGCAGAACACCGCCTACAACCAGCCGCCGCACACCAGTTTCGCGATCGGCAGCTGATCGGGAGAGCCCGATCACGGACGACGGGGAGCGGGTCACACGCTCCCCGTCGTCCACCGTTGGACGCCGGCACGACGTGACCGGATTCATCCCGGTGCACCGGCGGCGCACCGCGAGCCGAATTGCGCCGCGCAGAACGGCCTAACACAATCCGGACCGCAGGGGGACTCGTCCCGCAGGCCATTTCCGGAATGAGTGTTCGATGCAGCGGACGATGAATCCCGCCAAGACCCGATCGGCGTTGCTCACCGCGGCGCTGGCCTCGGTACAGATCCTGATCGTGCTGCTCATGCTCCGGGTCACGCTCTGGTTGCTGGGCTACCTGTGGTCGGTGGTCTGGCCGCTGGTGGTGGCGCTGCTGCTGACCACCCTCACCTGGCCGGTGGCCCGGTTCCTGCGCCGTCACCGCTGGCCCGCCACCCTGGCCGCCGTCGCCGTCACCCTCGGCTCGCTGCTGCTGGCCGTCGGCGCGGTCATCCTGATCGCCGTCCCCGTCGCCTCGCAGTCCGGTGACCTCACCGACGGTGTGGTCGACGGTATCCAGCAGGTGCGCGAATGGGCCTCCGGCCCGCCGCTGAACATCGGCGACGACCAGATCACCCAGGCCTTCGACGCCGCCGCGGCCCGCCTCCAGGACAGCGTGGGCAGCATCGTCACCACCACCCTGGTCGGCGTCACCACCGTCGTGAACGGCGTCATCACCGCCGTGCTCGCGGTGTTCCTGATGTTCTTCTTCCTCAAGGACGGGCCGCGCTTCCTGCCCTGGCTCACCCGCCAGCTGCCCGGCCGCCTCGCCGTGGACGTGCCGATCATCGCCACCCGCAGCTGGGACACCCTGGGCGCGTTCGTGCGCTCGCAGGCGTTCGTCGGGCTGCTCGACGCGATCTGCATCGGTATCGGCCTGTGGATCGTCGGGGTGCCGCTGGTGCTGCCGCTGGCGGCGCTGACGTTCCTCACCGCGTTCGTGCCGATCGTGGGCGCGCTGTTCGCCGGGTTCGTGGCGGTGCTGATCGCGCTGGTCTCGAACGGCCTGGGTGACGCCGTGATCGTGCTGGTCATCATCGTGGCCGTGCAGCAGCTCGAGGGAAACGTGTTCTCGCCGATGATCCAGAGCCGGGGACTGGGCCTGCATCCGGCGGTGGTGCTGCTCGCGGTGACGCTGGGCGGCGGCCTGGCCGGCATCGTCGGCAGCCTGCTCGCGGTTCCGGTCGCCGCCCTCGTCGGCGTCTTCTGGGGCTATCTGCGGGAACAGCTGTCCGACCCGGACGCTGACCCGGGCCCCGGGCCGGAGCTGGACCCGGAGCTGGTTCCGGAGCCGGAAACTCCTGGGGCTTCAGAGAATCCGGCCTGATCCGGTCCTACTTGAAGTACTGCCAGATCACGAACATGACCAGCAGGATGATCAGGATCTCCACGGGGCACCTCTCAGGGACGGGCACAGCGACGGCAGTGGTGCGGCCATCGTCGGCGCCCGGCCCGCCCCGGCCAAGAGCCCTTGACACCGGGTGCACCGGTGCACCCGGTTCCCGCGGCACCCGGTGACGAACAGATCAGCACGCCGGTGCCTGGTGACCTGGGCCGACGCCCCCCGGCCCGGCCGGTCCCGGCGCCCTCGGCCCCGGCCGGGGGTCTCCGGCCGGGGCAGGACGGGTGCCAGTGCCGAACCGTCGTACGCACCCGGGATGCACACGACGGGCGGTCCCACCGCTGCGGCGGGAACGTCAGTCGGGCCGGGCGCTCGCGGCGAAGCGGGCGGCCTTGACCGGTTCCGGCGTGGTCCGGTTGAGCTCGGCCTCCCGCCGGGTGGCCTCGTCCCCGCCGACGACGTGGTCGGCACCGGCCATCAGCGCCTGGTAGCCCTGCCGGGCCACGGCGGCGGGATCGTTCTTCCAGGAGTTGTCGCCGAACCTCCGGTTGTCCATGCCCGCCCGGGCATGGAACTGCGTGGCGGTCGCCCCGGGCAGCAGCGCGGTCACCGACACCCCGGTGTCCTTCAGCTCCTCCCGCAGCGACTCGGCGAACGAGAACCCGAAAGCCTTGGTGGGCCCGTAGACCGTCTCGTACGGGGTCGGGGTGGTCGCCGAGACCGACGAGACGATCAGGATCCGGCCCGCGCCGTTGCCGGTCATGTGGTCCACCACCCGCTTGGCCAGGTGCACGGTGCCGGTCACGTTCACCGCAACCAGGCGCAGGTGCTCCTCCAGCGACCGGTCGGTGAAGGCGCCGCCCAGGCTGATGCCCACGTTCAGCACCGCCACCCGCACCGGCCGCCGCAGGGCGGTGACGAAGTCCCAGAAACTCTCGACCCCCTCGTGGGTGCCGGCGTCGCCGCGGTGCGGGTACGCCCGCATCCCGGTGCCCTCCGGATCGGTCTCCGTCCTCATCTCGGCCTCCAGCCGGGCGGCGGTCTCGTGCACCCGGGCGCTCTGCCCGGACAGCGCCAGGTCGTGACCGTGCCCGGCCAGCTGCCGGGCCAGTTCCAGGCCGATGCCGGCCGAGCCACCGCTCACCAGGGCCAGCGGGCGGGTGGACGTCGTGCTCATGAATGCTCCTCGTACGTGGGAAGAATCGTGGCGGATCAGGAGGCGACGCGGTCGGCGCCCCGGCTGACGGCCTCCCGGGAGGCCACATCGGCGCGCACCGCGTCGAGCTTCTCCAGCAGCCCGTCGTAGGCGAAGTTGCCCAGCGGCAGGCGCAGCGGCGGCGCCGCGTCGTGGGCCACGTCGACGATGGCCACGGCGGCCCTGGCCGGGTCACCGGCCTCCCGGCCCGCGCCCTCGCGGAAGGCCCGGCGCTGGGCCCCCGCCGTGCCGTCGTAGTCGGCGATGACCGCGTGCGCGGCCACCTCGCCGGCGGAGTCACCGGCCCAGTCGGTGGCGAACCCGGAGGGCTCGATCAGCACCACCCGGATCCCCAGCGGGGCCACCTCCTGGGCCAGCGCCTCGGAGAGCCCCTCGACGGCGAACTTGGAGGCGTTGTACCAGCCGACCGCGGGGAACGAGCGCACCCCGCCGACCGACGAGACGTTCAGGACCGTGCCCGAGCGGCAGGCCCGCATCCCGGGCAGGACGGCGGCGGTGACGGCGGCCAGACCGTGCACGTTGATCTCCATCATCCGCCGCACCTGTGCCTGCTCGCTCTCCTCCACGGCGGCGAAGTAGCCGATCCCGGCGTTGTTCAGCAGCACGTCCACACCCCCGAACCGTTCCCCGGCCAGGGCCACCGCGCGGTCAATCTGCTCCGGGCGGGTGACGTCGAGCTCCGCGGTCAGGACGCGCTCGCCGCCGAGCTCCTCGAGATCCTTGAGCGCGGCGAGCGACCGGGCGGTGGCCACGACCCGGTCGCCGCGGCGCAGGGCCTCCAGGGCGGTGTGCCGGCCGAAACCGCGGGAAGAACCGGTGATGAACCAGGTGAGCACGTGAGTCTCCAGGGTGAGGGCGGGTGCCGCGGATCGGTGCGCCGCGGCCGTCTCAGTCAAGGCCGGGCCACCCGTGCCCGGAAGGGCGGGCGCACCGTAGGACCGGGCGGCCCACCCACAGACCTGGGCCGATCGCGGGACCGGAGGTGAGAATGCCGGGATGCCGACCAACAAGGCCCTCAGCGCCTTCCTCACCGCCCGGCGGGCGGCGATCACGCCGGCCCAGGCCGGGGTGCCGGTCACCGGCCCGCGCCGGGTGCCCGGGCTGCGGCGGGAGGAGGTCGCGTTCCTGTCCGGGGTGAGCGTCGACTGGTACGTCCGCCTGGAACAGGGGCGTCAGATCACCCCGTCCGAGTCGGTGCTGAACGCGGTGGCCCGCACCCTGAAACTCGACGACGCCGAGCGCGGCTACCTGTTCAACCTGGCCGGCCACCGCCCGGCCCACGGGCCACGGGTGGCTTCCGGTGCCGGGGTGCGGCCCGGGGTGGTGCGGATGATGCAGGCCCTCAGCACCCAGGCCGCGTTCGTGCTCGGCCCGCGGGCCGAGGTGCTGGACGGCAACAGCCTGATGTGGGCCCTCATCCACGACTTCCCGGCCGAGCCCGCGCACCGGCGCAACCTCCTCACCTGGCTGCTGACCGACCCGGCCGCCCGGGAGCTCTACCTGGACTGGGCGGTGATCGCCTCCGACATGGTCGGCGTGCTCCAGCTGGAGTCCAGTGCCCGGCCGGGGGATCCACGGATCGCCGCGCTGGTCGGCGAACTCGCCACGGCCAGCCGGGAGTTCCGCACCTGGTGGGCCGAGCCCCACCCGACCGGCCGCACGGCCGGCACCAAGCGCTTCCGGCATCCGGTGGCCGGGCCCCTCACCGTCGACTGGGAGGCATTCCCCCTCCCCGACGACGCCACCCAGACACTCTTCGTCTACACCGCCGCGGACCCGGCGTCCCAGGAGGCGATGGCGTTCCTGGCCCGGTGGCGGGCCGGTGAGATCGCGCCGACGGCGGGATCCTGAGCGCGGCGGCCCGGCGGCCGGGCGGATCGTCGTCCACTTTTGAGGTCTTGGCAGTGCCGGAATCAGCGGGATCAAGAAGTGCGCCCGATCGGCCGACACGAGGGTATGACCGTTTCGGGGCGCGACCGCGACGTGGCGCGCCCGGACGGCCGGCCGCTCGTGCTGCGGCCGGCCCTGGCGGTGACCGACCGGCTGCGCTCCAGCTCCCGCCTGAACCTGATGATCGTCATGCTGCTGATCCCGGGGCTGGTGGCCACCTGGTCGTTCGCCGCGGTGATGGGTGACCAGACCGGCGCGGCCTCGCAGGAGCGCGAGGGTGTCGACGTGCTGCGGCCGGTACTCGACGAACTGGTGACGGTGCTGGCCGGCGGGAGTCCCGACACCGGCGCGCTGACCGGCCTGGCGCAGGAGTACCCGGAGCTGAGGCTCGACGACGCGGTGCAGTCCCTGAGTGCCGCCGGCGACGAGCCCACCGGCCAGGTGGACGCGCTGGTGGGCCTGGTGACGGCGATCGGCAACTACTCGGGTCTGGTGCTCGACCCCGACCTGGACTCGTTCTACGTGATGGACGCGCAGGTGGTGCAGCTGCCGCGGATGGCGCAGGCCGCCGTGCACGCCGCGCACCCGGACACCACCGGCCCGCTGAGCAGCCGGATCGCCGCGCAGGGGGTGCTGGCCGGCACCCTGCGCGCCGCCGCCGACGCGATCGACGCCGGGGTGGCGACGGGCGCGGCCAACACCTCCGCCGACGGCCTTCAGCAGCGGCTGGCCACCGCGACCGCCCTGGCCGCGGCCGGGCGCGCCCTGGCCGACCGGCTCGGCGACGACCTGGACAGCCCGGGCGCCGCCGACCCGCAGGACGTGGCCGCGGCCGCGCAGGCGGCCGTCGGCCCGCTGGCCACCACGCTCGGCGACCTGCTCGACGCCCGCATCGACGGGCTGGAACAGCGCCGCGACCGGATCATGGTGCTGGCCCTGGTGTTCTTCCTGATCGGCGTCTGGCTGGCCGTCGGCGTGTGGTGGCGCACCCGGCACGACGTGGCGCTGGCCGTGGCCGGGGTACAGGCGATCGCGGCGGGCGACCTGCGCTCGCACCCGCTGCCGGGTGGCCGGGACGAGATGGGCGACATCGGCCGGGCCCTGCTGGTGGCCCGCCATCAGCTGGACTCTTCGGCCGGGCAGCTGCGCGGGGCGCAGGAGGCCCGGGAGGAGCAGGTGCACGAGGCGTTCCTGCGGCAGCGCGAGGCCGAGAAACAGTCCCGGGAGCGGGCCCAGGAGGTGGTGGCCCAGACCTCCGGGGCGGTGGTGGAGGAACTCCAGTCGGTGGTGCGTGACGTGGAGGCGGTGCGGGCCACGGCCGGCACCATCGACGGCCGGGTGGCCAGCGCGAACCAGGTCACCCGCGACGTGGTGGCCCGGGCCGAGCAGGCCAACCGCGTGGTCACGGCGCTGGGCGAGAGCCTGGCCCGGGTGGCCGGCATGGCCAACCTGATCGCCGGGGTGGCCGACCAGACCAAGCTGCTGGCGCTGAACGCGAACATCGAGGCGGCCCGCGCGGGCGAGGCCGGCCGGGGCTTCGGCGTGGTCGCGGCCGAGGTGAAGAACCTGGCGATGACCACGGCCTCGTCCACCGAGCAGATCACCAGCATCATCAGCCAGATCGAGCAGGACGCGGGGGAGATGCACACCGCGATCAGCGGCGTGGCCGACAGCATCGCCGGCGTCGACGAGGCCACCTCCGGGCTGGCCGGGGTGGCCGAGGAGCAGCGCTCCCTGGTCGAGCACCTGGACGCCTCGGTAACCGAGACGATCGAGCGGCTGCGCGGCATGGAGCGCATGGACGAGGCGCTGGAACGCCGCGGCCGGGAACGGGTTCCGGCCAGCCAGCCGGTGCAGCTGACCTACCGCGGGCAGAACTGGCAGACCGTGCTGATGGACCTGAGCGAGACCGGGCTGGGCTGCCGCCCGCCGGACGGCCCGCCGCCGACCATCGGCGACCACGTGGAGGCGTCGCTGGACGTGCTCGGCCGGCCGATGCGTTTCCGCGCCCAGGCGGTGCGGCTGACCAGCGGCGAGCACCCGGTGCTCGGGCTGCGGTTCACCGAGCTGACCCCGGAGGACCGGCAGCTGCTGGTGCGGGCGGTGGAGGAACGGCTCCGGCCGGCGCGCTGAGGACTCGCGGGCCGGGACGTCAGACCGGCAGGTCCGGCCCGATCGCCCGCATCTGGAGCACCAGCCAGGGACTGAACGCGAACGGCGTGCGCCGCACCGACTCGTACAGGTCGCCCCAGGCCACCCAGGCGTACTCGGCCACCTCGGCCGGGTCGGGCAGCAGCGGCGGGTCGTCGACCACCGCCACGTGCACCGGGCACACCTCGTGCTCGACCACGCCGCTGGCGTCCACGGCCCGGTACCGGAACGAGGGCAGCACCACCGTCAGGTCGCTCTCGGCCAGCGTGACCCCGAGTTCCTCGGCGGTGCGCCGCACCACGGCGGTGCTCACCCGCTCCCCGGGACGGGGATGCCCGCAGCAGGAGTTGGTCCACACCCCCGGCCAGGTCTTCTTCTCCAGCGCCCGGCGGGTCACCAGCGTGCGCCCCGACCGGTCGAGCAGGTGCAGGGAGTAGGCCAGGTGCAGAGGGGTCTCGGTGTCGTGCACGGTGAGCCGGCTCGCGGTGCCGCAGGGCGCGTCGTCGTGGTCCAGCAGGACGACCAGGTCCTCGGCCTCGCGCGGGTTGGTCACCGTCATGTGCGTCCTCTCGTCGGGTGGTGCTGCTCCCCGCCATTATGTTTGCCGCCCGCCGGGGCGGCCATCTCGGCGTTGACCTGGGCCAGTGTGGCGGTGAGCAGGTCCATCGCGCCGATCATCGCCCGCACCGTAGCCGGGTCCAGGCGGGCGAAGGTGGCCTCGAACAGCTCCGCGGGGCGGGTGTAGATCTGCTCGGTGCGCTCGCGGGCGGTCGGGGTGGCCCGCAGTGTCACCTGCCGGCGGTCGGTGTGCTCGCGGCTGCGGGTCACGTAACCGGCTGTCTCCAGCCGGTTCACCAGCGCGTTGGTGGCGCCGGAGGTGAGCCCGACCCGCTCGGCCAGCCGTGCCGGGGTGAGCGGTTCGCCCGTCCGCTCGGCCCACAGCACCTCGACCAGCGCGTTGACGTCGGTGGTGTGCAGCGACAGCCGCCGTGCGGTCAGCCGGGCCATCTCCGCGTACAGCCCCGCGTAGGAGCGCAGCCGGTCGAGCAGGTCCAGGCGCGGGCCGGGCTCCAGCACCGCCGGGAACGGGGGCACCTCGTCGTCCATGGCGCCAATGTACTTCACGACATGCAACACTTCACCGCAGTAGTAACTTCACTGTGAAGTGTTTAATGGTGGACGACGAACAGGGAGCAGCCCTCATGAGTACGAGCGTCCTGGTGACCGGTGGAAGCATCGCCGGACCCGCGGCGGCCTGGGCCCTGCGCCGGGCCGGGTTCTCCCCGGTCCTGCTGGAGCGGGCACCCGCCCCGCGCACGGCCGGGCAGAACATCGACATCCGTGACGCCGGCCGTGACGTGATTGACGCGATGGGCCTGCGGGAGGCGGTGCGGGCCCGTCGCACCGGCGAGGTGGGCACCCGATTCCTCGACCGCACCGGCCGGGTCTACGCCTCGTTCCCCGCCCAGGAGGGCCGGGACGGCCCGACCGCCGAGATCGAGATCCTCCGCGGCGACCTGTCCGAACTGCTGACCTCGCTCACCGACGGCGAGGTGCCCCGCCGCTACGGCGACCACGTCACCGCCGTGCAGCAGGACGCCGACGGCGTGGAGGTCACCCTGGCCGGTGGCGGCCGCGAACGCTACGACCTGATGGTCGTGGCCGAGGGACGGCGCTCGCGCACCCGCCGGCTGGTCTTCGGCGACGCGACCGGCGGCCGCGACCTCGGCGAGTACATCGCCTACGGCACCATCGACCGCAGCGCGGCCGACGACGACTGGTGGCGCTGGCTCACCGCCACCGGCAGCCGGATGGTCTCGATGCGTCCCGACAACCAGGGCACCATCCGCGCCAACCTGGCCTTCTTCACCCGGCCCCTGGGCCTGGAGAACCTCGGGTTCGAGGCGCAGATGGCCGTGCTGCGCGCCGCCTTCGCCGACGTCGGCTGGGAGACCCCGCGCGTGCTCGACGGTTTCGCAGCCCGCCCGGAGGAGTTCTACTTCGAGCGCTTCGAGCAGGTCCGCCTGCCCTCCTACAGCCGCGGGCGCGTGGTGCTTCTGGGGGACGCCGCCTGGGCCTCCGGACCCTCCGGCATGGGCACCAGCCTGGCCCTGGTCGGCGCCTGGGTGCTCGGGGCAGAACTTGCCCGTTCCTACCGGAGCGATGGTCCCGCAACGGCTTTCGCCGCCTACGAGCGGCTGATGCGACCCTATGCCGAGAAGGTGCAGAACTTCCCGCCCGGCGTGCCCCGGATCATGTTCCCCCGCTCGCGGCCCGGCCTGCGGGTGCTGGAGGCTGGGCACCGTTTCGCCGCGCTGCCGCCGGTGCGCAACCTGGTGGAGCGGGCGTTCCTGTCCAAGTCGGGCGCCATGCCCGCCCTGCCGCAGTGGCCGTAGGGGTAAGGACGGCGAAAACCGCTGTGGCGTAGGCCCCCGGACGCTACGGTGAGCCCGATCCGGTGAGGACGTGGGGGTCCGCCGGGTGATCGGGGGCGTGATGGGATCCGGGCCGGGCCGATGGCGCGCGGGGTTCGCGGGATTCTTCGCGGGGTTCGCGGCGATGATGGCGCGCGTGCCGGTTCTGGTGCCGCTCCTGATCTGCGGATCGGTGCTGTCCGGTGCCGGCCCGGCCGGTGGCGTGGTGACCGGGCCCGGTGAGGGGGCGCGGCCGGACGTGGGCGAGGTGTTCCATGTGCGGCCCGCCCTCCCGGCCACCACGCGGTTGCGGTTGCTGGGTGTCCATGGCGGCCGGGTGACCGCGGTCCGCAACGGGGTCACGCTGCTGACCGGCCGGGTGGAGCGTCCGGGCCTGATGACCGCGACCGGCCGGCTGGAGCAGGACTCCTCCGGCGGCGTCGACCTGCGGGGCGACCTGCTGCGCTGGATGGAGGACGGGCGCTACCCGGCCCGGACGCTGCACACGCTGAACCTGGTCACCGGCGAGTCCTCCACCCGGGAGACCTCCGGCGGGCTGGTCGCCTGGACTCCCGGCGGGTGGCTGGAACAGCAGGACGACGCCCTGGTCGAGCACCACGGCGACAGCAGCCGCGTACTGTTCCGGGGGCTGCCGGAAGGGGCGTCGTCCGACACCTTCGGCACCGAGGTGGTCAGCGACGGCGAGCGCACCCTGATCTCGTACACCTTCGCCGGGGGCCGTGACCCGGCCGGGTTCCGCCGCACCGTGCTCGTCACCGACGGGGGTGAAACCGTCGAGACCCTGGCCGAGAGCGGGAAGGGCTCGTCCGGCGGGGGTTTCGGCACCGGGCTGGCGCTGGCACCGGGCTCGGAGGTCTGGGCCACGGCCGACGGCGCTGACGGCATGACCCTGCACCGCCGGCGCCACCACCGCGGGCGTCTACCGGGCCGGTAACGACGGCAGGGCAACCCGTTTCGCGACCGTCCCGCGGGTGCGCAACCTGATCGCGGACGTGGCGCTCAGCGGCGGGCGCCTGGCCTGGACCGAACGTGACGCCGCTCTGCCGCCGGCCTACGACGTGCCCCTGCTGTCGCGCACGCTGATCCGGGCGCGGGACGGGCGGCTGACCGGGCTCGGCGCCCGCAACGCGGGTGACGTGCTGGTGCCGGTGGTCATGTACCCGTCACGCAGCCGTGGCCCGGCCCTGAGCCTGTCCGGCGGCCGGGCCCTCACCCGCTTCACCACCCGGTACGTGCTGTGGAGCGAACCGGACAGCCTGGCCTACGGAACCACGTCTGCGGGATGGCCGCCGGACGGGCTGCGGGTGAGGCAGTCGGGTGCCTGGAGCCTGGTCGGCGGGAGGGTGCAGGTTACCGACCTCGGAATGCTCGACACCCGGCTGGATCTCGGTGACCAGCCCGCCGACCTGTACGGGCCGCGGGTGATCTGGCGCACGCCGGGCGGTCCCGTTCTGTACCGGAATCTGGCCACCGGCAAGGGAGCCCGGGTGCTGGCCGGGTCGGGGGCGGCCGGCCCGGTGGCGATCGGGGCGCACCGGTACGCCTGGGTGGACGCGGACGGGCGGATCGTCGTCCATGATTGGAAGAGGACGACGGCGCGGGTGGTGCCGGCGGAGGCGGCCCGCGCAATCCGGCTGGACGGCGACGTGCTCTCCTGGACCGACCGCGAGAACGGGGTGCACACGCTGGATCTCGGGCGATCCGGATCGGCGCCGGTCGCGACCGGCCTGGTGGCTCCCTACCAGATTGATGACGACGTGCTGGCCGGTGTCACGGCGTCCGGCGAGATCGAGGTGCGGAGGCTGGCTCTCGCGGTCAGGGCCCGGCCGGAGCTGATCAGCTCGCTGGCCCCGGAACGGGTGACGGGCGGGCAGCGGTGGCGGGCGCAGTTCGACGTGACCGCGCCGATCGGGCGCCCACGGTTGCGAATTAGGCGTGACGGAAAGGTGATTCGGACGCTGACGCCGAAGGGGCGGCACGACCTGATCCGGGTGACCTGGGACGGGCGGACCGGGAGCGGCCGGACGGTGAGGCCCGGACGCTACCGGTGGACGCTCACCGGCACCGGGCTCACGGCGGTCGGTGGCACGGTCGAGATGACCGGCGAGCGGTAGGGAAGACCAGGAACCGGATGAGGGGGATCCATGGAATCGACCACTGGCCGGAGACAGACGGCGGCGACGTCGGGACTGCTGGCCCTGGTGCTGTCGGGGGCGGGGCTGCACGACGGGCTGCACAACGGTCCGAACAGCGCTCGCGGGGAACGGGTTCGGGCGACGTCGGAGGTGATCCGGGTGCGGCCCACCCTGCCGTCCGATGCGACGCTTCGTCTGCTGGGCGTCAGCGACGGGCGGGCGGCGGTGGTGCGGGACGGGGGCACCCTGATGACCGGTCAGGTGAGCGATCCGGGGCGGCTGAGCGTGGTCGGCCGTCACGACCAGGACGCCTACGGCCCCGACGACCTGACCGGCGACGTTCTGCGCTGGGCGCAGAACGTCGAGTACGGCCGGTGGCTGCTGCACACGGTGAACCTGGCCACCGGTGAGCGCTCGTCGCGCGAGACCGAGGACGTGCCGCTGGGCTGGACCCCGCACGGATGGCTCGGCCTGCACGGCGAGACACTCAGCGAGCACCGTGACGAGGGCACGGAACAGGTTCTGCTGAAAGGTATTCCGGAAGACGCCCTGCTCGGGCCGGAGGCGGTGGGCGACGGGGAGCGCACGCTGGTGTCGTACTCGCTGCGCTCGCCGGGCGAGGACGAGGAGTTCATGGTCTCCCGGCGCACCGTGCTGATCACCGACGACGGCCGCACGGTCGAGAAGCTGGCCGAGATGGCCGACGACGGCACCGGTGTGGGCGTGCTGGACATGGCGCTGACCCCGCACTCGGAGGTATGGATCGGCTACGGGCGGACCGGCCCGGGGACGTTCGCGGTGACGGCGCACCGCCGGGAGCGGGCCGGCGGCACGGTGCACGACCTGGGGGCCTGACCTCGCAGCCGTCCCTGTGGGGCAGCACCGTGGTGGCCGACGACGACGTGGTCGTGGTGGCCGACCAGCTCAGCGGCCCGGGTGAGCCACAGGTGGGCCGGGTGCGGCAGGGGGACGGCACCACCTGGCGCACCGTGGCGCCGCTGGGCGGAACCGGCCGCACGGTCGAGGGTCTGGACGGCATGGCACTCGACGACGGCCACCTGTACCTGGGGCTCGGCGGCGACGTCGCGGCCACCGCCGGGGTGTACCGGGTGGGGGACGACGTGACGGCCGAGGCCACGCGCCTGGGCACCGTGGGCCGCGTCCGCGACGTCATCGCCGACGTGGGGCTCGACGCGGGCGTTCTGGCCTACACACAGCGCCGCGCGGCGCTGCCGGAGGAGAACGTCGCGTCGGTCGTCACCCGCCGCCTGATCCGGGACGCGCGGGGGACGCCGGTCGGCGTGGGGAAGCGAACGGTGAGCGGGCCGGACGGGCCGGATGTGATGTACCCGGCGGGCAGCCGGGGCCCGGCCCTGAGCGTCTCCGGCCCTCGGTCGCTGAGCCGGACCGTCGGGCGGTACACGCTGTGGGGCGACGGGAAGCCGGAGCGGTTCGGGCAGAGCCGGCCGTGGCCCCCGGCGGACCCGCCGCTCAAGCAGTCCGGGGCCTGGAGCCTGGCCGGTGGGCAGGTGCGGGTCGTGGGTGACCGGGACCTGTGGCCCGCCCTGGACCTGGGCGATCAGCCGGCCGACCTGTTCGGGCCGCGCGTGCTGTGGCACACCGGGGCCGGGCGGGTGCTCTACCGCAACCTGAACAGCGGCAAGGGTTCCCGGGTGGGCTGGTGCGGGCGACGTGGGACGGGCGCACCGGGTCGGGCCGCGCGGTGCGGGCCGGCACCTACCGCTGGACCCTGACCGGCGGTTCCTCGCCCCAGATCGGCAGCGGCACGATCCGGGTTGTCCGGTGATGCTTTTGGGGTTGGCGGTGCTGGATGTTCCAAGCTGGTGCTGCCTTTAGCTCTGCCCTAACCGGTGGTTGTGGTCGGCTGCGTCAGCGTGGACGTGCCCTGACCATCGAAGAACCAGAGGTGTTCACACATGTCCAGCAACAGGATTCGCCTGCTGGCCGCCGGTGCCGTCACCGCGGCCGCCGTCACGGCCGTGGTCTCGGCCGGCGGCCCGGCGGCGCAGGCCGTTCCGGCGTCCGGGTGTTCCGACGTGGAGGTGGTGTTCGCGCGCGGCAGCGGAGAGATGCCCGGCCTGGGCATCACCGGCACCCCGCTGGTGAGCGGGCTGAGCTCGCAGCTGGAGGGCCGCAGCGTCACCTCCTACGCGGTGCAGTACGCGGCCGCCTACGACCAGAGCAGTGCCGGGGCCGGTGCCACCGACATGACCGAGCACGTGGTGGAGCAGGCCCAGGCCTGCCCGGACACCCAGTTCGTGCTGGGTGGCTACTCACAGGGGGCGAGTGTCACCGACATCGCCCTGGGCATCCCCACCACGCTGGGCCGGGGCTCGGCGATCCCGGACGAGCTGGCGCCGCGGGTGGCGGCGGTCGTGGTGTTCGGCAACCCGCTGGGGCTGTCGCGCCAGACCATCGAAGACAGCAGTGAGCTCTACGGGGGCAAGGCCAAGTCGTACTGCAACACCGGCGACCCGGTCTGCGGCGGGGGAGCCAACTCGCTGGCCCACCTCACCTACGCCAGCAACGGCAGTGTCAGCGACGCCGCACAGTTCGCGGCCGGAAAGGTGAGCGCGGAGGGTTGATGGTGGCGGTGACCCGCCCGGCCGTTTCGTGGCCGGGTGGGCCACCCACACTCTGATCGAGACGCTCGTGGCCCTGATCCGGCAGACCTTCCCGGCAGGTGACGGATGCGGGTGGCCGGTGCCCGAGGGCCCGGCACCGGGGCCCAGCACGCCGCGCCTGACCGCCCGAGTTTCACTCGACGCCATCATCACAACGCGGTCCCGCCGGAGGCGTCGATGACCTGACCGGTCACCCAGCGGCCGTCCCGGGAGGCGAGGAAGGCGACGACGTCGGCGACGTCCTCGGGTTCGCCGAGCCGGTTCAGGGCCATGCGGGCCACGGCCCTCGCCGCGGCCTGCTCGTCCTGATCGAGGTGGGCGTTGTTGCGGGTGCGGATCACACCAGGGGCGACCGAGTTGACCGTGATGCCGCGGGAGCCGAGGTCCTGGGCCAACGAGAGAGTGAACGCGTCCAGGGCGCCCTTGGCCACGCCGTAGGCGATCGCGTACGGGGACGCGAGCGTGGCCGACAGGCTGGAGATGTTGATGATCCGGCCGCCGTCGCGCAGGCGCGGCAATGCCTGTTGGGTGATGAAGAACGGCGCCTTCACACTGATCGCCATCACCTGGTCGAACGACTCTTCCGTCACGTCTGCCAGGTAAGCGAAACTGCCCTTGGCAGCATTGTTGACGAGAACGTCGATCCGGCCGTCGAGCGCGTACTCCCGTCCCGCCGCGTCGAAGGCCGCCCACAGTCGGGCCGCGTCACCGGGCAGCCCCAGTTCCGTGTGCACCGCGAAGGCGCTGCCGCCGGCCTTGCGGATCTGTTCCACCACGTTCGTGGCGGAGTCCGCGTCGTGGCCGTACCCGATGCCGACCACTGCGCCGTCGCGGGCGAAGCGCTCGGCGATGGCCCGTCCGATGCCGTGGCTGCCACCGGTGACCAGGGCGACCTTGTTCTCCAGTGCCTGAAACATCACTTCTCCTCAACGATTCCGTAGACACGGGTCAGGCGTTGCGGCTTCAAGCTAGACACGATGCTCATATTTATCAACACGGTGTCGAGAAAAATAACTGATGCGTCGAGTTTGGTCGAAGCCGGATATGGTCGAGGGGTGTCAGCCAGCCGGAGCCGCCGTCCACCCACGAAGGGCGATCAGCGCGAGCGCGCGCTGATCGACGCCGCGCGCACGATCTTGCGGGAGAAGTCGATCGGTCAGGTCACGATCGACGAGCTCGCCTCCACGGCAGGCATCGCCCGCTCCGGGTTCTACTTCTACTTCGAGTCCAAGCAGTCCCTGCTCGCGGCGCTGATCGATCAGGAGATCGCCGTGGCCGACGCGGAGACGGCCGAGTGGCTGGCCTCCGACGGCCTGGACCGTGACGCCCTGCGCCGCTGTCTGTCGGCCGGGCTGGCTCGCTGGAAACTCGACGGCCGGTGGCTGAGGGAGGCGTTCGTGACCCCCGACCCGGGCCCCGAGGTCATGCAGGTCCGGGCCGCTCTCGTCGACCAGGGGTGCGCCCTGTTCCGCGAGCGCATCGAACGCGATGCCGCGGCCGGGCGGACGGTCGCGGGGCCGCCGGCGCTGCTGGCCAAGATGGTGATCGACCTGCGCACCATCACGTTCACCCAGGCCTACGCCGACCCCGGGGCCTCCGGCGACGAGCTCGTGGATGCCCTCACCGATGCGATCCTGCGGCTGCTGTACGGCGTGAATCCCTAGGGCAGGACCTGCTCGGCGCGGACGGGGTCCGCGAGCCGGGGGATGAAGGCGGCCTCGTGCCAGTAGTGCTTCATCGACTTGGTGTGGTCGCGCAGCACCGCCGGGCCCGGCCCGAGCCGGCGGCAGGCCTCGTCGAAACCGTCTGACAGATCAGCTCCTTCGCTCCACACCGTGCGCGGGGTGACCTCGCGCAGGGCCTCGTACCAGCCCGGCAGCTCGTGGGCGCGGCGGTAGCGCGCGGGGTCCGTCACCAGGGTCACGTCGCGTTCGCGCAGCGCCTGGGCGAACGCCTCGTACTGCCGTGAGCTCAGCATCCAGCCGCGGTAGAGCGCGAGGCCGCCCCGCGGCACCCGGGCGATCGCCGGGCCCGCGCCGTGCGGACGGGTCAGCTCGTCGTGATCGACCAGGGCCACGGCGAGGCCGTTCTCGCGGGCCCGGCCGGCCTCGGCGGCGAAATGCCCGTCGGGACGGCGCGGGCGCAGCGGGTCGGCGGGGAGCAGGAGGATCATGCGGGCAGTATTCCCGCCGGAGTCATGATCTGCCGCCGGTTTTCCGCCGTCCGGGCTGTGTCACCATCGTGGCCATGACGGACCACACCCTCACCCTCCCCGACGGCCGGGCCCTGGAGCTGTACACCGGGGGCCAGGACGGCGGGATCCCCCTGGTGTTCCACCACGGCACGCCGGGTTCGCGCCTGGCCCCGGCCGGGCTGGAGCAGGCCGCGAAGAACCGCGGCCTGGCTCTGGTGATCGCCTCCCGCGCGGGATACGGCGGCTCGCACCGCAAGGCCGGGCGCAGCGTCGTGGACGTGGTGGACGACACCCGTGCGGTGCTCGAATTCATCGGTGCGGAAGAGTTTTTCGTGGCCGGGCACTCCGGCGGTGGCCCGCACGCCCTGGCCTGCGCGGCGCGGCTGCCGGGGGTGCGCGCGAGCCTGGTGATCGCCGGGGTGGCGCCCTACGGCGTGTCCGGCCTGGACTTCCTCGACGGGATGGGCGAGGAGAACCTGATCGAGTTCGGCACGGTGCTCGACGGGGAGCCGGTGGCGCGGCCGTACCTGGAGGAGCAGCGCGCCGGCCTGGTCACGGCCACCGCCGCGGGCGTGATCGAGGCCCTCGCCTCGGTGCTGCCCGACGTGGACCGGGCGGTGATGACCGACGCCTACGGCGAGGAACTGGCCGCCGGCATGGCCGAGGGACTGCGCCTGGGCGTGGACGGATGGCTCGACGACGACATCGCCTTCACCCGCGACTGGGGGTTCTCGCTCGACGAGATCGCCGGCCCGGTCACGATCTGGCAGGGCGACCTGGACCTGATGGTGCCGTTCGCGCACGGCCGTCACCTGGCCTCGGCGGTGCCGGGTGCGGACGTCAACCTGCTGACCGGCGAGGGGCACCTGTCCATCGTGGTCGGCGCGAACGAGCGGATGCTCGACCGGCTCGTGGCGCTGGGCTGAGGTGTTCCGGTTGATAACGAATTGCGCAGCACACAGGTACATAGCCCATTCATAGCCTCGGCACAGTTCTTGTTCAGTGCATGTGAGGACTCTGTGGCGTCGACACAGGAGAGTTCGCTACCGGCGCCCAAGGAGTTCCGCGCGTGACCCGTACGCCGCCCCCTGCCTCACCGCTCGAACCCGTTCCCGGGCAACAGGAATGGGACGGCGCCCCGATCACCCCGGCCGACGACGACCTCGACCTGTTCGCCGAGACCGGCCCCCGCGTCAACCGGGTCACCGCGGCGCTGGCCGCCGCCGTGCTGGCCGGGGTCGGTTTCATCGGCGGTGCCGTGGTGCAGCAGCACTTCGGCGCCGCCGGGTCCGGTTCTCCCGGCGGCGGTTCGGGGACGCTGGCCGGCGGCCTGGCCTCCGGTGGTCGCCAGGGCGGATTCCCCGGTGGCGCAGGCGGTTTCCCGGGCGGTGGTCGCAGTGGCGGGTTCGCCGGCGGTGGTCAGGGTTCGAGCCAGCGTTCGGGTCAGGGCTCGGGTCAGGGGGTCGGTGAGAGTTCCGGTGGGGTTTCTCAACCAGGGACGACGCAGGGCTCCGGCAGCACCCCCGCCGCCACCACCGGCACACCCGTGGTCGTGGGCACCCTCGTCGGGGTGTCCGGCCGCACCCTCACGGTGAAGAATTTCGCCGGCACCGAGGTCACCGTGAAAGTTCCCAGGGGGACGACGATCTCGGACTCCTCCGCGACCGCGCTCGGTGGTCTGGCCGAGGGCGTGTCGGTGTCGGTGACCGGAACCACCGCGGACGACGGAACCGTCACCGCGTCAGGCATCACCGCCCGCTGAGCGAGTTCGCACCAGGTCTGCCGAATCCAGGAGAAGGAGTTCCACCCGATGCTTCGCACCCGCAGGTCTCTCGCCGTACTGGCCCTCGCCCCGGCGCTCCTGCTCGCCCTGGCCGCCTGTGGCGGCTCGTCGTCCGGAGCGTCCTCGTCCGCGGGCTCGTCCACGGCCTCGGCCACCGGCGGTCCCGGGGGCGGGGGAGGCTTCGGCGGGGGCGACGGACAGTACCAGCAGATCCAGGAATGCCTGACGGCCGCCGGTATTTCGGTGCCGACGCCGAGCGGTGGGGGCCGGCGCCCGACCGACATGCCCAGCGGTGGCGCCGGTGAACGCCCGACCGGTATGCCCAGCGGGATGCCGACGGACATGCCCAGCGGTGGGCCCAGCGGAATGCCCAGCGGTGGGCCGGGTGGCGGTCAGGGTGGCGGTCAGGGTGGCGGTCAGGGTGGCGGCCAGTTCACCGAGCTGCTCCAGGACGAGAACGTTCAGGCCGCCCTCACCGCCTGCGGTATCTCGGTGCCGACGGCGTCGGCCACGGCCTCGGCGACCGCCGGCTGATCCGCTGCGTCGCTGCGTCGCAGTGCCGCTGGGCCGCAGCGTCGCTGGGCCGCAGTGCCGCTGACCGCTGAACGCTGACCGCTGGGCCGCGGGGGCCCTGAGGTCCGTCGGTCGTGAAGTCTCCTTTCCGGCGGCAGGTCTCAGAGGCCGCGCCGCGCCCGCACCTGCGCCCGCAGGTCTTCCAGCACGGCGAGTGACCCCTCGACCACCGCGTCGAGCAGGGCCTCGCCGGTGTGGGCGGTGGCCGGGGCCGGGTCGCCGAACACGCCGGACTCGGAGAACGGGTGCAACTGCATGGGCCGGGTGCCGAAGTCGGAGGGGAAGGCCGGGTAACAACTGACGTAGCGCTCCGGGTGCACGGTGTCCGGGTCGATGGCGAGCATGAGCGAGGTCTCCAGCTCCTCGGCGTGGGCCAGGCCCGGCGCGGCCTCGCGGCTGGTGCGCAGGGCGGTGGCCGCGGCGTCCCAGCCCGGGTGGTCGAGGGCGAGGGCCGGTATCACCTGCTCGTCCTGGAGCGTGCGAATGGCGCTGTACAACGGATTCCGGTTGCCCCAGTCGCCGTTGACCACCACCAGCGCCCCGGCCCCGGAGGCGGCCAGCGCCTTGCCGATGTCCACGGCGATCGCCGTGACGGTGGCGGCCGACAGCGACAGGGTGCCGGGATAGCCGGCGTTGTTCCAGGTGTCGCCGTAGTGCACGGGCGGCAGCAGCACCGCGTCCAGGCGGGTGGCCAGGCGCCGGGCCACGGCGGTGGCGGTCGCGGTGTCGGTGCCCAGCGGCAGGTGCGGGCCGTGCTGTTCCAGCGCGCCGAAGGGCAGGAACGCGAGGCCCTCTCCGGTGCGCAGGTGCTCGGCCACCTGGGGCCAGGGGGTGCGGTAGGCGTCGATCACGATTTCTCCTGTGCTGAAACGGTTTCGGGTGATCGGGTCGAGGGGGCGATCACCAGGGCGGGGGCGAGCTGGACCCGGCGGGCCACGTCGTCCTCAGGTCTGCGGGGTTGTTGCAGCAGGCGCACGGCCTCACGCCCCATGGCCGGCCAGGGGTGGCGCAGCGTGGTGACGGCGTGGGTGCGGGCGCCGGGGGTGAGGTCGAGCAGACTGGCGACCTGGACGTCGCCGGGCACCCGCACGGCGTTCAGGCGCAGCACCGCCATCAGCCCGGCGGCCACCTCGTCGTTCGCCGCGACGATCGAGTCGTGCCCGGAAAAGCCCTGCGCGACCAGTCTTTCGCCGGCCCGGATGCCACCGTTCAGGTCCGACCCGTCGAAGGCCGCCACCCGCAGCGACAGCCGGGCCTGCTCACCGGCCGTGCGCAGGGCGGCCAGCCGGCGCCGGTCGGCCGGTGTGGCCGGGTCGAGGCCCACCGCCAAGGCGTGGCGAGCGCCACCGGCGGCCAGATGGTCGGACAGCAGCCCGGTGGCGCGGTCCTCGTCCAGGCCGACGGAGTCGGTGGCGTCCGGGTCGACGAACCGGCCGACCTGCACCACCGGCACGTCACCGGCACCGGCCACGGCGGCCCGGCCGGCCTCGATGCTCGGCGCCGACAGCACGATGCCGTCGACACGGCGGGCCCGCAGGGCACGGACATGGGTGTCGAAGGCCTCGTCCGGGTCGGCGTGCCGCAGTACCAGCGCGACGTCGTGGTCGTCGAGCGAGGTGCTGACCGCCTCGATCAGCGCGGACAGGAACAGCGTGGAGTAACGCGGCAGCAGCAGCCCGACGGTGCGGGTGCGCGAGGCACGCAGGGCGCTGGCCACGGCGTTGGGCTGGTAGCCGAGCGCCCGGCTGGCCTCCAGCACCCGGCGGCGCTTGTCCGGGGCGACGGGCCGTGAGCCGCTGAGCGCGCGGGAGGCGGTGGCGACCGAGACGCCGGCCCGGGCCGCGACGTCGGCGAGCGTGGCTGCGCCCAAGGCGTTCTCCCTGCCGGAGGTGGGGGCGGTGCAAGAGGACGCGGCAACTATAGGCAAACGATTTCACGCTTTGCCATACCGTCCCGCATCTGAAAGCGATCGGCAACAGCCAAGAAACACCAGCTCCTGATACTCGTCGACGGCGTCGGCCACCACTCCCCGTGCGGGTGAGCCCACGAACCATGTGCAATCGATGTCTTAGCAAGGAGACCCATGAACCGCGCGCACCGCACCCTGGCTGCCGGCGCCGTCGTCACGGCCCTGGCCCTGACCGGCTGCTCCGGGCAGAAGGCCGCGACGACCACCGCGCAGGCCTCCGGCGACGGAAAGACCGTGGCCCTGCTGTACGGCACCACCGGCGACCACTCGATCCAGGACAGCGCCTACGCCGGCTTCACCCAGGCCCAGAAGGACTCGTCGTTCACGCCGCTGGAACTGTCCAGCCCGAACACCGACGACTACCAGGACCGTGTCGACCTGGCCCTCCAGCAGGGCGCCGACCTGGCCGTCGGCATCGGTTTCCAGTGGACGACGCCGATGACCGAGACCGACCACCCGGACACCGCGTTCGTGGCCGTCGACGTGGACAAGGGCACGACGATCGAGGGCGCCACCACCGTCTCGTTCGCCGCCGAGGAGTCGTCCTACCTGGTCGGCATGGCCGCCGCCCTGGCCAGCAAGTCCGGGCACATCGGGTTCGTCGGCGGGGTGAACCAGCCGAGCATCCAGAACTTCCTCGGCGGCTACGAGGCCGGCGCCAAGTCGGTCGACCCCGACATCACCGTCGACTCCACCTACCTCTCCCCGCTCGGCGACTTCACCGGCTTCTCCGACCCGACCAAGGGCAAGGAGGCCGCCGCCACGATGTACGCCGACGGCGCCGACGTGGTCTACGCGGCCGCCGGCGGCTCCGGCGAGGGCGTGTACGAGGAGGCCGCCGACTCCAGCAGCTCCTCCCGGCAGAACTGGGCGATCGGTGTGGACGGCGACGTGTACGAGCAGGTCGACGCCAAGATCAAGCCGTACATCCTGACCTCCGCCACGAAGAACATCGACGTCGCGGTCAAGGACTCGATCAGCCAGTACCTGGCCGGCGACCTGAAGACCGGCGAGCAGCAGTTCGACCTGGCCAACGGCGGCGTGGGCTACTCCACCTCCGGCGGCTTCGTCGACGCCTACGCCGACCAGCTCGACGCGGCGGCGAAGAAGATCGCCGACGGCGACATCAAGGTCCCCTCCGCGCTGTGACCGCGACGACCGAGCCGCTGGTCCGGCTGCGCGGGATCGTCCGGCGCTTCGAGAACGTCGTGGCCAACGACGGTGTCGACCTCACCGTCTCGCCCGGCACCGTGCACGCGGTGGTGGGCGAGAACGGGGCCGGCAAGTCGACGCTGATGAAGATCCTGGCCGGCGAGGAACGCCCCGACGCGGGCACGATCGAGGTCGCCGGCAGCCGCCACGACCTGCGCTCCCCGCGCGAGGCGCAGCGGCTCGGCGTCGGCATCGTGCACCAGCACTTCCTGCTCGCGGGCGCACTGCGGGTGTGGGAGAACGTCGTGCTCGGCGACGAGCCGGGCCGCTGGCGGCTGGACGCCGCCACGGCCCGGCGCCGGGTGGCGGAGCTGGCGCACCGGCACGGTTTCGACGTGCCGGTGGACGCCTACGTGCGGGATCTCGGGGTCGGTGCCCGCCAGCGCGTGGAGATCCTCAAGGTGCTCTACCGCAGGGCACGCGTCATCATCCTCGACGAGCCCACCGCCGTCCTGGTCCCCAGCGAGGCCCAGGCCCTGTTCAGCGCGATGCGCGCGTTCACCGCCGAGGGCGCCGCGGTGGTGTTCATCTCGCACAAGCTCGACGAGGTGCTCGCCTTCGCCGACGAGATCACCGTGATGCGCGCCGGCCGCGTGGCCGGTCACACCCTGCCCGGTGACACCACGGCCCGCGACCTGGCCGCGATGATGGTGCAGGTCGAGATGCCGCACGTGGAGCCGCGCACCGCACCCCCGGGCCAGGAGGTGGTGCTGCGCACCGGCGCCCTGGGCGTCGGGAGGCCCGGCGAGGTACCACTTCTGCACGACGTGAACCTGAGCGTGCGTTCCGGCGAGATCGTCGGCGTCGTCGGCGTGGAGGGCAACGGCCAGTCCGAGCTCCTGCTCGCCCTGCTCGGGCGCACCCCGGCCCACGGAACGGTCGAGCTGGCCGGCCAGGACGTGTCCGGCCTGCCGACCGCCGAAAGGCGCGCCCGGGGCCTGGCCTACATCCCCGAGGACCGCCACCGCGACGGCCTGGTGCTGCCGATGACGCTGCGCGACAACAGCGCCCTCGGCTACCACACGCGTCCACCGGTGCGCCGCGGCCCGTGGTTCGACCGGCGCGCCGCCACCCGCGCCGCCGCCGAGATCATCGCCCGCCACGACGTGCGCGGCGCAGGCCCCGGCACCCCGGCCGCCGCCCTGTCCGGCGGCAACCAGCAGAAGTTCGTGGTCGGCCGCGAACTGCGCGGGCAGCCGAGGGTCCTGCTCGCCGCCCACCCCACCCGCGGCGTCGACATCGGCGCCCAGGCGGCGATCTGGGGCGAGCTGGTGGCCGCCCGCGACCGCGGCCTGGCCACCCTGCTGGTCTCCGCCGACCTGGAGGAACTGCTGGCGCTGTCGGACCGGCTGCTGGTGCTGCACCGCGGCCGGCTGGTGGCCGAGCTCGACCCGCACGACCTGGACCCGACCACCCTGGGAGAACACATGACCGGCGCCCGCCACACCGGTGCCGCATGACCCGCCACGTGCTGAGAGCCCTCGCCCCGCCGGTGATCTCGATCCTCATCGCGCTCGCCGTCACCACGCTCTTCCTCACCGTGAGCGGCTACTCGGCGGCCTCGGCCTACCAGGTGATGTGGCAGTACGGCACGCAGCGCAACTCGCTGGTGATCGCCCTGAACAACGCCGTGCCGCTCTACCTGGCCGGGATCGCGGCCGCCTTCGCGCTGCGCATGGGCCTTTTCAACATCGGCGTGGACGGCCAGTACCGGGTGGCGGCCCTGACCGGCGCGGTGGTCGCCGCCGCCCTGCCGTTCCCGGCCGTGATCACCCTGCCCCTGACCCTGCTCGCCTCGGCCGTGGCCGGCGGGCTGTGGGCCCTCGTGCCCGCCCTGCTGAAGATCTACCGCGGCGTGAACGAGGTGATCACCTCGATCCTGATGAACGCCGTGGCCACCACCACCATCGCCATCCTGCTCGCGCACGTGTTCCGCGCCGACACCGGCCAGGACACCGGCACCCGGATGATCGGCGCCGGCGGCTCGATGCCCGACCTGTTCGACCTGGGCGACGGAAACCGCACCGCCGTCTCGGGTTTCCTGCTGGTCGCGGTGATCTGCGGCCTGGTGTACCACCTCGTGCAGCGGCGCAGCGTGTTCGGCTACACCCTCCAGGTCGCCGCCCTGTCACCCGACGCGGCCGCCTCGGCGGGCATCCCCGTCAACCGCCGCGTGGTGCAGGCCATGCTCTGGTCCGGCGGCGTGGCCGGGCTGGTCGGGCTGCCGCACGTGCTGGGCGTGGCCCACCGCTACGACGGCACCATGCCCACCGACCTGATGTTCCTCGGCCTGGCCGCCGCCCTGCTCGGCCGCTCGCACCCGGTCGGCACCGCCCTGGGCGCCTACGTGCTGGCCTTCGTCGAGCGCAGTTCCCAGGTACTCGGCCTGGTGCGGCTGCCCACCGAGGTGGGCGAGCTGTTCATCGCCGTCGTGCTGCTCAGCTCGGCCGTGGCCTACTGGATCGTCGAGCACGGCGAGCACCGGTTCGGCCTGTGGGCCCGGGCGCGGCGCCGCTCCGACCCGGTCGAGGTGACCCCATGAGCACCACGCTGCCAGCAGTTCCGTCGTCCACCCTGGAGGACGACGTGAGACCCGGACGGCGCCCGGCCCGCTTCCTGGGCCTTGCCCTGGGCGGCCTGCTCCTGCTCGTGCTGGCCCGGTACGCCGTCGGTGCCCCCGGCATCACCGCCTCCGCCACCTGGGGTTCCGCGCTGCGCCTGACCGTGCCGATCCTGGTGGTCGCGCTCGGCGGCCTGTACTGCGAGCGGGCCGGCGTGATCAACGTCGGCCTGGAGGGCATGATGGTGGCCGGCACCTGGACGGGCGGGTTGTGCGGCTGGCACTTCGGCCCGTGGGCCGCGCTGCTGGGCGGCATGCTCGGCGGGCTGCTGGTCGGGGCGATGATGGCGTTCCTGTGCGTCGAGCTGGGGCTCAACCAGCTCGTCGTGGGCGTCGCCGTCAACGTGGTGGCGGCCGCCGCGGCGCGGTTCTGCTCCGAGATCGCCTTCCAGGGCGTGGACGGCGGCACGATCGCCCGCTCACCCCGCATCGACGGCGCCCTGCCCGAGGTCGGGATCCCCTTTCTGTCGGGCGGTTTCGGGACGGCGGACGCACTGGCGTCGCTGGAGCGGGCGAACCTTCCGGTGCTCTCGCAGTTCGCGGGCATCGTCGGGGGCCTGACCCGCGACGTGTCGCTGGCCGCCCTGATCGGTCTGGCCCTGGTGCCGGCCAGCGCGTACCTGCTGTGGCGCACGCCGTTCGGGCTGCACTGGCGGGCCGCCGGTGAGGAACCGGCCGCCCTGACCGCGCTCGGCGGGCACGTGCAGCGCACCCGCTGGATCGCGGTGTGCACCGGCGGGGCGCTGGCCGGGTTCGCCGGCGGCTACCTGGTGCTGGTCTCGCGCGCCTACGTGGAGGGCCAGACGGCGGGGCGCGGGTTCATCGGCCTGGCCACGCTGATCTTCGGCAACTGGACACCCTCGGGCCTGTCCGCGGGGGCCGCCCTGTTCGGGCTGTCCGACGCGGTGGGCCTGGGCCGGCCGGAGACCTTCCGGGCCCTGCTGCTGGTGCTGGGCGTGGTGTTCGCCGGCCTGGGCGTGGCCCGCCTGCGCTCGGCCGGGGTGCGCCCCGCGCTGGCCCCGCTGCTGCTCGGAACGGCCGTGCTGGTGGTGGTCGCGGTGGTCCCGTTGCCGGCCGAACTGCCCACCGCGGCGCCCTATCTCGTCACCCTCGCGGTGCTCGTCGTGTCCGGGCGGACGATGCGTCCCCCAGCCGCGCTCGGGCGGTTCGTGCCGCGCCGTACCTCCAGGAGCTGAGCCGTGCTGACCGATTCCCGACCCGCCGCCGGGCACCTGACGGGCCTGCCGGTGTGGGACGGCACCCGCGACCTCGGCCCCGCCGATGTCAGCTGGTCCGCCGACGGCACCCTGACCGCGGTCGCGCCGGTCGCGCCGGCCACCGCGGCGGCCGGCACCGGCCTCACCGTGATCCCCGGCCTGATCGACACGCACGTGCACCTGGTCGGCAACGCCTCGGCCGCGCGCGCCGACTTCCTCGGCTGGCCGCTGGTCACCCGGCCCGAGGAGCGCACCCTGCACGGCCTGGCCCAGGCCCAGCGGGCGCTGCGGGGCGGGGTGACCACGGTGCGCGACCTGTCCGCCGACGACATCCAGTTCTCGCTGCGCCGGGCCCTGGAGCAGGACGTCGTGACCGGGCCGCGGGTGCTGGCCTTCGGCATGGTCTCGATGACCGGTGGGCACGGCGACCTGTTCACCCCGGCGGCGGTGCGCGAGCGCCCGCCGGTGGCCGACGGCCCGGACGCCTGCCGGGCGCTGGTGCGGCACTGGGCGCGCTCGGGTGCCGACGGCATCAAGATCGCCACCAGCGGCGGCGTGCTCTCGGTGGGGGACAAGCACTCCTGGCGTAACCACACGCCGGCCGAGATCGCGGCGATCGTCGACGAGGCGCACGCCCTGGGCCTACGGGTGGCCGCGCACGCGCACACCGCCGAGGGGGTGCGGGTGGCGCTGGAGCACGGCGCCGACTCGATCGAGCACGGCACCCTGATCACGGCCGGGCAGGCGGAGCGGGCCGCGGCCGCGGGCGTCACCCTGGCCCCGACCCTGCTGATCAACGACCGGATCGCGGCCGGCACCGGGGTCACGCCCGAGCAGCAGCACAAGGCCGCCGAGCTGGTCGGCCGGCGTGACGCGGCGCTGCGGGCCGCCGAGGAGGCCGGCCTGGAGATCGTGCTGGGCACCGACGCCAACGGCTACCACGTGCGGTTCGGTGATCAGATGGACGAGGTGCGCGCCATGGCGGGCCTGTTCGGCTGGAGTGCGGGGCGGGCCCTGGAGGCCGCGACGTCGCGGGCGGCGTCGGCCGTCGGCCTGGACGGCGTGACCGGCAGCCTGCGGGCCGGGCTGTGTGCCGACCTGCTGGTGGTGCGTGGCCGGCCCGCGCACGACC
Organism: Kineosporia corallincola; assembly: GCF_018499875.1. Taxonomy (GTDB): domain Bacteria; phylum Actinomycetota; class Actinomycetes; order Actinomycetales; family Kineosporiaceae; genus Kineosporia; species Kineosporia corallincola. The sequence continues at coordinate 382,498 of NZ_JAHBAY010000002.1, read as the reverse complement.
TGGCCGACCTGCGCCCGGAGAACCTGGTGGCCGTGGTCTCCCGGGGCCGCGTGGTCGCCGGGCAGCTGCCGTCGTCCTGAAACCCCTCTTCTGCAAGGAGAAATCACATCATGTCTTTCGCCCGGGACGGTTTTCCCCGCTGGTCGCGGCCGCAGGAGCCGTGGGCGGCGTTCCCCAAGGTGACGCTGCACGACCACCTGGACGGCTCGCTGCGTCCCGAGACCCTGATCGAACTGGCCGCCGCCGCGGGCGTCGCGCTGCCCTACGACGACCCGGACACCCTGGCCGGCTGGTTCAAGGGCCGGGTGACCGAGCCGGTGGTCGGGCACTGGGACGAGAAGTTCGGCCTGACCACGGCCGTGATGCAGACCGAGGAGAGCATCTCGCGGGCGGCCTGTGAGTGGGTGCTGGAGGCGGCCGCCGACGGCGTGTTGTACGGCGAGACCCGCTGGGCCCCGGAGAAACACGTGCTGGGTGGGCTGCCGTTGCGGGTGGCCGTGGAGGCCGTGGCCGACGGCCTGGCCCGGGGCGAGCGGGAGGTGGCCGCCGCCGGCGGGCGGATCCGCGCCCGCCAGCTGCTGTGCGGTATGCGCTCGTCGAAGCTGTCCTACGAGATCGCCCGGCTCACCGTGGCCACCTACGGCGAGTGGGGCGGCAGCGTGGCCGGTTTCGACCTGGCCGGGCCGGAGGACGGGTTCCCGGTGAGCGAGCACCTGCGGGCCACCGACCTGCTGCGGGCGGAGGGTGTGCCGTGCACCATCCACACCGGTGAGCACGAGGGCGAGCACAGCGTGTACGAGACCGTGCACCTGGCCCACGCCCTGCGCCTGGGCCACGGGATCCGGGTGATCGAGGACGTCGCGCTCGACGGCCGTCCCCTGCGTGCCGCCACCGCCGTGCGCGACGTCGCGGCCGCCCGGGCCGCCGGGCGCGGCGAGCTGACCCTGGGCCGCACCGCGCGCTGGGTGGTGGACCGCCGCATCCCGCTGGAGGTCTGCGTCACCTCGAACTCCAAGGGCAACCTGGTCGACGGCGTGCCCAACCACCCCGTCGACCTGCTGCGCGAACTCGGCTTCACGCTCACGATCAACCCGGACAACCGGGGGATGTCACTGGTGTCGATCAGCTCCGAGTTCCGGGTGATCCAGGAGCAGTTCGGCTGGGGCGCGGCCGAGTTCCTGGCCGCGGAGCTGGCCGCCGTGGAGGCGACGTTCCAGAGCGCCGGTGAGCGGGACGCTCTGCGGGCAGCGGTGATCGCGGCGGCGGAAGGGGTGGTGCCGGCCTGAGGCCCTCGACCGGCCGGTAGTGACGGTGGCGCCGGTAGCGTCGGGCGGCATGGACAGGATCGCCATCCTCGGCTGCGGCGGCAGCGGCAAGACCACCGTGGGACGCACCCTGGCCGCCCACCTCGGCGCGCCCCTCACCCATCTCGACGGCCTCTACTACGACGGCGACTGGAACACCCTCCCGCCGGCGGAGTTCGCGGCCCGGCAGGAAGAGATCGTGGCCGGTCCGCGATGGGTCGTCGACGGAAACTACGCCGCCAGCATGCCCATCCGCCTGGCGCGCGCCGACACCGTCGTCTTCCTCGACATCCCCCCGCCGGTGTGCCTGTGGGGAATCCTCCGGCGGCGGTACGCCTACCGAGGGGGCCAGCACCCCGACCAGGGGGTCTACGACCGCATCACCTGGAACTTCGTCCGCTACGTGCTCGGGTTCCGGCGCAGCATGCGCCCGCGGGTGCGCGTCATGATCAGTGAGCACGCCGCCCACGCCGACGTCGTCGTCCTGACCAGCCGCCGTGCCGTCCGCCGCTGGCTGCTCGATCTACCGAAGGAGAGCTCATGACCACCGCGCTGCTCGTGATGGACGTGCAGGAACAGGTGCTCGCCCGCTATCCGGCCGAGGCGTGTCTCGCGAAACTGGGGACGGCGATCAGCTCGGCCCGGTCCGCCGCCGTCCCGGTCGTCTACGTGAAAATCGCCTTCCGGCCAGGGTTTCCCGAGATCCACCCGCGTAACAAGATGTTCGGCGGGATGCCCGCCCGCGCCGGGAACACCCCGGCGGCCAACGAGATCCATCCGGACGTGGCCCCGGAGCCGGGGGACGTGGTGGTGCTCAAGCATCGGGTGTCGGCGTTCGCCGGCAGCGACCTGGACATGGTGCTGCGGGCCCAGAACATCGAGCACCTGGTGCTGACCGGCGTGGCCACCAGCGGCGTGGTGCTGTCCACCCTGCGCCAGGCCGCCGACCTGGACTACCGCCTCACGGTGCTCGCCGACGCCTGCCTGGACGGTGATCCGCAGGTGCACGACGTGCTCATGACCAAGGTGTTCCCGATGCAGGCCGAGGTGGTCACCGTGGGGGAGTGGGCAGCCGGCACGGGCGGCTGATCCGGGCCGGCCGTCCCCCGAAAGGTGTCTGGGGGGAAGGACTCCGGGCTCCCTACGGTGAGAGTATGAAGAAGCTCGTGGCGATCGGTTCCACCGCGATGATCACGCTGGGCGCCCTGGTGGGCTCGACGACGGTGGCGCAGGCCCGCACCAAGACCCCGATCAGGATCAAGACCTTCTGCGACGCCAGGAAACCGGTGGCCGAGCCGAAACAGATCTCCTTCGCCTGCGCCGACGACAACTACGGCGCCACGGGCATCACCTGGCAGCACTGGGGACGCCTCAACGCGATCGGCAAGGGGCAGGTCTACATCAACCTCTGCGAGCCCACCTGCGTCGAAGACGGAATGCGGACCTACCCGGCCCAGTTCGTGGCCACCAAGGTGCGCAAGGGCCTGTTCACCAAGGTGGTCGTGATCTACAACGGCAAGCGGCCGCACACGGCGGACACCGACAGCGTGGACCTCTCCTGAGGCTGCCCCTTCGGGAACCTGACAACCGGCCGGGCCCGGCGCGCGTCGGAGCAGGTGAGCCGGGAGGAGCCCGGGGGGAAGTGAGAGGAAACCCGTCATGCGCCGAGCACTGATCGCCGCCGGGGTGGTGGCCACCCTGACGCTCGGGGGAGCGGCCGCCGCCGAGGCGGCCCCGAAGAACAAGGCCTGCGTCACCGTCACCGAGTTCGGCAAGGTGAAGCCGGGCGCGACCAAGGCCAGGGTGGCGAAGATCTTCGGCACCAAGGGAACTCGCGAGTCGATCGGCCCGGACGGGCACGGTTACACCGACGAGGTGCGCGCCTACCGGGCGTGCGGGGCGCCCAACGCCGAGGTCACCGTGATCTTCGCCTCGGGCGAGGACCTGCCGTCGGTGAAGGTGGGCCACGCCCACGCCAAGTCCTGGGTCGAGGGCTGGTCGGGCTGAGGGCTGCGATATGTATGTGACCGGGTCCCCCGTCAGCGGGAGGCCCGGTCACCCCGCACCCGATGAAAGGAACGCCCCGATGAGCGTCTCCGCCGCCCTGACGAAACTCGGCATCGACCTGGGCAAGGTCGTGCCCCCGGCCGGGGTCTACATCCCGGCCAAGGTGCACGCGGACCTGGTCTACACCGCCGGCCAGCTGCCCTTCGTCGACGGCACCCTGTCCACGCTGGGCAAGGTCGGGGACGACGAGGGCCTGGTCGACCCGGCCCTGGCCAAGGACCTGGCCCGGATCTCGGCCCTGAACGCGATCGTCGCCGCGGCCGCCGCCGTCGGTGACGCCGACCGCCTCACCGGCGTGCTCAAGGTGACCGGATTCGTCGCCAGCGCACCGGGTTTCACCGGCCAGCCGGGCGTCATCAACGGCGCCAGCGAGCTGTTCGGCGAGATCTTCGGCGAGACCGGCGCCCACGCCCGCTCCGCCGTCGGCGTGGCCGTGCTGCCGCTGGACTCCCCGGTCGAGGTGGAGGCCGTCTTCACCATCGGCTGAGAGCGGCTCCCCGGCGTCGCCGGGCCCACCTCACAGCAGCCCGGCGAGCCCGGTCAGCAGGCTCTCCAGCCCCAGCCGGAACGCCCGCTCGGACCGGTCTCCGGGCTGCGCCCGGGTCGCCTCCACCGCCCTGGCCGGCCGCGTGGTGCCGGTCGCGGCCCACACCTCGACCGGCGCGGGCCATCTCGTCGTCCTCTGTTCTGGTTCTACGGAAAGACCGGCTGCTGCTGGGTGATGCAGTGGACGCCGCCGCCGAACGCGAAGATGTCCCGGGCGTCCACCGGCACGACCGTACGGCCCGGGTACACCCGCTCCAGCACCGCCCTCGCCGCCTCGTCCCGGGGATCGTCGAACGCGCAGGCCACCACCACCCCGTTGGCCACGTAGTGGTTCACGTAGGAGTGGTCGGTCAGCTCACCGTCCACCTCGTGCCGCTCCGGGGCCAGGAGCGGCACCACGTCCAGGCCCCGCTCCCGCAGGATCGCCGTGACCTCCTGGCTCACCGCGTGGTCCGGGTGCCCCGGGTCCGGCTGGGTGTGCACCAGCACCGCGCCGGAGCTGCTGAACGCGGCCACGATGTCCACGTGCCCGCGGGTGCCGAACTCGCCGTAGTCGGCCGTCAGCCCGCGCGGCAGCCAGATCGCCGTGCTGGTGCCCAGCCGGGCGTGCACCTCGGCCTCCACCCGCTGCCTGGTCCAGCCCGGGTTACGGTCCGGATCGAGCTGCACGGTCTCGGTCAGCAGCACCGTGCCGGCCCCGTCCACGTGGAACGCCCCGCCCTCCTGGGTCAGCGGCGAGTCCACCACCGGGGTGCCGGTCAGCCCGGCCACCGCCACGGCCACCGCGGCGTCCTGGTCCCACCGCGCCCAGGACTGCGCGCCCCAGCCGTTGAACCGCCAGTCCACCGCGGCCGGCCCGGTGCCGTCGTGCACGAACGTCGGACCCGAGTCCCGCAGCCAGGCGTCGTCCAGCGGCACCTGCGCCACCTCGACGCGCGGGTCGAGCAGCGCGCCCGCCGCCGCCCGGTCACCCGGGTCCACCAGCATCGTCAGCGGCTCGTACCGCACGATCGTGTTCGCCACCGCCGACCAGGCCCGGCGCGCACGCACCAGGTCCGGGCCGTCGCCGAACGTCGGGTTCGGCGTGGGAAAGGCCATCCAGGTGCGCAGGTGCGGCGCCCACTCGGCGGGCATCGTCGTCTCGGTCATGGTTCTCCGATCGTCAGCGAACACAGGTCGACCCGGTCAGGAACGATGGACGACGCGACCGTCCACCACCGTCAGCCGGACCGGCGCCTGGGCGAACTCGTCCGGGTCGGACCGTAGCGGGTCCAGCCCGAACGCCGACAGATCGGCCCGCGGTGCGCCGTCGTCACGGGCGATCCGTGAGGCGCCGGGACGGGTCCGGGGGTTAGGGTCCGCGCCATGCGTCTGACTCCCAGCGAGCGAGATCGGCTCCTGATCTTCACCGCGGCCGAGCTGGCCCGGTCCCGGCGGGCCCGCGGTGTGCGGCTGAACGTGCCGGAGGCCACGGCCCTGATCGCCGACACGGTGTGCGAGGCCGCCCGCGACGGCGCCCGGCTGGCCGAGGCGATGGCGGCCGGCCGGCGGGTGCTGGGTGCCGACGACGTGCTGCCGGGCGTGCCCGACGTGGTCGGGCGGGTCGAGGTGGAGGCGGTGTTCGACGACGGCACCCGGCTGATCGTGGTCACCGACCCGTTCTCCGGCGCGTCGCTGGGCGAGAACGCGCCGGGGGCGGTGATTCCCGGCCCCTCGGCGCCCGGCACCTTCCCCGGCGTGGTGACGATCCCGGTCACCAACACGGCGCCGGTCCCGGTGAGCGTCACCTCGCACTTCCACTTCTTCGAGGTCAACCCCCGGCTGCGCTTCGACCGCCGGGCCGCTTACGGACGACGACTGGCCGTCGACGCCGGGGCCACCGTCCGGTTCGCACCGGGGCAGACCCTCCCGGTGGACCTGACCCCGATCGGCGGCGCGCGGGTGGCCATCGGTTTCGCCGGGCTGGTGGACGGGCCGCTGGACGCCCCCGGGGCGCTGGAGTCGGCGCTCGAGAAGGCCCGGGCGTGCGGGTATCTGGACGCGGGAGGCGGCAGCGAGGCAGGGGCCGGCAACGAGGCGGGGGAGCGGGAATGAGCGGGCACGACCACCGGCACGAGGCTGCCGGGCAGCGGCTGTCCGGGGCCGACTACGCGGCCGCCTACGGCCCGACCACCGGCGACCGGATCCGGCTGGGCGACACCGGCCTGGTGGTCGAGGTGGAGTCCGACGCCCAGGCGCCCGGCGAGGAGTTCCTCGCCGGATTCGCCAAGACCGCCCGGGACGGGCTGCATCTCCGGGCCGCGCGGGTCAGCGAGACCTGCGACGTGGTGATCTCGAACGTCGTGGTGATCGACGCCGTGCAGGGCATCCGCAAGGTCTCGATCGGCATCCGGCAGGGCCGGATCAGCGGGATCGGCCGGGCCGGCAACCCGGACACCCTCGACGGTGTGGACGTGGTGGTCGGCACCGGCACCACGATCGTCTCCGGCGAGGGCCTGATCGCCACCGCCGGCGCCATCGACACCCACGTGCACCTGCTCAGCCCGCGCATCATGGAGGCGTCGCTGGCCTCCGGCGTCACCACGATCATCGGGCAGGAGTTCGGGCCGGTCTGGGGGGTGGGCGTCAACTCGCCCTGGGCGCTGCGCCACGCCTTCCACGCCTTCGACGCCTGGCCGGTGAACATCGGCTTCCTCGGCCGGGGTTCGGCCTCCGACCCGGGCTCGTCGGTGGAGGCCCTGGTGGAGGGTGGCGCCTGCGGGTTCAAGGTGCACGAGGACATGGGCGCCCACGCCCGCGCCCTCGACACCGCCCTGCGGGTGGCCGAGGACCACGACGTGCAGGTCGCCCTGCACACCGACGGCATCAACGAATCCCTGTCCGTGGAAGACACCCTCGCGGTGCTGGACGGCCGCACCGTCCACGCGTTCCACATCGAGGGCTGCGGCGGCGGCCACGTGCCGAACGTGCTGCGGATGGCCGGGGAGGCGAATGTCATCGGCTCGTCGACCAATCCGACCCTGCCGTTCGGCCGCGACGCGGTGGCCGAGCACTACCACATGATCATGGCCGCGCACGATCTGAAGGAGGACCTGCCCGGCGACGCCGCCCTGGCCCGCGACCGGATCCGGGCCGGCACGATGGGCGCCGAGGACGTGCTGCACGACCTGGGCGTCATCCCGATCACCTCGTCCGACGCCCAGGGCATGGGCCGGGCCGGTGAGACGGTGCGCCGCACCTTCGCGATGGCCGGGAAGATGAAGGCGGAGCGGGGCGCCGAGCACCCCGATCACGACAATGCCCGCGCCCTGCGCTACGTCGCCAAGCTGACGGTGAACCCGGCGATCGCACACGGCCTGGTGCACGAGGTCGGGACGCTGGAGGTGGGCAAGCTCGCCGACGTCGTCCTCTGGTCTCCCGCGTACTTCGGGGCCAAGCCGAACCTGGTGCTGAAGGCCGGGTTTCCGGCGTACGGCGTCACCGGTGACCCGAACGCCGCCATCGACCGCGCCCAGCCCCTGGTGCTCGGACCGCAGTTCGGTGCGCACGGCGCCACCGCGGCCGACCTGTCGGTGGCGTTCACCTCCCAGGCCGCGGCGGCCGACGGCAACGACACGATGACCACCCGCCGGCGCCGGGTCGGGGTGCGGGGCACACGGGGTATCGGCCTGGCCGACATGGTGCTGAACAACCGCCTGGCCCAGGTGCGGGTGGCCGCGGACACCGGGCAGGTGACCCTCGACGGCGCCCCGGTGACCTCGGCCGCCGCCGAGAGCGTCAGCCTGTCCCGGCTGTACTTCCTCTAGGAACCTCCGGGAAGCCGCAGCGCTCCAGAAACCCACCCGGGCCACCGATACAGGTGACCGGAGCAGCGGCGGGCGAGGGACGGCGGGTGCGGACATGGACGAGGGCGCGGAGCGGGAGGACCCCGGCAACCCCGACACCGGACCGGACACCGGCCCGGACGCCGGCCCGGCCGGTGAGGAGGTGCACCGCAGCGGCCACACCCGGGTCGTGCGACGGTACGGCCCCGCGGGACCGTACCTCGAGGTGGAGATCCTCGGGCCGCACGCGGTGGAACTGGCCGCCCGGGAGGGACTCATCCTGTCCCGGCTGGCCGGTGGTCCGGGCGTCCCCCGGTTGCTGGAGCCCCCACGCGGACGCACACTGTTGTTCGAGGAGGTCCGGGGCACGACCCTGCCGGACCGCCCGGCGCGGGAGGTGACCTCGGCCGGCCGGCTGGTGGACCTCCTGGACGTCCTGGTGCAACTGGCCGACGTGCTCGCCCACGTGCACCGCCGCGGCGTCGTGCACCGTTGTGTCAGCCCCTCCACCCTGGTCTGGGACGAGACCGGCCGCCACCTGCTGCTGATCGACTTCACCTACGCCGGGCTGCTCGGCTCCGACCTGACCGCGGCCGCCGACCAGATGCCGGAGAACCCGGCCTACCTGGCCCCGGAGCAGACCGGCCGCACCGCCCTCCAGGTGGACCACCGCGCCGACCTCTACGCGGCCGGGGCCACCGCCTACTGTCTGGCCACCGGGCGTCCCCCGTTCGGGTCGGGCGACAACGACCTGCTGGCCCTGATGCACGACGTGCTGACCCGGGTGCCGGTGGACGTCTGCGAGGTGAACCCGGTGCTGCCCCGGGTGGTCGGCGACATCGTCGCCCGGCTGCTGGAGAAGTCCCCGGACCGGCGCTACCAGAGCGCCGACGGCCTGGCCCACGACCTGCGCCGCCTGCGGGAGCAGCTCGGCGGCCACCCCGACCCGGCCACGCTGCCGCCCTTCCCGGTCGCCGAGCGCGACTTCCCGCTGCGCCTGGCCCCGCCCTCGCGGCTGGTCGGGCGCCAGCAGGAGATCGCCGTGCTGAAGGACTGCCTGAGCACGTCCGGCACGGTGCTGGTGGCGGGTGCCACCGGCACCGGCAAGACCTCGCTGATCGCCTGCCTGCGACGCAGCGTGACCGCGGCCGGCGGCTGGTTCGTCACCGGCACGTTCGGCCAGGCCCTGGACCGGCAGGCGGACGCCCTGGTCCAGGTGATGCGCGGGATCGGGCGCCAGCTGCTGGCCGAGCCGGACAGCGAGCTGGCCTTCTACCGACGCCGGCTGCGGGCCGTGCTGGGCCGGCGGGCCGGTGAGGCCGCCGCGCTGTTCCCGGAGCTCGGCCTGGTGATGGAGACCGAACCGCAGGCCGGCACCGAGGATCTCGCGGACGTGAGCTCGTTCCGGACCCGCACGGTCGCCACCATGGCCGACATCCTGCGCACCGTCGCCTCGCCCGGGCACCGGGTCGTCGTGGTGCTGGACGACCTGCACCTCGGGCCGGCCTTCCCGGTCGCCCTCCTCGACACCCTGACCACCGGCGAGCCGATCCCCGGGCTGCTGGTGATCGCCGCCTACCGGGACACCGATCTCGGCCCGGACCACGTGCTGCCCGCGTACCTGACCCGGTGGCAGGCCCAGGACACGCCGCCGGTGACGATCCACCTCGACGACCTGGGCACCCCCGACCTCACCGACCTGCTGGCCCGGATGCTGCGCCTGGAGGTGCCGGACGCCGCCGCCCTGGCCGAGGTGGTGGCCGCCCGCACCCACGGAAACCCGCGCGACACCATCGATCTGCTCAATCTGCTGCGCGCCGACGGCAGCCTGGAACTGACCGGCACCGGATGGAACTGGGACGGCGAGCGGATCCGCCGCCACCTCGGCGGCGAGGGCGGGCAGAGCTTCCTGGCCGCCCGCGTCGGCGAGCTCGGCGAGGACACCCTGAGCGTGCTGGACGCCCTCGCCGCGCTCGGGCTCCAGGCCGCACCGGCCGAGCTGGAGGTCGCCTCCGGTCGCCGTGACCTGGCCGAGTGCCTGGCCCCGGCGATCAGCGAGGGCCTGGTCGAACGGAACGGTGACGTGCTCCGGTTCGCCCATGACCGGGTGCTGCGGGCCGTACGCGAGCGCCTGGACGAAACCGCCCGCCGGCAGAGCGATCTGGCGGTGGCCCGGCGGCTGTCGGCCGACGGCGCCTGGACCGCCGACGCCGCCCGGCTCTACCTCGCGGTGGCCTCCTGCCTGAGCGACCCCGCCGAACGCCGCGCCGCCGCCCGCCTGATGCGCCGGGCCGCGGCACCCCTGCGCCTGATCCACCCGGCCGATGCCGAGCGTCTGCTGTCGGGGTCGCTGGAGCTGTCCGAACCGGAGGACGACGAACACCTGCGCACCCAGATGGAACTGCACACCGTCCTGTACGGGCTGGGCCGGATGAGCGAGGCCGGGCAGCTGTACGCGCGGATGCAGCACGCCGACCCACAGGTGCTGGCCGGCAGCACGGCCGTGCAGGTCGCCGCGCTGACCGCCCAGGGGCGCCCACCCGACGCGCTCGACCTGGGGGCCGGAGCGCTGGCGCGCCTGGGGATCACCGTCCCGCCGGAGTTCTCCGAGGGGCCGGGCGGGCGGGACGCCCTGTGGCGGCGGATCGGGCCCGGGCTCGACTCCCTGCACCGCTGGGCCCGCGACCCGGCCACGCCCGCGGCCGAGGAGGCCCGGCCCGCGGCCCAGGACGCCCGGGGCGCGGCGGTCGCGGCGATCATCAACCGGATGACCGCGCCGTCGTTCTACAGCAACCGGATGATGCTGGACTGGCTGGTCATGCTCAGCCAGGACCTGTGGACGCGCTACGGGCCGACCCGGTCCCTGGTGTCGTCGCTGGCCCACGCCTGCATCGTCGCCACCGAGCACGGCCGCGACCCGGGGGTCGGCTACACGGTGCTGAACACCCTGCTGGCCGTCAGTGAGCACCGGCACTGGGAGCCCGAGACCTCGCAGACCCGTTGCCTTCTCGCCACCAGCAGCCAGTACTGGTTCGAGTCGCTGCCCGACACCCTGGTCTCCTACCGCCGGGGGCTGGCCGGGCTCGTCGACCACGGGGACCTGCTGACGGCGGCCTTCATGAGCATCGGGCTGCTCGACGTCAGCATCGAGTGCGAGTCGCTGGAGCAGATCGAGCGCAACGCCGAGGAGGCGATCGGGGCCGCCCGGCGCGCGGGCAACCGCGAGGTGGAGAAGGCCCTGGTCGTCACCGCCCGCCTGCCCCGGGTGCTGGCCGGCCTGGAGGACCCGGCCGGGCCGCAGGCCGGGGCCAGCACCCCGATCGTCCGGGCGGTCGTCCATCTGGGTGAGGCCACGATCGCGCTGGCGCTGGACGACGCGCAGAGCCTGCACCGGCACAGCGCCGCCGCGATGGAGCTGCTGCCGGTGGTCAGCACGCTGTACCTGGGGGTGCGGGCCCACCTGCTGCGCGGCCTGTCCCTGGCGCAGCAGCTGCACGGCGCGGCGGAGGCCGACCGCCCGGCGCTGCTGGCCGGGCTGGACGCCTGCCGCTCCTGGCTGGCGGGCCGCGCGGTCGACTGCCCGGAGAACTACCTGCACCTGTCCGCCTGGCTGGAGGCCGAACAGGCCTGGGCGACAGGCGATCCGGAGCGGGCCGGGCAGCTGTTCGACGCGGCGGCGCGTTCGGCGCCGGTGATGCTGTCGTGGCACAGTGCGCTGATCACCGAACGGGCCGCCGTCTTCCACCTGCGCGGGGGCCGCGAGCTCACCGGGCAGCTCCTGCTCACCCGGGCGCGTGACCTGTGGGCCGGGTGGGGCGCGGCGGCCAAGGTCTCCCACCTGCACACCCGGTATCCGCAGCTGACCCTGGCCGACCCGGTGCGGGCGAGTCCGGCCGGCCTCCACGACCCGGCCGGCCCGGCCCTGCCGCTGCTCGCCACGACCGGGTCGTCCCCGGACGTCGACCTGCTGGCGGTGCTGCGCGCCTCGCAGGCGCTGAGCGGGGAGACCGGGTTCGACCGGCTGGGCGAGCGGGTGGCCGAGGTGCTGGCCGGGATGACCGGTGCCACCGCCGTCACCCTGGCCCTGTGGAACCAGGACGAGGACGCCTGGATCGTCCCGACCGGCGGCGCCACCCTCGACCTGGCCGCCGCGGTGGCCGCGGACCTGCTGCCCGAGAGCGCCTTCCGCTACGCCGAGCGCACCCGTCAGCCACTGATCGTGGGCGACGCGCGGCGCGACGACCGGTTCGCCGGCGACCCCTACCTGGCCGGCGCGGCGTGCTGCTCGCTGATGGTCGTCCCGATCACCGCCGGTGACACCTTCCGGATCATGCTGGTGCTGGAGAACCGGCTCTACCCGGACGTGTTCACGGTGGAGCGGCTGGACGCGATCATGCTGATCGCCGGGCAGCTGGCGGTCGCGTTCGACAACGCCCAGGCCCGGGCCCTGCGCGAGCAGGAGGCGGAACGGCGGCTGCGGCTGCTGGAGACGCTGCGGCGGCGCGAGCGACTGCTGAAGGTGCTGCTGGCCATCCAGCAGGACATCTCGCACCGGGCGCCGCTGCCGGACATCCTGGACGCGGTCACCGGTGGCGCCTCCACGATGCTGGAGGGGGCGTTCGTGGCGCTGGTGCTGGCCGATCCGCTGGGCGAGACCCCGCCCCGGATCCCGTCCACCTCGGGCCTGCGCGGCCCGGCCGACAGCAACGACGCCGTCCTGGCGATCGCGGCCGAGGCGGTCACCGCCGACCACATGGTGACCGCCTCGGGCGCCCTGGTCGCGGTGCCGGTGCACGCCGAGGGACAGATCATCGGGGCGCTGGCCAGCCGGCTGCCCGACGACTCCGCGCCGGGCGAGCACCGGGACCTGCTGACGGCCTTCGCCGAGCAGGTCAGCCTGGCCCTCAACGACGCCAACACGCTCCAGGCGATCCGCGAGGCCGCCTACGACTCCCTGACCGGTCTGGCCAGCCGGGCGCTGTTCCTCGACCAGCTCCAGTCGGCGGTGGCCGCCGGGATCCGGCGCGGCGGTGAGATCACCGTGCTGTTCATCGATCTCGACCGGTTCAAGGCGGTCAACGACAGCCTCGGCCACGCCGCGGGCGACGACCTGCTGTCCCAGGTGGCCACCCGGTTGCGGCAGTGCATCCGGGACAGCGACGTGGCCGCCCGGCTGGGCGGTGACGAGTTCGCCGTCCTGCTGGAGAACACCTCCGGCGAGGAGACCGGCCTGCGCCTGGCCGAGCGGATCACCGCGGCCGTCACCCGGCCCTTCCGGATCGCCGGCCGCGACGTGTTCATCGGCGCCAGCGTCGGGATCGCGCACGGGGCGGCTGCCGGGATCGACGCCGCCGGCCTGCTCGGGCAGGCGGACCTGGCGATGTACCGGTCCAAACACAGCAGCACGCACCGGGCCGTGGTGTTCGAGTCGAAGATGCACGCCGAGGTGGCCGAGCGGCTGGAGCTGGAGGCCGACCTCCAGAAGGCATTGGAGGCCGGGCAGTTCCAGCTGCACTACCAGCCGCTGGTGGAGCTGCGCACCGGTGCCACGATCGGGGTGGAAGGGCTGTTGCGGTGGAGTCATCCCGAGCGCGGCCCGATCTCGCCGGCGGTGTTCATCCCGGTGGCCGAGCAGACCGGCGTCATCGTCGAGCTCGGGCGCTGGATCCTGGCCGAGGGGTGCCGTCAGGTCGCGGCCTGGCGGGCGGGGCCCGCGCCGGGCCTGGAGCTGTCGCTGAACGTGTCGGCCCGCCAGCTCACCGACGAGCACCTGGTGGACGACGTGGTGGCGGTACTGTCCGACACCGGGCTGCCCGCGCAGGCCCTCACCCTGGAGCTGACCGAGACCGTCCTGATGGACGACCCGGGCGGCACCATGCTCCAGTTCGACGACCTGCGCCGCCTCGGGATCAGGCTGTCCATCGACGATTTCGGCACCGGGTACTCGTCGCTGTCGTACCTGCGGCGGTTCCTGGTGGACAAGCTGAAGATCGACAAGTCGTTCATCGACAACATCGCCGGCGTGGAGGAGGACCTGGCGATCGTGCGCACGGTCGTCGACCTCGCCCGCATCCTGCGGTTGCAGACCACCGCCGAGGGCATCGAGACCGCCGAGCAGTACGAGCTGCTGCGGCAGCTGGGCTGCGTGGTGGGGCAGGGCTACCACTTCGCCCGCCCGATGGCCGCGGCGGACCTGACCCGGTACCTGTCCACCCGGCCCCTGGCGGTGGTGCACGACCCGCCCGGCTGACGGGCGGGCCGTGCACCACCGCGGGCGGGACTACTTCGTGCCGAGGTAGAAACTGGTGTGCGGCGGCTGGTTGTAGGCCACGTTCTGCCAGGCGATGCCGAGCCGGTACACCGGGTCGCGCATCAGGGTGGTGAAGCCGTACCTGCTGGAGTACGGCGTGCTGTACAGCCGCAGCGAGGTGCTGTCGTCGCTGCGCCACAGCACCTCCTCACGCCAGTCGCCGAGGATGTCGGCCTGGAGCGACGGGGTGCCCTTGGTGTGGTTGTTCGACAGGGTTCCGGTGGCGGTGAGCAGGTTCTCGGTGGTTTCGGTCTCCGGGTCCCACTTGCCGATCGTGCCCACACCGGTCTCGGTGGTGGCGTCCCAGTCGTGGTCGAGCAGCTCGCGGTTCAGGTCGCCGTCCCACCAGATCGCGAAGTTCGCCGACGGGATGGTGTTCGAGATCAGCTCGCCCTGGGCGCTGTACAGCCAGCCGGTGGGGGAGTTCCAGGCACCGTTGACCGCCCAGACCTCCTCACCCGGGTGCGAGGGGTCGATGTCCGCGGACAGGCCCCGGCCGGTGTCCAGTCCGGTCTGCCGGCCGAACAGGATCTCCCCGGTGTCGGCGTCGTGCATCTCCAGCCCGTAGGCGGCGCTCTTGGACTCGTGCACACCGAACACCTCCAGACCGGGGTGCTCCGGGTCGAGGTCGCCCACGTGCAGCGCGTCGCCGTGACCCAGGCCGGTGCTGTACAGGACCGAGCCGTCGTCGTCCAGAGTCAGTGCACCGTAGACGATCTCGTCCTTGCCGTCGTCGTCCACGTCGGCCACGGACAGCTCGTGGTTGCCCTGGCCCTCGTACTGCTTGCCGGCCACGTTGCTGTCGAAGGTCCAGCGCTCGGTGAGTTTTCCGCCCCGCCAGTCGTACGCCACCAGCACGGTGCGGGTGTAGTAGCCGCGGGCCATCACGAAACTCGGCCGCTCGCCGTCCAGGTAGGCCACCCCGGCCAGGAACCGGTCCACCCGGTTGCCGTAGCCGTCGCCCCAGTCCGTCACCGTGCCGCGCGGCGGCTCGTAGTCGGAGGTGTTCAGCGCCCCACCGGTTCTCCCGTCGAACACGGTGAGGTACTCCGGCCCGGTCAGGACGTAGCCGGCCGAGTTACGGTAGTCGGCGCTCGCGTCGCCGATGGTCACGCCCTTGCCGTCGACGGTGCCGTCGGCGGTCTTCATGACGATCTCGGAGCGGCCGTTGCCGTCCAGGTCGTACACCAGGAACTGGGTGTAATGCGCTCCGGCGCGGATGTTTCTGCCCAGCGCGATGCGCCAGAGCTTCTCGCCGGTCAGCTCGTAGGCGTCGAGGTACACCTCACCGGTCACGCCGGACTGCGAGTTGTCCTTGGAGACGGCCGGGTCCCACTTCAGCACGATCTCGTACTGCCCGTCGCCGTCCAGGTCACCGACGCTGGCGTCGTTGGCCTTGTAGCCCTCGCCGGGCTTGTCCAGCGGGATGTCGAGATGGTCGGTGTCCCAGGCGGTCACGGCCGCCGTGCGGGTGCCGCCGACCGGCGCGATCGCGTACCGGTCGCCGGCCTTCCCCTGGGTGTCGGTGTAGTTCGACACCTTGCTGATCGCCTTCTGGGTGATCCTTCTGCCGTTGCGGTAGACGTGGAACGCCGGGTCCTTGCCGGTCAGCAGGCGCCAGCTGACCAGCACCCCGGCGTCCGTCGGCACGGCCACCAGGCCGCGGTCGATCTTCTCCGCCTGCCGCCCGTCCACGGTCACCGTCTTAGCGGTGGTGGCCGAACGGTTGACGGCGTGAGCCGGCAACGGGCTCAGCGCCGTTCCCACCAGCACCGCCAGAGTGGCGGCAGCACGCATCTTCCAGGTCATGGATCTCCCTCATGTACGTCGCTGTACGGGGGAAAGCGCTTTCCCTTGTGGCACGTCGGCACCCGTGCTGGATGTCCGATTCGCCGGTAAAGATAAGCTGCGCTGCGTGACTCGTCAAGAACGATCTGCGAGCACGATCGCCGGCCGACCGGGCCCGGCCGGGGCGCCCTGCACCGGCGCACCTGCTCGATCTCCCGGCTCGCGGTGGCGACCGGTGATGAGTCGGAGATCGCGTGCGGCACGGCCTTCCTGCGGTGGCCGGTCGTTCGCCCCGGCGCTTCCGCGGCGCCGTGATGACCTGTGCGGTAATGGTTTCCGGTGGCCAGGCTCAGGCCCGGTCGTGCAGGGTGATCCGGTAGCCGTCGGGGTCGGCGAAGGTGAAGGTGCGGCCGAAGGGGCCGTCGACCGGCGCCGCGACGATGGTGTGCCCGTCGGCGGCCAGCGCGTCGTGGATCGCCTGAACGCCGGTGGCGTGCAGCCAGATCGCGGCACCCAGGCCGGGCTGGTCGACCGAGTCCAGATCGGTGCCGGGAACCAGGTCGCGCAGGGCGAAGGCGATCGGCTCGGTCGCGAACACGACGGCGTGCGGCGGGCCGGCCGGTGAGCGCACGAGGCCCAGGTACTGCTCGTAGAACGCCTGCGAGGCGGCCAGGTCGCGGGTCTGGAGGGAGATGAAGTCGGGTCCGGTGACCGGCATGATGCTGCTCCTTCGATGTGTGTCAGCTTTCTGACACGCAAGAAGCTATGTCAGAATGCTGACATGAGTCAAGACGGTGAGGGCATCCACCTGGAGACGTCGCTGGGCTACCTGCTGAAGGAGGCCTCCAGCGCGCTGCGCGTCGCGATGGAGGAGGTGCTGCGGCCGCTGGGGATGAACGTGACCCGTTACTCCTGCCTGGAACTGCTGGCGCAGCGCCCGGGTCTGTCCAACTCCGAGCTCGCCCGCGGCGCGTTCGTCACCCGGCAGTCGATGAACGTGCTGCTCCAGACCCTGGAGCGGGAGGGCCTGGTGACCCGGCCGGCGCAGGCCCCGGTCGGCAAGGCGCTGCCCACCCGGCTCACGCCCGCCGGCCGGCGCGCCCTGGAGCAGGCGAGCGCGGCGGTGCGGTCCGTCGAGGTCAGGATGCTGGGTGGGCTGACCGCCCCCGAGCAGGCCGACGCCCTGCGGATTCTGCGCAGCATGATCCGGTCGCTGCGCGATGACGCCTGATCAGGCTCTGCCCAGCGGATGACCGGCGGGCGGGGAGCCGTAGGGTACGGCTCATGACCGAGAACTTCGCCCGCTACATCGACCACACGCTGCTCAGGCCCGAAGCCACCCCCGACCAGGTGCGTGCCCTCGTGGCCGAGGCCCGGGAACTGGGGGTCTTCGGCGTCTGCGTGTCGCCGACCCTGGTGCCGGTGGCCAAGGAGGCCGCCGCCGGCTCCGAGGTCGCCGTGGTCACCGTGTGCGGGTTCCCCAGCGGCGCCCACAGCGCCGCGGCCAAGGCCGAGGAGGCCCGGCTGTCCGTCGCCGACGGCGCGGACGAGGTGGACATGGTGATCAACCTCGGCGCCGCCGTCACCGGCGACTACCAGACGGTGGAGCGGGAGATCGCCGCCGTGCGCGCCCAGGTGCCCGCCCCGCGCGTGCTCAAGGTGATCGTCGAGTCCGCCGCGCTGACCGACGAGCAGCTCACCGCCGTCAGCCAGGCCGCCACCCGGGCCGGGGCCGACTTCGTGAAGACCTCCACCGGTTTCCACCCGGCCGGCGGCGCCACCGTGCACGCCGTCACCGTGATGGCCGCCGCGATCGGCCCGGACGTGCGGATCAAGGCCTCCGGCGGCATCCGCAGCCGTGAGGACGCCGAGGCCATGGTCGCCGCCGGCGCCACCCGCCTGGGCCTGTCGGCCGCCCGCGCCGTGCTCGAGGGCAAGGTCGGCAACAGCACGTACTGAGCTGCCCGGCAGGGCGATACGCGCCGGGAGCACCTTTCGGCGCGTATCGCCCTCGCAGGCGCGGCGCCCACGGACGTCCTCGTGCGGCTCGTGCTGTCAGGCCCGGTCGGCCGTTCCCAGCACCTTGGCCTCCGCGGTCTCCAGCCAGTCCAGGTACCAGCGGCCGAAGGTCAGCGGTGCGCCCTCCGCGGTGGCGTCCGGTCCCAGGTCCAGGCCGTCGACGCGGGAGTCGTCCCAGATCTGGCCGCGCCGCGGGCCGCTGACGACGAGCCACTTGCGCAGCGCGCAACCGCGATGGCACAGGCACAGGGCCCCCACGCTGCGCGAGGGCTCCCAGAGGATCTCCTCGGCCCGCTCCTGCCACCGTTCGAGGTCCTCGTCGTCGTCCTCGTCGGGTTGCTGCGCCTCGTGCTCCCGCAACTGCCGGGTGACGTCGGTGGGCGCGAAAGGGGCTGCCAGGGAGGTGATCTCGGTCAGCTCGGCGCCGTCGCCGGTCCAGCCCCAGCGGCCCTGCCCGTCGCGGGCCAGGGGGAACAGGCCGTAGTACGGCCCGGCCCCGCCGGCCGCGACCTCACCGAGGAACGCGCGGTAGTCGTCCGGCAGCCGGATGCCGAACTGGCCCTCGGCCTCGGCGATCTCGTTCTCGTCCAGGTGCGGTGCCAGGCCGAAGGCGTGCAGCTGAGAACCGAAGACCCGGATCTCGAAGCTTCCGGTCTCGTTCCGGCGCCGCTGTTCCACGTCACGCAGGTGCTCCACCCGGGCGCGTACGCCCGGCCAGTCGATCTCCATCCGGGGACGATATCGCCCGTTCGCGGCGCTGATAACGGTTTTTCGTCGTCCACCAAGACTCTTGGCCGTCGTTCACGCGACCCCGACGGGGCACCGGTCCCGCACCGGCCCCGGGTGAGGGGCACACCGCCCCTCACCCGCGGCACCGCCGCACGAGGATCAGGCCGAGGCGCCCGGCTTGGTGTTCTGCTGGAGCACGTTCGAGTCGTCCCGGATCACCGCGCCCTGCTCGACCAGGCTGCACTCCAGCTCGTGCCCGTGGTGCCCGCAGAACAGCAGCACGCTGCCGGACGGGAACAGCGCCGTGACATAGGCCTGCGCACCACACGGCACCCGCGGGTTGGCCGTGCCCGATCCCTCGCGGATCGTGGTGGTGGTCGCGTCGCACCGGTCGGTCGCCGTCAGCGCGGGAATGTCCTGGAACGCGGTCGGGATGGTCGGGGCCTGGACTTCGGTGGCGCTCGCGGTCACTCGTGGTACCTCTTCCCTCGGGTGGAGCGGGTGCGATGGTGCAGTCGGCACTGACCGTGACCCCTTTCGGCCCGGTCAGTCGTCACTCCAGTCTGGGATACCCCCGAACGGGAGGAAATCCCAGGTCAGCGTCGAGTAGATCACACGAACGTATCAAGGCGGCTGCCGCCGGGCCCGACGCGATGATCAAGGACGCCCGGACGCCGTCGGGTAGGGGGTGCGGGGTGCGCGCAGGCGCCGTGCCAGTGCGGGCCCGGCGGCGAGCGCGGCGAACCCCGCGGCGAACAGGAACAACAGAGGACGCACGCCCCCGGTTCCGGCGCCGCTCATCTGGGTGAGGATGCCGGTCACCCCGCCCGGCTCGCCGAACACCTCGGCCACCCGCAGATACACGCCGGAGCCCAGGGAGGAACCGAGAAGCCAGGCGGTGAGCAGGATCCCGGTCGCGGTCACCGTCCAGCTCGCCCGGCCGGGACATGCCGTGCGCCCGGCCGTGCGCCCGGCCGTGACCAGGGTGTAGCCGAGGGCGATGCCGAGCAGTGCCGTGCCGGCCACGACCGCCGGGACGGCCTGCGTGATGAGTGCCGCCACCCAGCAGTGTGCCGCGGCCATCAGCAGGCACCCGCCGGCCAGGGGGTTGCGGGTGGAACCCGACAGCGGGCGGGACGGCGGGCGGGACGGCGAACGCGGCAGGGTCGCGAGCCAGGCCCCGAGCCCGATGCCCGCGACCAGCGCCAGGTCGGCCCATCCGGCGGCGGGGCGGTTCCCGCCGCTCCCGCCACTGCTCCCGCCACTGCTCCCGCCACTGCTCCCGCCATTGGTCGCCGCCGACCGGATCGCCAGCAGCACGCAGAACGTCACCCCGCTACAGGCCAGGCCCAGGGCGAGGGTGACCAGAACGGGCAGGGCGGGCGGCACCGTCCGGGTGCGGCGCACCCACATGCCGGCCAGCAGGGCGGCGGCCAGCAGCATCGCCGTTCCCTGGATGCCGGACCACAGCCAGTACGCCCCGAACAACGCGCACCCCCCGGCAGCCGCCAGCACCACGGCGTTCGCGGTGGGACGTGCGGCGGGGGCGACCGGAACGCGCAGCGCGATCCCCAGCGCCACCACCGACAGCACCACCGAGACCCACGGCAGCAACCCGTCCCCGACCACGGAACTGATCGCCGTCTCCGTCAGGCTGCCCGCGATCGCCAGAGCCAGCACGGGCCCGGCATCGGAATCGTCACCGGAACCGGCGCTCGACCTTGCGTCTGACCCGGCGTCCGACCCGGCGTCCGACCCGGCGTCTGAACCGGCGCTCGACCCGGAGCTTGACCCGGCGCTCGATCCGGCCTCGGTGCCCGGCCCGCCGGTGCCCGTCCTGCTGCCCGGCCCACCGGTGCCGGGAACGCCGCGCCCGGCCAGCACCGGGATCACCGCCAGTGCCAGGCCCTGGAGGGCGGCACCGATCATCAGCACGTTCTTGCCGGGCGCGAGCGCGACCAGCACCGCGCCGAGCAGCACCAGGCCGAGCACGCCCGGCACCGCCCGGCCGTCCCGGGGCATCAGCGGGATCAGCAGGATCCCCGGCAGCAGTCCCAGCAACGGCAGCACCTGCGTGTCGGCGAGCGTGAACCCGAGGTCCTCGTACGTCGACCAGGGCACCATCGCCCGGATCGACGCGGCCCCCACCAGCACCGCGAGCAGCCTGATCATCCGCCCCACCCCCTGTCCGGAAGGAGGGCGAGCGTCTCACGCGGCCGGCCACCGACGAGCCGCCGACACCCGGTCAGGCACCCGCGCAGGCGCCCGGTGAAGCGCTCGGTGAAGCGCTCGGTCAGCCCAGCACGAGCACCAGATCGCCGCCGTCCACGCTCTGCACGCCACCGAACGCCAGCCGCCGCACCACGCCCTCGACCGGCGCGGTGATCGAGGCCTCCATCTTCATCGCCTCGATCGTGGCCACCGTGTCACCGGCGGCCACCTTCTCGCCCTCGGCCACCACCACCGTCACGACCCCCTGGAACGGCGCCGCCACGTGCCCCGGCTGCGACACGTCGGCCTTCTCCGCCGTCGGCACCTGCGCCGCGATCCGCTCGTCCCGCACGCTGATCGGCCGCATCTGCCCATTCAGCCGGGCCATCACGGTGCGCAAGCCCCGCTCGTCCGGTTCGCTGATCGACTGGAGACCGACGATCAGGGTCTTGCCCTCGTCCAGCTCGATCACGTGCTCCTCACCCTGCCGCAGCCCGTACAGGTAGTCCAGCGTCGGCAGCACCGAGGTGTCGCCGTAGGTGGAGCGGGCCTCGGCGAAGATCCGGGTCGGGCCGGGGAACAGCAGCTCGTTCAGCGTCCGGCGCGGATCCCGCGCCAGCGCCGCCTCCTGGTCGGGCGTGAGCTCCTGCGCCGGGGGCGTCCACGAGCGCCCGGCCAGCGCCCTCGACCGGAACGGCTCGGGCCACCCGCCGGGCGGGTCACCCAGCTCACCGTTGAGGAACCCGATCACCGAGGCCGGGATGTCGAACGAGCCCGGGTGCTCGGCGAATCCCTCCGGGTCGGCGCCCGCCGCCACCAGGCTCAGCGCCAGGTCGCCGATGACCTTGGACGACGGGGTCACCTTCGGCACGTTGCCGAGGATGTCGTTCGCGGCCGCGTACATGTCCTCGATCTGCTCGAACTTCTCGCCCAGCCCCAGCGCGATCGCCTGCTGCCGCAGGTTCGACAGCTGCCCGCCCGGGATCTCGTGCCGGTACACCCGCCCGGTCGGCGAGGTCAGGCCGGACTCGAACGGCGCGTACACCCGCCGCACCGCCTCCCAGTACGGCTCCAGCGCGTTCACCGCCGCCAGCGACAGCCCGGTCTCGCGCTCACCGTGGTCGGTGGCCGCCACCAGCGCCGACAGCGGGGGTTGCGAGGTGGTGCCGGCCATCGAGGCGCTGGCCGCGTCGACCGCGTCCACGCCGGCCGCGATCGCGGCGGTGAGCGTGGCCAGCTGGCCCCCGGCGGTGTCGTGGGTGTGCAGGTGAACCGGCAGATCGAAGCGCGAGCGCAACGCCGTCACCAGTCTCGCCGCCGCGGGCGCGCGCAGCAGACCGGCCATGTCCTTGATCGCCAGCACATGCGCGCCGGCCTGCACGATCCGTTCCGCCAGGCGCAGGTAATAGTCCAGGGTGTACAGCTTTTCGGCCGGGTCGGACAGGTCGCCGGTGTAGCATAGAGCGACCTCGGCCACCGTGCCGCCGGTCGAGCGCACCGCCTCGATCGCCGGGCGCATCTGTTCCACGTCGTTCAGCGCGTCGAAGATCCGGAACACGTCCACACCGGTCGCCGCCGCCTCGGCCACGAACGCGTCCGTCACCCGCGTCGGGTACGGCGTGTAGCCCACCGTGTTGCGGCCGCGCAGCAGCATCTGGAGCGCCACGTTCGGCACCGCCGCCCGCAGCGCGGCCAGCCGCTCCCACGGGTCCTCGGCCAGGAACCGCAGCGCCACGTCGTAGGCCGCGCCGCCCCAGGCCTCGATCGACCACAGCTGCGGGGTGGTGCGGGCCACGTGCGGCGCCACCGCCAGCAGGTCGCGCGTGCGCACCCGGGTGGCCAGCAGCGACTGGTGGGCGTCGCGGAACGTGGTGTCGGTGACCGCCACCCGGTCCTGCTCGCGCAGCCGCCGGGCGAACCCCTCCGGCCCGAGATCCCGCAGCAGCTGCCGGGTTCCGTCCGGCGCCGGCGATCCCAGGTCGGTGAGCGGAAGTTTGGACGACGGATCGAGCGTGACCGGCGCGGCCCCGTTCGGCTGGTTCACCGTGACCCCGGCCAGGTAGGTCAGCAGCTTGCTGCCCCGGTCGCCGGACCCGCGCGCCGCCAGCAACTGCGGGTGGGTCTCGATGAACGACGTGGTGACGTGCCCCGAGGCGAAGTCCGGGTCGTCCAGAACCGCTTGCAGGAAGGGGATGTTCGTGGACACACCGCGGATGCGGAACTCGGCCACCGCCCGCCGCGCCTTCTCCACCGCCTTCTCGAACGTGCGTCCCCGGCAGGTCAGCTTGGCCAGCATCGAGTCGAAGTGCGCCGACACCTCGGCGCCGGTGTACACCGTGCCGCCGTCCAGCCGCACGCCGCCACCGCCGGGGGAGCGGTAGGTGGTGATCACGCCGGTGTCCGGCCGGAAGTGGTTGGCCGGGTCCTCGGTGGTGATCCGGCACTGGAGCGCCGCGCCCCGCACCCGCACACCGTCCTGCGAGAGCCCCAGCCCGGCCAGGGTCTCGCCGGCGGCGATCCGCAGCTGCGACTGCACCAGGTCGACGTCCGTGATCTCCTCGGTCACCGTGTGCTCGACCTGGATGCGCGGGTTCATCTCGATGAACACGTACGACCCGTCCGGCGCCAGCAGAAACTCCACCGTGCCCGCGTTGCGGTAGCCGATCTCCCGGGCGAACCGCACCGCGTCGGCGCACATCCGTTCCCGCAGAACCGGATCCAGGTTCGGGGCGGGCGCGATCTCGACCACCTTCTGGTGCCGGCGCTGCACCGAGCAGTCCCGCTCGAACAGATGGATCACGTCACCCCGCGCGTCGGCGAGGATCTGCACCTCGATGTGCCGCGGGTCCACCACCGCCTGCTCGATGAACACCGTCGGGTCGCCGAACGCCCCGTCCGCCTCCCGCATGCAGGCCTCCACGGCCTCGCGCAGGTCCTGCGGCCGGTCCACCCGGCGCATGCCCCGGCCGCCACCGCCCGCCACCGCCTTCACGAACAACGGGTACGGCATGCCCGCCGCGCCGTCCACCAGCTCCTCGACGTCCGTGCCCGGCGCGATGCTCGAGAGCGTGGGGACGCCGGCCGCCCGGGCCGCGGCGATCGCCCGCGCCTTGTTCCCGGTGAGTTCGAGGACGTCGGCGGTGGGCCCCACGAACGTGATCCCCGCCCGCGCGCACGCCTCCGCCAGCGCCGGGTTCTCGGACAGGAACCCGTACCCCGGATAGATCGCGTCGGCGCCCGCCCGCACCGCCACCGCGACGATCGCCTCCGGATCCAGGTACGCCCGCACCGGATGCCCGCGCTCGCCGATCTCGTACGACTCGTCGGCCTTGAGCCGGTGCTCGCTCCAGCGGTCCTCGTGCGGGAACACGGCCACCGTGCGGGCGCCGACCTCGTAGGCGGCGCGGAAGGCACGCACCGCGATCTCGCCACGGTTCGCCACCAGAATCTTCGTGAACACGGCGCTCCTGCTTTCCCGCGGTGGACCGGATCTACGGGCAGGGTAGGCCGCCCGGCCCCGAGGGAGAGGCTTCTGGACGTGGCCTGCCTCACCCGAGTCGCTGGGCGCCGATCACCCCCAGCAGCTCGAGCTTCTCCTGGCTGGCGCTGCCCGGGGAGGCGGTGAACACCAGCAGCGTCTGCGCCTGCTCCGGGTCCAGCAGGGTCTGGCAGTGCAGGTCCAGCTCCCCGACCTCCGGATGCAGCAACCGCTTGCGCTCGCTGTACCGCACGCCCACCGGGTGCTCGGCCCAGACCTGCGCGAAGTCGGACGCACCGGCCTCCAGCGCCGCCAGGATCTGCCCGGGCACCCCCTGCGGGCCGGAGCGGGCGATCACGTCGCGCAGGTGCGAGGCGAGCACCCGGGAATGCTGTGCCCGGTCCGCGGGCGGGTAGATCAGCCGCTCGGCGGGGTCGGTGAACCAGCGGTGGATCGCGCTGCGGGACAGGCCCTGGTACCGGCTGTGATCACCGAGCAGGGCCACTCCCGCCGGCGTCTGCACGAGTGTCTCGCCCAGGGCGTTCATGATGACAGCGGGGGTGTCGACGAGCCGGTCGACGACGCGCATCAGCCCGGCGTCCACGTGATCGGTGCGCAGAATGCGTTGCGGCGCCTCGTAACCCGCGATCCGGAACAGGTAGTCCCGCTCGGGCAGCGACAACCGCAGCCCTCGGGCCAGGGCCGCGATCATCTGCTCCGACGGCCGGGGGCCGGCGGCCCGTTCCATCCGCGAGTAGTAGTCGGCCGACATGCCCGCCGCCGCGGCGACCTCCTCCCGGCGCAGCCCCCGGGTGCGGCGGCGCTCGCCGTGCGGCAGGCCGAGGTCTTCGGGCTGCATGCGTTCCCGCCGGGTCCGGAGGAAGTCGGCGAGAGCTGCTGGTTCCATGGGCCGAGTCTCCACCCTCGCCCGCCACGCATCCACTGTCTGCCGATCAGTGGATGAACCGGCCGTTCCCCCGCCCGGCCGGGGCTTCTAGCGTCGGCGCCATGAACGAGAGATGGACCGCAGCAGACCTTCCCGACCTCACCGGTCAGGTGTTCGTGGTCACCGGCGCCTCCGGCGGGATCGGCCTGGTGATGAGCCGCGAGCTGGCCCGGGCCGGCGCCGACGTGGTCATGGCGGTGCGGAACCTGGACAAGGGGGCACAGGCCGCGCGGACGATCGGCCCGGCCCGGGGCGCGGTCGAGCTGCGTCTTCTGGACGTCGCCGACCTGGACTCCGTGCGGGCGTTCGCCGCGTCGTGGACCGGGAAGCTGGACGTGCTGATCAACAACGCCGGGATCATGATGGTCCCGTACGCCGCCACCGCGGACGGCCTCGAGAGCCAGATGGCCACCAACTACTTCGGCCCGTTCGCGCTGACCAACGCCCTGCTGCCGGACATCGGCGGCCGGGTCGTGCACACCGCGTCGCAGTTGCACCGACAGGGCCGGATCCGCCCGGGCGAGCTGGACCGGGGCGGGCGCCGGTACGACCCGTGGAAGGCCTACTGCGACTCCAAGCTCGCCGTCGTGCTCTTCTCCCTGGAACTCCAGCGCCGGCTGGATGCCGCCCACCGCCCGGTGCGGTCGGTCGTGGCGCATCCGGGGATCGCCAAGACCAACCTGGTGGCGCACGTCGGGGGTTTCTCCGGCTGGCTGAACGGCCTGGCCCAGCCGCTCCTGAACGACCTCGAGCCCGGTGCCCTGCCCACCCTGTACGCGGCCACGCAGGACGTGCCCGCGAACGCGTACGTGGGGCCGGACGGCCTGGGCAGCGTACGGGGCTACCCGAAGGTGCGCCGGCCGGGGCGCCGCGGCCGGGATGCCCAGGCGGCGGCGCAGCTGTGGGAGGCGACCGTCGAAAAGCTAGGGAAGGAGTTCGATTTCGCCCTCTGACCTGGGCTGCGGCGGCTCACTCCCAGCGCGGCAGCTGCCGCCAGGCCACGGTGGCTCCGGCCGGCACCGTGCCGCCGCGCCAGCCGGCGGTGCTGCCCTCGGCCTGGGCGCCGTGGTCGGTGGCCAGGCGCCGCAGATGCTCCCGGATCGCGGACCAGTCGTCGTCCATGGGCCCATCATGCTCCGTCGTCTGCCGGTCACCGGCCGATCACCCGCCGATCAGCAGGATGTCGGCGAGGGTGTGGACCAGCACGGAGGGCCACAGCGAACCGGTGCGCCAGCCCGAACGAGACCGAGCAGGCGGCCGTGGCCGGCCACCAGCCCAGGCCCTGGCGCCGGAGGAATTCCGGCATCGCCCGGCGCCAGAGTGATTCCTCGGCAACGGCGTTCACCACTGATGCCCCGGCCAGCAGGGCCAGGAAGAACGCGCTGTCGCGCTGGGCACGGAGCCCGTCGAGGGCCGGGTACCAGGCGAAAGGCGTCCTTCGAAGGCGGCTGCGCCGGGTGAGGTTCGACCCGTCCGGAGTATCACGAGTGGTCGGGCCGGTCCGACGGAGCGTGCAGCCCCGGAGCGGTTCCGGGTTGTCCCGGAAGGAATTCACTTCATGCGTCGTGCCCTCATCGGCATCGGAGTCGCCGGCACCCTGGTGGTCGGCGGCGCCGCCTCGGCGAACGCGGCGGTGGCTCCGCAGACGGCCGCCGCGAACACCTCGTGCGCCACCGTGGCCGAGTTCGGCAAGATCAAGGTGGGCATGTCGAAGGCCAGGGTCGCGAAGATCATCGGCAGCACGGGCACCAAGTACAGCTACGACGCGGACGTGTCGGGGTACGGCCAGGAGGTGCGCACCTACAAGGTCTGCAACGCCCCCTCGGCGGTTGTGCAGGTCGTCTACTACTCCAAGCAGGACCTGCCGGCCACCGGCGTCGGCTGGGCCAGCGGCAAGGCCTGGGTCGAGGCCTGGGCCTGAGCCGGGCAGGCTGACGGATGCCGCCGCGTCGTCCGGTCCCGCCCGGCGGCATCCGGTGTGCGACTGTTCGGGCGGGGACCGGGAGAGCGTTTCGTTTTTGACACCGGCCAGGCGCCGACGGTGGTGTCAAAAACGACGACGGGCACCCCGTCCTGGCTCCGCCCGGACGGTCACGCGGACGGGTCCCACGCCGCCAGCTGCTCGAAGATCGCCCGGTCGCCGTCCATCATGAGCGTCTCCAGCGGGCTCCGGCTGTAGAACACCAGCATCAGGTCGCCGGCCGTGGACCGGGCGGTGGCATCGGCCGGCCCGGCGGTCGCGATCTCGTCGTCCGTCAGCCGGGCGATCCGGATGCCCTCGGAAGACAGCCACAGACGCCAGGTCACGCCCTCGGTGACCTGGTAGTCCACGACAGCGGGCCGGTACGGCCACGGGCTGGACGTGGCGCAGCAGGTGAACAGGAACTCCTCGGCACCGTCCACCGCCAGCTCGGCGACCAGAGGCTGCGGGTCGCCGACGGCCAGCTGGGCGTCGTAGGTGTGCACGGCGATCTCCTGGAGCTGGTGCCGGGCGACCGCGCCGCAGGTGGCCGGTGACTGCGCGTCCTTCCACCACACCCACGAGCCCTGGTCCGGTCCGGCGTCCCGCAGTGCGCCGATCATCGCCTGCGCCGAGTCGGCCAGCCACGCGTCCAGCGTCTCGCCTTCTGCCGGAGCGCTTTCCAGCATGACGCGACCGGTGGCGTCCGGTCCGGCCTCGATCGTGGCCGCCCACCGGCGCCGGCTCAGGCCCATGTGCTGGGCCAGGTCGAGCAGGGTCCACTCCGGGCAGGTCGGAACCTGCACGCCGAGGTCGGGGGCGGCGGCGATCACGGCGCGGAAGGTCGCGAACCGCTCGTCGATCAGGCGCAGCAGGTCGGGGAACGAGGGGGGCGTCGTCACCGCGGATGTCTACCAGCCGTGGACGTCCGGGGCCAGCGAGTTTCATCCCCGCGGCTGCCGCGCCGCGCCGGCCAGCAGCTGCGCCAGGTGCAGCGACGGCCGCTCGCGCAGGTCCTCGATCTGGGTGCGGCAGGAGAACCCGTCGGCCAGCACCACCGCGTCCGGCTTGCCGTCCAGGGCGGGCAGCAGGTTGGCCTCGGCGACCTTCACCGACACCTCGTAGTGCCCGATCTCCACGCCGAAATTGCCGGCCAGACCACAACATCCGGCCAGGGTCTGGATGTCCGCCCCGGTGCGGGCCAGCAGGGCCCGGTCGGTGTTCCAGCCGAGCACGGCGTGGTGGTGGCAGTGCGGCTGGGCCACGATCGTGGTGCCGGACAGGTCCGGCGGCGTCCACCCGTCGGTGGCCGTGAGCAGTTCGGCCAGGGTCTTGGTGGACGACGCGACGAGCCGGGCGTCGTCTCCCAGCGGCGAGTTGCCCAGCAGTTCAACGGCGTCCGAGCGCAGCACGGCTGTGCAGGACGGCTCGATGCCGACGACGGGGATGCCCGCCCGGGCCGCCGCGGCCAGCTCGGTGACCGTGGAGCCGAGGATGCGGCGCGCGGCGTCGAGCTGACCGGTGGTGATCCAGGTGAGCCCGCAGCAGGTGCCGGCCGAGGGCAGCTGCGGCTCGTACCCGGCGTCGCGCAGCACCTGCACGGTGGCCTCGGCCACCTCCGGCGAGAACCCGTCGGAGAACGAGTCGACGAACAGCATCACCGGGGCGCCGGCCGTCCGCGTGGCCTCGGTCTGCCGCGACCACCAGCGGCGGAACGGCGTGCGGGCGAACTCCGGCACCGAGCGCCGGGAGTCGACGCCGGCGCCGAACAGGGCCAGCCGCTTCACCCCGGGCAGCCGCATGCCGAGGTTCGCCAGCCGCGGCGCCCGCCCGGCCAGCCGCGCCCACTGCGGCAGCCGGCCCAGCGAATAGTGCGAGCGGGGGCGCAGTTTCCCCTTGAACTTCTGGTACAGCGCCTCGGACTTGTAGGTGGCCATGTCGATGCCGGTCGGGCAGTCCGAGCCACAGCCCTTGCAGGCCAGGCACAGGTCCAGCGACTCCTCCACGGCGGGCGATCGCCAGTCCAGGTCGCCGCGCACCACGTCTTGCAGCACCCGGGCGCGGCCCCGGGTGGAGTCCTTCTCCTCACGGGTGGCCAGGTACGACGGGCACATCACGCCACCGGCGGCGGAGTTGTCGGCCCGGCACTTGCCCACGCCGGTGCAGCGGTGCAGGGCCTGGGCCAGGTCACCGCCGTCGTGCTCGTAGATGAAGGCCAGGTTCTTGCGGTAGCTGACGCCGGCCGCGCGCACGTCGGCGTCGAACGGGTCCGGATCGACGAGAACCCCCGGGTTGAGCAGGTTCTGCGGGTCGAAGGCGTTCTTCACGGCGCCGAACAGGGCGATCGCGCCGGGGGAGTACATCAGCGACAGCAGCTCGCCGCGGGCCCGCCCGTCCCCGTGCTCGCCGGAGATCGAGCCGCCGAACTCGGCCACCAGACCGGCTGCGGCGGTGAGGAACTCGCGCAGTACCCGGAGGCCGTCGGGCCGGTCGAGCGGGTAGTCCAGGCGCACGTGCATGCAGCCGTCGCCGAAGTGCCCGTACGGCGCCGAGGTCATGCCGTGCCCGGCCACCAGCTCGTCGAAACGGGCCAGGTAGGCGCCCAGGCGCTGCGGGGGCACGGCCGCGTCCTCCAGACCGGGCCAGGCGGGCTTGCCCGAGGGCGCGCGACCGGCCAGGCCCGCGCCGTCCTCACGGATCCGCCACAACCGCGCCTGGGTGGCGGGGTCTTCCACGACGCTCGCCTCCAGCCCCAGGCCGGCCGCGGCCAGCGCGTGGGCGCGGTCGAGCACGTCGGTGCGGTCGTCGCCGGCGATCTCGACGAACAGCCAGGCCCCGCCGCGGGGCATCGGCGGGATCGCGCTGTCGCCGCGGCGGGCGCGCAGCACCCCGACCAGCCGCTCGTCCATGCCCTCGCAGGCGGTGGGCCCGAAGGTGACCACGGTGGGCGCGGCCTCACCGGCGGCCACGATGTCGCGGAAGCCGATCGCGACGACGACCCGGTGGTCGGGGTCCTTGACCAGGCGCACCGTGGCCTCGGTGAGCACGCCGAGGGTGCCCTCCGAGCCGATCAGCGCCTGGCCCAGGTCGAAGCGCTCGGGCAGGAGGTGCTGCACGGCGTACCCGGACAGCTGGCGGCCGAACTGGTCGAACTCGGTGCGCACGGCCGCGAGGTGCCGGCCCGTCGCCGTCCTCAGTTCGTCGAGGAGGGAGGCCGGGCCGTGCGCGAACGGTGTGCCGTCGTCGTACCCGGTGGTCAGCGTCTCGCCCGAGGCCAGCAGGTGCGTCATGGCGGTGACGTTGTCGGAGGTGCGCCCGTAGCCCAGCGCCCGGTTGCCGCAGGCGTTGTTGCCGATCATCCCGCCGATCGTGCAGCGCGGGTGGCTGGACGGGTCGGGGCCGAACCGGACGCCGTGCGGCAGAACGGCTTTCTGGAGGACGGCGTGCACGGTGCCGGGTTCGACGCGGGCGGTGCGGGTGGCCGGGTCGACCTCCAGCACCCGGTTGAGGTGCCGGCTGAAGTCGACCACGATGCCCCGGCCGATGGCGTTGCCGGCGATCGACGTGCCGCCGCCGCGGGAGGTCAGCGGCACCCCGAGGTCGCGGGCGACGGCCAGGGTGGCCGCCACCTCGTCGACGTGCCGCGGACGCACCACGGCCAGCGGCGGGATGCGGTACAACGAGGCGTCGGTGGAGTACATCGCCTTGGTGCCCGCGTCGTCGCGGACCTCCAGGCCGGCCCTGCGCAAGGCGGAGGCGGCGTCGGTCTGGAGCGTGGTGAGGCTGGACATGAGTAACATGTTAATCATGGCGGCGTCGTTGTCCGAGCAGGTGGTCGCGGAGGTCCGGGCCGGGATCCGGCAGCGGAGGTACGTACCGGGCGAGATCTACTCGGTGTACCAGCTGGCCGAGGCACTGGGTTTCTCCCGCAGCCCGGTGCGTGAGGCGATGCTGCGGCTGTCGGAGGCGGGGCTGGTCGAGATCAGCCGCAACCGGGGCTTCCGCGTGCTGCTGCCACAGGCCCGCGACCTGGCCGAGATCTTCGCCGTGCGCCTGTCGCTGGAGGTGCCGGCCGCCCGCCGGCTGGCCCGGCTGGACGACTCCCAGGCCCGCGACGACCTGGTGGCCTGCATGAACGCCATGGAGAACGCGCGGGACGACGAGGAGTTCTGGCTGCACGACCGGCGTCTGCACCAGCTGGTCCTGCTCGGCGCGGGCAACCGGCGGGCCGCGCGGATCGTGGCCGGGCTGCGCGAGACCACCGGCCTGCTGGGTGAGCCCACGGCCCGCACCCACGCCGCCATCTGCTCCGAGCACCGGCCGATCGTCGAGGCCGTCCGCGGTGGTGACGGCGCCGCGGCCGGTGAGGCGATGCGGGCGCACCTGACCTCGACCGGCCTGCTGCTGATGGCGGAGGCCGCCGGGGTGTCCGTGGGGGACCCCTCGATCGGCGGCCTGTGGCGCGAGGTCTCGGCCGATCACGGGGATCTGCCGGACGTCCCCGGGAGCTCCGCCGGTTGATCAGCCGATACCTGTGTGTCCGGTGACGGCCACGGAGCAGTCGTTCAAGGCTTCCCGGAAAGTGGTGGTGTCCGTCGGTACGGCGTCGAGAGCCGCGTCGTAATGCTTGACACCGGCCAGCGACGGGTCGGTCTCACGGACAGGGTCGGGGTATTCGGGCACACCGTGCTGTCGGAAGCAGACAGCCATCTTCTGGCTGAAGGCGAACTCCTCGTCACTCAGGAGGGGGTAGCTCTGGGGACGGGGATCAGGGAGCAGCTTGGTCTGGCAGCTGCCGATGGCGGTCTGCTGTGACTTACTGAGGCCGGTGCCCTTGATCTGCTCCTTGTAGGGCGCCCTCTGCGTTCCGTCAGGCTCGGGATCGCTCACATCGAGTCCCGCGGCGCGCATGCACGTGGCGAAGGCTCGTTCGCTCGCCAGGTAGTCCTGAAACCTGGCATCGGAGCCGGCCTCACTGGTCGCCGGCGTCGCCCGGGAGCCTGACGGGGCCGCGCTGGCGATGGAGGCGGTGGAGGCACTCGAACAGCCGGCCAGCGCGGTGATCGTGACCGTGGCCGTCATCACCGCGACCGTGGTCCAGGCGGGCCGGGCGTTGCTGGGCATGCGATTCCCCTCTCTGGAGCGGCCCGCACACTCTGCGCAGGCCGCTGTCGTGCAGTGGTGTCGCGGCGAGCCTGGCATGCAGGAGGCACCCGCTCAGGTAGGGCGACGGGATCCGGATCGGATGCTGACAGGTTCTTGACAGTCGCTCCGGTTCACTCATGGAGATCACGAGAAGGGTGAGCACCGGCATGAAGCGGATATCGAGGAGCAGACCGGTCGCCGTGCGCCGGGGCAGGCCCGAGGAGCCGGGCGAACCGGTGCGGCCGCGACGCGGCCGCGTCGTCACACTCACCGGCGCTGCGTTGGTGGTGGTCGGGGTTGTCATCGGCGGTGCGGCCCTTGGACTGGGAGGTGGCGACCGGCCCGCTCCCCGGGCAGACGTCACCATGCGCATCACCACCATCGCATCCTGCACCCTGACGGAAAGCCAGAGTTTCTCCGCCGTGGCCACTTACGGTGCGGCACAGCCGCTGCCGTTGCAGGCCCAGGGACTGATCACCTGGCTGCCCCAGGCCGGTACGACAGTCCACGAGGGAGAAACGCTGATCCGCGTCGACGATCGGCCGGTGGTTCTGCTGTACGGGGCAGTTCCCCAGTACCGCACTCTCCGGCTGCCGGCCGAGCCGACCGCAGGGCAGGCCGCCACTGGTCAGACAGCGGACCGGGGGAGTGCGGGCCAGGCAACCGGGGAAGCGTCCACGGACCCGGACAGCACCGAGACGGCAACCGGGCCATTGCTGCGGGGCGCGGACGTCCGGCAACTGAAGCGGGCTCTCACCAGGCTCGGCTACGCAGGGCTGGACGATCGGAAGACCTACACCCGCTCGACCGCCGACGCCGTGCGACGCTGGCAGCGGGACCTCGGTGAAAGGCCGACGGGAGAAGTCGGACTCGGAGACATCTTCTATGCCTCCGGTCCGCTGAGGATCGTTCCCGGGGAGGGAGTGACCGTAGGACAGGCGATGTCACCCACGGCACTGGAGCGCACGAGCCGAACCCGCGTGATCACCGCGACCGTCGACGGTACGTCGACCTGGGCGCGCATCGGGACGAGAATGAACGTGGACATCGAGAACGGCGACACCGTCCGGGGAGTGATCTCCTCGGTGAAACTCTCGGACGCAACAGGTTCCGACGGAGGGCAGAGTCTCGACATCGTCCTGCGTGTCGCCCGGCAGTCCGCACTGAAGAAGGCTGGTGTCGCGGTCTCTGTCACCCACGTCACCGCTCACCGCGCCGGAGTTCTCTGCGTCCCTTCGGCAGCCCTCATCGCGCTGGCCGAAGGTGGTTACGGGGTGCAGACCGCATCGGGCAGCTACGTGGCGGTGAAGACCGGGCTCTTCGCCGGGGGGAAGGCCGAGATCAGCGGCGTCGGTGTGTACGCCGGCCTGCAAGTGTCCCTCCCGGTCGGCGACTGATGCGTAGCGGGCCCCTGGTGGAGCTCACCGCCGTCACCAAAACCTATCCGGGCGGTGTGGTCGCGGTCCGTGGGGTGAACCTGGACATCGAGCGTGGCGAAATGGTCGGGATCGTGGGGCGTTCCGGATCGGGCAAGTCAACCCTGTTGCACCTGCTCGGCGCGCTGGACCTTCCCAGCGCAGGCCAGGTCCGGATCGACGGGTACGACATCGCCGGTCTACGGGACCGGCAGTTGTCCGCGCTACGCGCCCGGACCATCGGTTTCGTCTTCCAGCAGTTCCATCTCGCCGTGGGCACCAGCGTTCTCGACAACGTGGCGGACGGCATGCTCTACGCCGGGGCCCACCGCACAGTCCGGCAAGCCCGGGCCAGGGAAACTCTTGGGCGGGTGGGTCTTTTGCATCGCCTGCATCACCTCCCGCACCAGCTGTCCGGAGGTGAGCGCCAGCGCGTGGCGATCGCCCGCGCCGTGATCGGGCGCCCGGCACTCCTTCTGGCTGACGAGCCCACCGGAAACCTCGACACCGCATCAGGGAACGACGTCATGACGTTGCTGCGTGAACTGCACAGTCAGGGGACCACCATCGTCATCATCACCCACGACCCCGAACTCGCTGCTGCACTGCCACGGCAGATGACCATGAACGACGGACAGCTGCGGGGGGGCCGGAAGCGATGAGGAGTACGCGGAGGAACAACCTGCGGCCCACACGGCTGGCCCTGGCTGACGTGGCCCGGCTGGGGGCCACCGGCCTGCGGACAAGGCCCCTACGAACGGTTCTGGCTGCCGCGGGCATCGCGATCGGCGTCGCCGCCATGGTGGCCATCGTCGGTATCTCCTCCTCCGGCGGAGCTGAGATCCAGCGGCGAATCGAAAGCCTCGGCCCCAACCTGCTGCACGTGACCGGAGCTCACCGGGCGCAGGGCGAGGGCCTGGCCACCCTGCCGAGGACCACCCGCACGAGCATTGCCCGGATCGGCCCGGTGCTCGCGGCCTCGGCCACCGCGTCGCTGCCGTTCAGCGCCTACCGCAACGACCACGTCCCAGCAGGGGAGACAGGCAGCCTCGCCGTGCTGGCCGCGGATCCGACCCTACTCGGCACACTGCACGCCGACGTCGCCTTCGGGAGCTGGTTCACCACAGCGTCCGCGCGGTATCCCTCGGTCGTCCTGGGTTCCGCCGCGGCCCAGCGGCTCGGGATCGACCGGCTGGGCGCCGACGTCGTGGTGGGAGCCGAGCTGGTTCCGGTGGTGGGTGTGCTCGATCCCGTGCCCCTCGCACCCGAGATCGACACCTCGGTGCTGATGGGATGGGAAACCGCCCGCTCCCACTACCGGTTCGCCGGTCACCCCACCAGCGTCTACGTGCGGGTGGTGCAGGACCAGCTCGACGCGGTAGGCACCATCATTCCCCGGTCGGTCTCGCCGACCGCTCCCGAAACAATAGCGGTGGGAATCCCCTCGGATGCGATCGCGGCGGGTCAGGCGGCCACAGCGACGACGTCCGGCCTGCTGATCGGCCTGGCCGGGGTGGCATTGGTGATCGGCGGCATCGGCATCGCCAACACCATGATCGTCTCAGTCCTCGAACGGCGCCCGGAAGTCGGGTTGCGCCGCGCCCTCGGCGCAACCCGGGGACAGGTGCGGGTGCAGTTCTTGAGCGAGGCGATCCTGCTGTCGGTCCTCGGAGGGGTGACGGGTTGCGTGTGCGGGAGCGTGGTGACGACGGTCTACGCTCAGATCCAGGGGTGGCCGGTCGTGGTGCCGCTGTGGGTGAGCTCCACCGGTGTGGGGGTCACCGTCCTGGTCGGGGCCGTCTCCGGCTTCTACCCGGCGATGCGGGCGAGCCGGATCTCCCCGACCGCCGCCCTGGCAGCCCTGTGAGAATCCGCTCCTGGAGGGAAGTCTCAGCCTGGTGTGAGCCGGCGGGGCAGATGCACCGTCACGGTCGTCCCGTGCATAACTTCGCTGGTCACGGTGATGTGCCCACCATGAGCGGTGACCAGAGCGTGAGTGATCGCCAGGCCGAGGCCGCTGCCGCCCCGGGCCCGGCTGCGGGACTTGTCCGCTCGCCAGAAGCGGTCGAACAGATGGGGCAGATCGTCCTCGCCGATCCCCCGCCCGGTGTCGGTGACGGCGACGGTGACCTCATCTCTGCGGCCGGTGACGGTGACGCGGATGCTACCGGTGGCCGTCGCCCGTTGCGCGTTCGAGACGAGGTTGCCGACGATCTGCCGGAACCGCACCGGATCGGCCTGCACCACGGCGTCTCCCCGGGCGTCCAGCGACATCGCGACCGCGCCGGGGGCGCCGACTCGGGCCGTGGTCACGACCTGTTCGGCGAGCACCGCGAGGTCGATCCGCTCGGGGTGCAGTGCCAGTTGCCCGGCGTCGGCCAGAGCCAGGTCCTGAAGATCGTCGATCAGGCGCTGGAGCACCAGCGCCTCACCGTGGACGCGCCCCAGCGTGGCAGCGTCGGGATCGACGACCCCGTCCTGCATCGCCTCGACCCAGCCCCGGACATTCCCCAGTGGTGTGCGCAGCTCGTGCGCGATGTCGCTGACCATGTCCTGACGGCGTTGCTCGGCGGTGTCGAGCTGCACGGTGAGGTCGTTCACGGCGACAGCCAGCTGCCGCATCTCGCTGGTGCCGTGCAACGACAGGGCCCCGGTCCGTGCACCCGCCGCGATACGGGTCACCGCGTCGGTCAATTCGGCCAGAGGACGGCGTACGCGACTCGCTGCGACGAAGCAGATCGTCAGGGTGGCCAGCAGAATGACCGTACCGGCCAGGACGACGCGGCGTAATCCCACGCCTGTCAGTCCCGGCAGGGTCGAAGTGACCGACGTCGACAGGAACAGCTGGGCGGGGGGTGCGACGAAGGGCGCCAGCTGGGCCCGACGCGCGGCGATGACACACTCCCTCGTGGAACCGGAGGTCTGGGACAGCAGCCGGCCGACCGCATCGAGAAAACCGGCCGACGCGGGCTCGACGGTGACTTTGCGGGTCGCCAACGTCACCGTCATCTGCTGCCTCCCGGTGACGTGAGCCGAGGGAAAGCAACGGGCCAGAGCGGGAAGAAGCTGCTGCCCGGCCTGTCGTTCCGGCACGGTGGCCAGGCCCCCGGCATCATCCAAGGGACAGAACAACGGATCGATGTTGTCGGTCAGGAAGACACGACCGTTGGGAAGCGTCTCGACGGGAACGGTGAGCCCGTCGTGATCACGGATGCAAGCCTGTGTCGCCGCCGTACTGCGCCGGGTGGCGGCCTGCTGTGCAGGTGTCAGCCGGTACGGGCCCAGCGCCCGGGCGTCCACCCCGCCGACGACGGCCACGTCCCCGATCGACACGTCCGGTTGCAGTGGATTGATCACCGCGGTCGGGCGGGTCCCGATGAGAAGGGGCCGGGTACCGTGGGAGTCGACGATCACCGTGCCGCCCTCGTGGGTCAGGGTGATCCTGGTGCGGTAGCGCTGCTCAAGGTCTTCGACCAGAGGTGTCACCCCGTCCCAGGACGATTGCGTGGCAGCGTATTCCGACAGGGCCGAGTACACGGCCGTGGTATTGCTGAGGTTCTGGCTGTACTGCTGGTTGAGTGACGAGGATGTACTGCTGACGGCGATCCATGCCGTGGTGCCGATCGAGATCACGGCGATCACCAGGCAGAAGACCACGAGCCGGAAGCGCAGTCCGGACACTGCCCCGCGCCGCTCGTTCTCAGAGATCATCGGCGGGAGTCACCAATTTGTAACCCACCCCGTAGACGGTCTGCACCAGTCTCGGCTGCTGCGGGTCGGGCTCGATCTTGCGACGCAGATTCATCACGTGAGTATCGATGGTGCGCTCGGTCATGTAATCCGCTGCCCCGTGCAGGGATTCCAGCAACTGCCGACGCGATACCGGCAGCTCCGGACGACGGGCCAGCGCGCACAGGATGTCGAACTCGGCCCGGGTCAGCTCGACCGGGACCCCGGCGTAGGTCACCTGGCGCCGGTCGGGCCAGACCAGCACGGGCCCGACGGCGATCTGTTCAGCAGCGAGGGCACTCTGGCGCCGGGTACGACGCAGAACGGTGCGTACGCGGGCCACGAGCTCGCGTGGGCTGAAGGGTTTGGTGACGTAGTCGTCCGCACCCAGGTACAAGCCGAGCAGCATGTCGTTCTCGGTGGAGCGGGCCGTGAGCAGCACGACGGCGACCCCCTCGTCCCCACCGAGGCGCCGGCACACTTCGAGCCCGTCGACCCCCGGCATCATGACGTCAAGAATGGCCAGGTCCGGTCGGCGTCGGGCAGCCACGGCGAGCGCGGCCGACCCGTCGGGCACGACGGTGACTTCGAACCCCTCACGGAGCAGGTAGGTGCTGACCAGCTCGGCCTGGCCGGGATCGTCCTCGGCCACGAGTATGAATTCAGGCATGGGGCGGCATCTCGTCGTAGCGGGGGAACGGGGTGAGCGCAGGTTAGCAGCCCAGCCAGGACCGAAAACCGCCGGCCAGGTGGCTCACCTCCCGCAGCCCGCGCTCACGCAACAGGCGCACGGCCTGCTCGGAGCGGACCCCCGACGCACAGTGCACCACGATCGGCAGGTCCGGGGGCAGGTACGCGCTCCCCAGGTCGGCCAGCGGAATCGACAGCGCACCGGGAATCGTTCCGGCGGAGTGCTCTTCGGGATCACGGACGTCGATCAGGACGAAGTCGCCGTTGCCCTCGCGCCGGTCCCGGAGCCGGGCGGCCAGCTCGGCCGCGGTCAGGGCGGTGACCGGTGCCGGCGCGGGTGGCCGGTCCGGGTCGGGCCGCAGCCGCAGGACACGCCAGGTCCAGGCGAGGGTGTCCAGCAGCAGCACCCGGCCCAGCAGTGACTCCCCGCTGCCGGTCAGGATTTTCACGGCCTCGGTGGCCAGGATCGAGCCGATGATGCCGCAGACGCCGCCCAGCACACCGGCTTCCGCGCACGAGGGCGCCCGGCCGGGCGGGGCGGGACGCGGGAACAGGTCCCGGTAGACCGGGCCCCGGCCCGGCCAGAACGTGCTGACCTGACCCTCGAAGCGCAGCACCGCGCCCCACACCCACGGGGTGCGGGTCTGCTCGC
Organism: Kineosporia corallincola; assembly: GCF_018499875.1. Lineage (GTDB taxonomy): Bacteria > Actinomycetota > Actinomycetes > Actinomycetales > Kineosporiaceae > Kineosporia > Kineosporia corallincola. The sequence goes on along the minus strand of NZ_JAHBAY010000002.1, from coordinate 343,685 downwards.
ACGCGTCGTTGACCAGGTAGCGGGTGTCGAAGTTGTCGGAACCGTCGATCACCAGGTCGTACTCGGCGAACAGGCCGGCGGCGTTCGCGGCGGTCAGGCGCTGCGGGTGGCGCCGCACGGTGATCAGCGGGTTCAGGCGGGCCGCGGCGTCGGCGGCGCTGTCGACCTTGAGGCGGCCCAGGTCTTCCTGACGGTGGATCACCTGACGCTGGAGGTTGGACTCCTCCACCCGGTCGTCGTCGAGCAGCCCGATGGTGCCGACCCCGGCCGCCGCGAGGTAGGCCAGCGCCGGTGATCCCAGACCACCCAGCCCGATCAGCAGCACCGACGCCTCCTGCAACCGCTGCTGACCGCTCGCGCCGATCTCGGGCAGGAGCAGGTGCCGCGAGTACCGCTGCTCGGCCTGCGGGGTCACGGTCATGCGCGGGCCCCGGAGTCGATCAGGGACGTCGGTGGCGAGAATTCGGGGCGGCCCTGGTGAGGCGAGGAGGCCAGGGCCCGGTCGCGGCGGGGAATCCGCCCGGCCCGGAACGCGGCGCGTCCCGCCGTCACCGCGTGCGCCATCGCGGTGGCCATCAGCTCGGGATCCTGGGCCCGGTTGACGGCGCTGGCCAGGAGCACGCCGTCGCATCCCAGCTCCATCGCCAGGGCGGCGTCGGAAGCGGTGCCGACACCGGCGTCCAGAATCACCGGCACGTGCAAGGTGGAGGCGATCAGCCGGATGTTGTGCGGGTTCAGGATGCCCAGCCCGGTGCCGATCGGGGAGCCGAGCGGCATGACCGCGGCGCAGCCGAGCCGTTGCAGACGCAGGGCCAGGGCAGGATCGTCGTTGGTGTAGGCCAGCACGGTAAAGCCGTCGTCGACGAGAAGGGACGCCGCGCGCAGGAGTTCGGGGGCGTCGGGCAGCAGCGTGTCGTCGTCTGCCACCACCTCGAGCTTCACCCACGGCGTGCCCAGCGACTCCCGGGCGAGCCTGGCCGTCAGGAGCGCGTCGCGCGCGGTACGGCAGCCCGCCGTGTTCGGCAGCAGACTCACCCCGGCCTCGCGCATCAGCCCGGACAGCGTGCCGGCCCGGGAACCGTCCACGCGGCGCATCGCCACGGTGGTCAGCTCGGTGCCCGACGCCCGTAGCGTGCGCTCCAGCAGGGCGTCGTCGCTCGCGCCGCCGGTCCCCAGAATCAGCCGGGAACGGAAGGTACGGCCCGCGATCACCAGGTCGTCACTCATCCGCCGGCCACCGCCCCGAGGATCTCCAGCCGGTCGCCCGTCGTCACGCACGTGCGCGACCAGGCCCCGGCCGGCACCACCTCCTCGGCCCGCGCCACCGCGATGCCGTCGAGGCAGTCCGCGCCGGTCACCAGCCGTACGACGTCTTCCACGGTGGCCTCACGCGGAACCTTGCGCTGCTGGCCGTTCACCCACACGTCGATCATGCCGCCCGTCCCTCCAGCGTCACCGGATCGGTGAAACGTCCCGGATCGCAGGCCGTCACCGCGTCGTCCTGCGGCCGGCCCAGCACCGCGTCCCGCACGGCGTCGCCGGTCAGGGCGCTGAGCAGGACGCCGTGGCGGCCGTGCCCGGTGGCCAGCACCAGGCCGGGCACGTGGCACCTGCCGATCAGCGGCAGGCCGTCGGGGGAGGCGGGGCGGCAGCGCGCCAGCGTCTCGGTCAGCTCCAGGTCCTGGATGCCGGGCACCAGAGTGATCGCGTCGCGCAGCAGCTCGTACACGCCTGCGGCGGTGACACTCTCGTCCAGGCCGACGTCTTCGGTGGTGGCCCCCACCACCAGTTCACCGTCGGCCCGCGGCACCAGGTACACCTCCCGCCCGGCGACGATCCCGCGCACCGGATGCCGTAACAGCGCATCCCGCGCGGACATTCGCAGCCTCAGGATCTGCCCCTTGACCGGGCGCACGGGGCAGACGTCGCTGCTCCAGGCCCCGGTGGCCAGCACGACGACCGGTGCCGACCGCATCTGCCCGTCATCCAGCCGCACCCCCTCGACCCGGCCGCCCACCAGCTGCGGGCGCCCGGCCCGGGCGATCACCTCGACCCCGGCCACCCGGGTCAGCATGTGCAGCAGGCCGGCGACCAGACGGCGCGGATTCACCTGATGGTCATCGGGAATCAGGACGCCGCCGGCCACGCCCGGATCGAGGGCCGGTTCCAGATCGCGGCACTCGTCCGCCTCCAGCATGCGGGCGTCCAGACCCCAGCGGTGCTGCACGTCGTGACGTCTGCGCAGCTCGTCGCGGTCGGCGCTGTCGTAGGCCACGGCCACCGAACCGGTGCGGCGCCACTGCGGATCGGGGCCGCCGGCCTGCCGGATGCTCTCGACCAGGTCGGGGAAGCGCTGCACGGCAGCCGTTCCCAGGCGGGTGAGGGGCTCGTGGGCGAGGCTGGCCTCACTGACCGGGGCGAGCATGCCGGCCGCGGCCCAGGTGGCTCCCGGACGTGGCCGCGCGACGGCACCGGCCGGATCCACCACCACGACCCGCAGCCCCGCACGGGCCAGGGACCAGGCGCTGGACAGGCCGATGATGCCGCCGCCGAGCACGATGACGTCCGGTGAACCCGAATTGCCCTGCATGACAGTGCTGTTCACGACGCTCCCTTCGCCGGCATGATCCGGAGCAGGTTCTACGGTCGGCGACGATCGTTCGCCCTCTCAGCCCGCGCCCGGGCTCCCGTGGTTCACCGCCACCATAACCTCCTGGGCGGGCGATGGCGCAACCCCCGCATACGCCTACGCCGGGACCAGCGGTCGCGCCGGGCTGCCTCTGCGGCCGGCAGCGTCCGTCAGATCGGGCACAGATCGCCCCGAAGCGGGCGGTGAGCTCACCGAACATCCGAAACAGGTGATAGGACAGACCTGTTCACGTCCCCCTGAGTGAGGAGTCGGTGTGCGGTTGAAGACCAAGTCAGTAGCCGGAGCAGGAGTTATCCTGGCCGGTATGGCCACCGTGGTGATCGGTCAGGCCGGCCCTGCTTCCGCGGCCACGACGACGACCGTCTGGTGCAACGACGTCTCGGGGACCAGTCTCACGGCCGTCTTCAGTGGCCTCACCACGCCTGGCATCAGTGCCTCGGACTGTCTTGGTGCGAGCGGCTTCTCGGCCGGTGAGTCGTACGTCCTGCGCCTGACCGACCTCTCCACCGGGGCGGTCAAGAATGTAAGCACCCGTACGATCTCGTCGAGCTGCAACGAAGAGATCGATGTCTACGGCACGTACGCCAGTCCGCTGGTCCAGGCCGGTTGCCTGCCCTGACGAAGAGCCGGCGGCGCAATCGAATCCGGTTGTGCGGCAATTAAACCGGTGGAAGCGAAGTACCGACCGGGGGCCGCCACAATGGGCGGCCCCCGGCCCGGACCTGCCCTCACCGGGAGGTCCGGTCTGAGGTGGCACTGTTCATCCGGGCATCAGGCCCGATGACGGTGCATTCCTGCCGGAGTTGACCCGTCGGCTACCAGTGCCATCCGGTGAGGATGTATCCACCGTTGCCCGGGTTGCAGCTGAAACCGCTGATGAGGCCCTGCTGCGCGTAGACGTTGCCGGCGTACTGGCAGTCGTAGGCCGTCGGGTACCACTGATCGAGCACGGTGTCGGCGGATGCGGACGAGGCCGTGGCGACCCCGATGGTGGCGACGGCAGCCAGGACGACCCCGGTTCCGGCGGTGCGCAATGAGTTCAGGCGCATTGCGAGCTCTCCTTCTCGGATCTGATCACATCGGGTTGTCTGCCCTTGGAACTTGCTGACAACAAGCAGTACGCGGCGGAGCGCGGAAGGGTTCAGCTCCGGCACCCGGGATCAGGGATAGGAGACCACGTTGCGCGGCACGGTGTTCCCGGCCGGGTTGGGCACCGCCCCGCCGGTGTTGTTGACGACGTTGCTGATCGTGCCGACGTCGCCGAGCGAGACGGTCAGCACGCTGTGCAGCTTGACCCCCGTCTTGTTCGGCACCTCGAACGCGTGGTCCAGTTTCACCGCCGGGTTGGCGCTGAAGAACGCGTACGAGCCGCCGCCCCACACCTCGTGATCGGTGACGGCGTCCGCGACCTTGTAGGCGGCGTAACCGTTCTGCGACCCGTTCATCCAGGACGCCTGGTTCGGCACGTCGTACGGCTTCTCGTTCTGGAAGAAGATCGTCCGGCCGCGGTTGCCGTTCCAGATCACCTCGTACTTCTGGTAATGCTCGACGAACAGGCCGGTGGCCAGCACGTCGTCCCCGTTGACCAGCACGCCGGTGTCACCGGTGTTGGCGGTCCAGCCGGTGGCAGCACCGCCGTGGTCGGCCCGCCAGGCCCAGATGTGGTCGATGAGCGTGTCGTCGCTGTGCACGGCCAGGGTCGTGGTCGCCTTGCCCTGCACGCTGCTGCCGACGCGGAAGAACACGTCCTGCACGCTGATCGGGTTCGCCGCGTGGTCGGTGTGCGTGCCGGCCGTGCCCACGGTCATCAGGGTGGGGCTGTTCGTCGTCCCCGCGTCGAAGGTCAGGCCGCTGATCTTGACGCCGTCCACGTCGGCCACGCTCAGCGCGGTGACGCCGCCGGAGGGGATCAGCGTCGGGAAACCGATGCCGGTGACGACGGTGTCGGCCCGGGTCACCCGGATCGTCTCGCTCAGGGTGTAGGTGCCGGGCGTGAAGAACAGGTTCAGCCCCTGGGCCAGGGCCTGGTTGATGCGCGCCGCGCTGTCACCCGGCCTGGCCACGTAGAACTGGCTCATCGGGATCGAGCTGCCGGCCGTGTTCGGCCAGGTGGCTCCCGCCGAGTTGCGTCGCACCGAGGGCACGAACACCCGGTACTTCCCCGCGCTGTCCACGTACAGGTAGGGCTTTTCGCGGGTCACCGGGGTGGCGGCCAGCGTGGTGTGCGGCGGGCTCGGGAACGCGTGGGCCGGTGCCCCGCTGACGCCGGAGAACACCATGTTCCACACCCCACCGGTCCAGCTGCCGATCGTGCTGTCGCGGGTGTACCACTGCTGCTGCGACCCGGAGGAGATCTGCCCGTCCACCTTGCTGTCGGCCAGGTAGCCGCCGCTGGAGTAGCCCTGCCCGGTGTCCTGGTTGGACGGCCCCATGGTCAGGTTGCCCTTGATGTGTACCCGGCGCATCGGCGCCGCCTGCGACACCGCCCACCGGTCGGTGCCGCCCTCGGGCACCACGGACAGGTTCTCCGCGCTGCGCCAGAAGTTCTGGGTGGCGTTCGCCGTGTCGCCGTAGTTCCAGCCGGAGTCCACGTTGAGCGCGCCGTTGATCGTCACGTCGTCGGGGTTGAGACCGAGACCGGCCACCGAGGTGTAGAAACCCAGGTTCGCCCAGACCCGGCCGTACGTTCCCGGCTTGAAAAGGAAGGCGTAGCGCTGCGTCCCGAACTGCGCGGTGGAGCTGTTCAGCTGGGAGTTGAAGGCCGCGTCGACGTCCGCCTGGATGGTGGCTGCCGGCGTCGACGGGTCGTAGATCTTGACGTTCGCGCCGAAGTCCGGGGTGTCGGAGGTCGGCAGCGTGCCGGTGTCGGTGCCGCCGTAGACCTGGAACTCCCACAGCGAGTAGCCGTACGCGGTGGCCCGGGCGGTCCCGTTCATCCGCACGTAGCGCCCGGTTCCGCTCACATCGATGGTCTGGATCCCGGCGGTGCCGGCGGTGACCGGCGTGATGGTGGTCCAGGTGCTCGCGTCCGGCGAGGTCTGCACGGTGAAGGCCGACGCGTACGCCGCTTCCCAGTTCAGCCGGATCTGGCTGATCGCCTGGCTGCTGCCCAGGTCGACCTGGAGCCACTGCGGGTCGGAGAAGGCACTGGACCAGCGGGTTCCGGTGTCCCCGTCGACGGCCAGGCCGGCTGCGGTGGCGGCGCCGTTCTCGCTGGAGGAGGCGGTGGCCGGGCGCCCCTGCGACAGCAGGGTGGCCGCGGCCGAGGCGGGCCCGGCCGGGGTGAGCACGAGGAAACTCGCGAGGGCCAGCACGAGGCCGGCCAGCATCGCGAGGGACCCGCGCCCCGGCCGGGGCAGCGTGTGGGAGGGAGACATCGTTGGCTCCTTGCGTAGATTGTTCCGATTGATCCGATTCAGTTTATCTCCGGCGGGACGCGCGACAGAGGTCCGGCTGGGGCGATCGGGATCAGGGCCGATGCAGCCATTCGGAAAGCCCGGCGGGCAGCAGCCGGGCGGCGCGCTCGCGGTAGTGGGCCAGGGTCTGCGCGTCGACGGCCTCCAGCCCGGTGCCCGAGCGGCCGGAGCGGAAGAACGCGGCGCGGTCCCGGAACGGCAGGGCGCGGGAGATCAGCTGGTCGGCCTGGGCCCGCATGGCGTCCAGACCGGTGGCGCGGACCAGGTCCGGCATCGCCTCGTCGGGCATCTCGACCAGCAGGAACGTGGCGATCCGCCGGATCTGGCCCGCCGGGTCGGCGGACAGATCCGCGTAGTGCACCAGCAGCACGTTCTCGTCGTGCCGCCGTGGCCACGCGACGGCCGGGTGGTGCAGCATCCCGGCCAGGCCGGTCGGCACCGAGACCGGGTCGGCGTCGGCGAAAATCCACTCCCGCAACCATTCCCGCAGCGGCGGCAGGGCCGGGACGGGGCCGTCGCCCCGGCCCTGCCGGCGCCGCAGCTCGGCCCGGTCCATGTTGCCGAACTGGTGGTAGAGCGAAACCGCCGCATCGAGCGGATGCCGCGCCACCACCAGGTAGTGCACGCCCGGCACCACGGGCACACCGTCCAGCGGGGTGTGCGTCTTGATCACCCGCCGGCCCGGCTGTGCCTCCAGCGCGGCGAAGACCTCCGCCCGGGGCATGGTGCGGGCGTCGAGCCAGGGGGAGATCTCACCCAGCGGAACCGGCTGCTCCCCGGGCCCCCGCAGCAGGAGCGCACAGATCATCTGGCTCCACGTGGTGCCGGACTTGGCCGGGGCGCTGACCACGACATCGCCGGGGCGGAAGGCGAATTCCGCCCAGCGGCTACCGTCGTCACGGGGGCTGTCGTACACACGGGCGGGCATCGGCATGGCCGGAAGGTAATAGAACGTCCGTAAATGGAGAGTTAAAGAGACGGTGTCCCGTGCGTGTGGAAACTCTCGATCGTGCGTAACCCCCAGGCCTGCCTCTTCGCCCGCTCCGCCCGGCTCCACGAGATCGTCTCCCAGTCCGGCGCCAGGATCAGCCGGGCCCCGGCGTTGCACAGCTCGATCCGGTTGCCGCCCGGCTCCCACACGTACAGAAAGAACGTCTGCTGGATCGCGTGCTTGTGCGGCCCGGTCTCGATGTGTGTGCCGGCGTCGAGGAACACGTCCGCCGCCCGCAGGATCTCCTCCCGGGTGTCGGTCGCGAACGCGAGATGGTGCAGCCTGCCCCGGGTTCCGGTCCAGTCCTCGGTCCAGACCAGGTCGTAGGTCTTGTTCATCAGGCTGAACCAGACCGCCTGCGGCTGCCCGTCGTCCTTCACGATCCGCTCGGTGCACCGCCCGCCCAGCAGGTCCCCGGCGAAACGCACGGCGGCAGGCACGTCGGACGTCAGGTAATTGATGTGGTCCAGCCGGCGCACGTTCGCGCCCCGGCCCGGGTACGCCGCCGCCTGGTTCTTCAGCCCGGGCCGGTCGTCCGCGCCGGGCCGGTAACGCTCCACGTCCCAGTACAGTCCCATCGGGTGCCCGTCCGGCGCGTCAAAATTGAGGACGACGCCCAGACCCCGCACCGCAGAAGTGGTTTCGCAGGCAATGCCGGCCTCACGCAACGCCGAGGCGGTGCGGGCCAGCGCCGCCGGGCCGGATGCCCGCAGGTAGGTCCGCCCCACCCCGGCCCGCTCCCGGCGCACCAGGCGCACGGTCCACGACTGGTAGTCGTCCCAGGTGTGCAAATACACGCTGTCGCGCTCGCGGTGCACCTGCCGCAGGCCCATCTGCCGCACGAAGAACTCGGCGGACTCCTCCAGCGCCGGTGTGTACAGCTCGACCGGCCCGAGGTGGGCGATGTCGCGCGGCCGGTCGGGATCGTGGGTGAGGACGGGCTCGGGGGCGTCGGTCATCGGGTCACCTCTCGGGCCGGCGCTGTCCCGAGGGGCAGGTCGTCGGCATCGGCATCCGTGGTGGGAAAGCGGGCGCCCCTGGAGATTTCGCCGCGCGGCGGGGCGGTGCCCGGTTCGACCGTAACAGCGATGTGCACAAAATTGTCAACAATCCGGTGGTCTCGGCGACGGGCGGGCGCCGCCCTGGGGCCTGGCCGTCGGCATCTGTCCGGGACCGGCCGGTCCCGGGCTGGTTGCCGAACCTGACACGACTTCCGCCTGTCGCTGGGACCTGGCGTGATTTAGGGCTGTCGCTGGGCCCGCCGCCGTGTCGGGCTGTCGCTGGGCCCGCCGCGGTGTCGAGCTGTCGCTGGGAATTGCCGTGGCCTCGGGCTGTCGCTGGAGTCTGGCGCGGTGTCGGGCTGTCGCTGGGGTGCCGTGACTTTGGGCTGTCGCTGGGGTTTGCCGTGGCTTCGGGCCGTTGCTGGGGTTTGCCGCGGTGTCGGGCTGTCGCTGGGTTTGCCGTGACTTCGGGCTGTGCTGGGGCGGGCCTACTGGCCCGGGCTGTTGCCGGGGCCGCTCCACCCGACCGCGGTGTCGGCGGGCACGGGTGACCCTGAACCGGGCGGACCTCCGCGGGAGATCTCATTCGCGTTTGACACCACCTCGGGCGCCTGGCCGGTGTCAAAAACTCAGGCGGTCCGGATCCTGCGGAGAAAAGGTCTGGCTTGTCGGCCAGCGGTCCACCAAATCGTTGACGGGATTGTTGACAATCGTCTTAGGTGTTGTCCCGTTGCTGCGAACTCAAGGAGGAGCCGGCGATGCGCGGATGGGTCTGGGGAGCGCGAGGAGCAGCACGGGACGGGCGGTCCCGGGCCGGGGGCGGCCGGTCGGCGGGGTCGCGCACGGGGCGGCGAGCGGTGCGCCGCACGGGGCGGCAGGCAGCGTGGTGGACGGGGCGACGTGTTGGGCGGCCGACCGGGTTGCCGACGGGGATGCCGGTGGGGATGCCGGTGGGGATGCCGGTGGGGCGGCCGCGTGGACTGCCGATCGGGTTGCCGGTGAGACTTCTGACGGGAACGGTGGCCGCGGCGCTGGTGCTGGCCGCCTGCGGTGGTGGCTCCGACGACGACGGGGGCGGCGGAGGTGCGAGCGGCTCCGGGCCGGTGAAGATCAAGGTCGGGGTGATCCCGATCCTCGACGTCGCGCCGATCTATCTGGGGATCGAGCAGGGCATCTTCGAGAAGCAGGGCCTGGAGCCGGAACTGGCGACCGCGCAGGGCGGCGCGGCGATCGTGCCGGGCGTGGTCAGCGGGCAGTACGAGTTCGGGTTCAGCAACACCACCTCGCTGCTGGTGGCGGCCTCGCAGAACCTGCCGCTGAAAGCCGTTGCCGAGGGCGTGGCCTCGACCGGTGAGAAGGGCAAGGACTTCGGCGGGATCGTGGTGCCGGCCGACAGCCCGATCCGGACGGCGGCCGACCTGGCCGGCAAGCGGGTGGCGGTGAACACCCTGAAGAACATCAACACGACCACCACGAACAAGGTGGTGCGCGACGCCGGGGGCGACCCGTCGGCGATCGACTACACCGAGCTGGCGTTCCCCGAGATCCCGGCCGCGGTGGCCGGTGGTGACGTGGACGCCGGGCAGGTGGTGGAACCGTTCCTGACCATCGCCAAGCAGCAGGGCATGCGCGAGATCGCCTCCAACTTCGCGCAGACCGACCCGGATCTGACCGTCGGGCTGTACTTCACCTCGCAGCAGTACGCGAGCGAGCACGCTGACGTCGTCACCAGGTTCGCCACCGCCATGCGGGAGTCGCTGACGTACGCCGACGATCACCCGGACGCCGCGCGCGAGGTGCTCTCCACGTACACCGACATCGAGCCGGAGGTGCGCGAGGCCGTGGTGCTGCCGCGCTGGCCGGAGACGATCGACAGCGAGTCGGTGCAGTTGCTGGGGCAGCTGGCCCAGCAGGACGGCCTGGTGGAGAACGTGCCGGACGTGGCGAAACTGCTGCCCTGACGCCATGAACCAGAGACTTCGCGACCTTATGCTGGGCCTGCTGGGGCTGTTCGCCGTGGGCGCGGTGCTGGAGTTCCTGCCGCGCAGCGGCCTGGTCGACCGCCGTTACCTGCCTCCGGCCAGCGAGACCGCCGCCGAGCTCGGCGGGCTGCTGGGCACCGGCGCGTTCTGGACGGCGACCGGCCAGACCCTGCGCGGCTGGGTGCTCGGCCTGCTGGTGGCCATGGCGATCGGGGTGGTGGCGGGCGGGATCATCGGAAGTGTCCCGGTGCTGCGCGAGTTCACGTCGTCCACCATCGAGTTCCTGCGCCCGATCCCGTCGGTGGCGCTGATCCCGCTGGTGGTGCTGATCTGGGGCAGCCGCCCGCAGTCGGCGCTGACGCTCGTGGTCTACGCCGCCACCTGGCAGGTGCTGGTGCAGGTGCTCTACGGGGTGGCCGACGTGGATCCGGTGGCCCGGGACACGGCCCGCTCCTACCGGTTCTCGCGGCTGTCGATCGCCCGCACGGTGATCTGGCCGACGGCTCTGCCCTACGTGCTCACCGGTTTCCGGCTGGCGGCGGCGGTGGCGCTGATCCTGGAGATCACCGCCGAGCTGGTGATCGGGGTGCCCGGGCTGGGCCAGGCGATCGGCCGGGCACAGTCGTCGGGGGCGGTGCCGCGCACCTACGCCCTGGTCGTGGTGGTGGGCCTGATCGGGGTGCTGGTCAATCTTTTCGCCCGGGCGCTGGAGCGGCGTCTGCTGCACTGGCATCCCTCCGTGCGCCGGGAGGTGGCCGCGTGACGATCCTCGGTCTCGGACGACGGGTGCTGGCCGCCGTGGTCCTGCCCGTGGTCCTGATCGCGGCCTGGTGGCTGCTCACGGCGAACAGCACCAGCTACTTCTGGCCGCCGCTGGAGACCGTCGTGCGGGCGTTCCCCGGCACCTGGTTCGGCGAGCGGCTGGGCACCGACGTGCTGCCGAGCGTGTCCCGGCTGCTGATCGGGTATGCCGTGGCCCTGCTGGCCGGGGTCGCGGCCGGGGTGGCGATCGGGCTGTCGCCGGTGGTGCGGGCCCTGACCGAACCGGCGCTGGAGTTCTTCCGGGCCGTGCCGCCGCCGGTGCTGGTGCCGGTGATCGCGTTGTTCGCCGGTTACACCGGATCGGCGTCGAAGGTGATCACCATCGTGCTGGGCTGTGTGTGGCCGGTGCTGCTGAACACGGTGGAGGGGGTGCGGGCGGTGGACGAGGTGCTGCTCGACACCGCCCGCAGCTACCGGTTGCGGCGCCGCAGCCGGTTGCGGCACGTGATCCTGCCGGCGGCGGGCCCGCAGATCGCGGCCGGGGCCCGGCAGGCGCTGTCGATCGCCGTGATCCTCATGGTGATCAGCGAGCTGTTCGGCGCCAACCACGGGCTCGGGGCGTCGGTGGTGCAGTTCCAGCGGGGATTCGCGATCCCGCAGATGTGGACCGGGATCATCGTGCTCGGTCTGCTCGGGGTGGTGCTGTCGGTGGTGTTCCGTGTCGTCGAGCACCGGGTGCTGGCCTGGCACCGGGGTGCACGCAACGCTGATCGGGGAGCCTGATGAACGAGATCGCGCTGGACGTGCGGGCTCTGGCCAAGACCTACACCGGGCACGGGCGCCGGGTGGAGGCGGTGCGGGAGCTGACCTTCACGGTGGGGCGGGGTGAGCTGGTCTGCGTGGTCGGGCCCTCGGGGGCGGGCAAGACCACGCTGCTGCGGTGCATCGCGGGCCTGCTGGAGCCCAGCGCCGGTGAGGTGCGGCTGGCCGGGGAGAGGGTGACCGGCCCGCCGGCGGGCATGGCGGTGGTGTTCCAGGAGTACGGGCGCAGCCTGTTCCCCTGGATGACGGTGCGGCAGAACGTGGAACGCCCGCTGATCGAGAAGGGCATGCGCAAGCCGGAGCGGCGGGGCGCGGTGGACGACGCGCTGGCCGCGGTCGGTCTGCTCGACAGCCAGGACGCCCATCCCTGGCAGCTGTCCGGCGGCATGCAGCAGCGGGTCGCGATCGCCCGGGCGGTGGCCTACCGGCCCGGCGTCCTGGTGATGGACGAGCCGTTCGCCGCGGTGGACGCCCAGACCCGCGCCGAGCTGGAGGACCTGGTGCGCGACCTGTGGCAGCACCTGGGCGTCACGATCGTGTTCGTGACGCACGACATCGACGAGGCGGTGTATCTCGGGCAGCGGGTGCTGGTGCTGTCGAACCGGCCCACGGTGATCCTCGAGGACGTCACGGTGGACCTGCCCGCCGCCCGCGACCAGCTCACCACCCGCTCCGACGCCCGCTTCGCCGAGCTGCGCGCGCACGTGTACCGGCTGATCCAGCAGGCCAAGCAGGGGCTGCGGGAGACACCGGCCACGGATTCGGCCCAGGAGGTGCCTCAGTAGACGTCTCGGGCGTAACGTCCTTGCGCCGTCATCCGTTTCAGGTAGTCGTCCGGGTCGGTGCCGCCGTGCCGGGTGATGATCCGGCGCAGGGCGGCGTCGACGTCCCTGGCCATCCGCCGGGCGTCGCCGCAGACGTACACGTGGGCGCCGTCCTCCAGCCAGCGCCACACCTGGCGGCCGTGCTCCAGCATCCGGTCCTGCACGTAGACCTTGGCGCGCTGGTCGCGGGAGAACGCCAGGTCCAGGCGGGTCAGGGTGCCCTCGCGGAAGAGCTGGTCGAGCTCGGCGTGGTAGTAGAAGTCGCTGGCGCGGTGCTGCTCGCCGAAGAACAGCCAGTTGCGGCCCGGGTGCCCGAGGGCGCGGCGTTCCTCCAGGAAGCCCAGGAACGGGGCGACGCCGGTGCCCGGCCCGATCATGATGGCCGGCGTCCGCGCACCGGCGGGCGGCCGGAAGTGCCGGGTCGGCTGCACGTACGCCTCGATCGGCTGCCCGTGTGGGGCGTCGGCCAGGTAGGCCGAGCAGACCCCGGTGCGGGCATGACCGGCCGGGCCCGGGTAGCGCACCACCGAGACGGTCAGCCGGATCCGGTGCGGGTCGGTGAGCGGGCTGCTGGAGATCGAGTACTGCCGTGGGGTCAGCGGTTTCAGCAGCCCGGGCAGGTCGCCGGGGGTGAGCCGGACGCCGAGTTCACGCAGGGCGTCGGGCAGCTGGCGGCCCCACAGCCACTTGCCGAGCTCCACGGTGTTGCCCGGGCGCAGCAGCCCGCGCAGGTGCCGGGTGGCGGCCGTGGCCGGGGCCGGGCCGGGGGTGTGGTCGGGGGTGCGGTCGAGCAGGCGGGTGAGCAGGCCGGGGGTCAGGCGGCTGATGTCGAGGTGGGCGGAGAGGGCCTCGCGCACGGAGACCTCACCCACGCCGTCGATCTCGGCGCCGGCCTGAGGGTCCAGGCCGGTGCCGAGAAGGAATTCCTCCACCAGCTGCTCGCTGTTGCGCGGCAGGATCCCCAGCGCGTCCCCGGCCCGGTAGGTCAGCGGCAGGTCGCTGTCGCCGGTGTCGAACACGAACTCGCGCACCTCCTTCGCCGATCCCTCCAGCCCGAGCAGCCGGTTGCCGACCAGGCGCGCGGTGCCGGGGTTCTTCCGGGTGGCCACCGGGTGACCGGGCCCGTCCCTGTCGCCGGAGGCCGCCTCGTCGCCGGAGGCCGCCTTGTCGCCTGGCGCCGCCTCGTCGCCTGGCGCGGCTCTGCCATCCGGCGTGGCCTGGTAGTCCGGTGTGGCCCTGCCGTCCGGTGTGGCCTGTTCGCCCGGCGCCGCCCCCTCGCCGGCCAGCCGCCCCACGACGTGCTCCAGCCATCGGTCGCGCACGTCGTCGTCGTGTGGTTCGGTGTCGGTGCGCCGGTGCAGGGCGGTGGCGCCGAGCTCGGCCAGCCGGGCGTCCAGCCGCCGCCCGTGCCCGCAGAAGTCGTCGTAGCTGGAGTCGCCGAACGCCAGCACGGCGTAACGGGTTCCGGTCAGGGCCCCGGTGCCGTCGCCGGCCAGGGACCGCCAGAACGCGCTGCCGTTGTCCGGGGCCTCGCCGTCCCCGAACGTACTGGTGATCACCAGCAGGTCGCAGCCGGCGGGGAGCGCGGCCGGTCTCACGTCGTCCATCATGATCAGCCGGGCGGGACGACCCGCGCCGGACAGCCGCCGGGCCGTGCGCGAGGCGAACTCCTCGGCGTTGCCGGTCTGCGACGCGTACAGCACCACGACGCTGCGGCCCGGCGCGGAGAGCTCCTGCGGCGCATCGGGAACCACCGGCGCCGCGGTGGGGGCCGCGGCCACCCGGGTCAGCGACACCGCGCACACCTTGAACTCCGGCTGGAACGACAGCGGGTCCACCGCGTCGCTGGTCACCGCGTTCACACTGAGATACTCGCCGTACAGGTCGTTCCAGTGGAACGGCGCGAAACACCCACCCGGCTGCACCCGGTCGGTGATCGTCGCGGGCAGCACCGCCCGCCCGCGTCGCGAGGCCACCTCCACCCGGTCGCCCTCCGCGATCCCCAGCCGCACGGCGTCCACCGGATGTATCTCGACGAACGGGCCCGGGTTCAGCCGGTTCAGCGAGGCCACCTTCCCGGTCTTGGTCAGGGTGTGCCACTGGTGTTGCAGGCGGCCGGTGTTCATCACGAAAGGGTAGTCTTCGTCCGGCATCTCGGCCGGGTCGGTGTGCGGGCGGGGATGGAACACGGCCCGGCCGTCGGTGGTCGGGAAGGCCAGCCGCGGGCGCACGCCGTCCTCGCGTTCGAGAAGACGCTGACTGACGCCGTCGTTGAGGTACCGCACCGGGTTACGGCTGGAGCCGCCCGCGGGAACCGGCCACTGGAGCGGGCTCTCGCGCAGCCGCGGGTAGCTCGCGCCGCGCAGGTCGTAACCGGTCTGCGGATTGCCGGCCCGGGTGATCTCGTCGAACACCTCCTGCGCACCGGCATACCTGAAACCGTCGTGAAAACCCATGGCCCGGGCCATCTTCACGATCAGCAGCCAGTCCGGCAGGGCCTGCCCCGGGGCATCGACCGCGTGCGGGGCCAGGGTCAGGGTGCGCTCGCTGCTGACCATGACGGCGTCGGACTCCGACCACATCGCGGCGGGCAGCACCACGTCGGCGTAGGCGTTGGTCTCGGTGTCGGTGAACACGTCCTGGGTGATGACCAGCTCGGCCCTCTCCAGGCCCTCGATCACGGTGCGGCGGTTGGCGACGCTGGCGACCGGGTTGGTGCAGATGATCCAGCAGGCCCGCACCTCGCCGTCGGCCATCCGGCGGAACAGGTCCACGGTGCCGGTGCCGAAGCCGTCGGGGCGCAGGGTGCCGGCCGGCAGTTGCCACAGGTCCTCGACGAACGCCCGGTCGGCGTCGGCGGTGACCGCGCGCTGGCCGGGCAGACCCGGGCCCATGTAGCCCATCTCGCGTCCGCCCATCGCGTTGGGCTGGCCGGTGAGCGAGAACGGGCCGCTGCCGGTGCGGCAGATCGCGCCGGTGGCCAGGTGCAGGTTGACCAGGGCGTTGGTGTTCCAGGTGCCGTGGGTGCTCTGGTTCAGGCCCATCGTCCAGCAGCTGACCCAGTTCGCGGCGGTGCCGATCATCGTGGCGGCCTGGCGCAGAGCGGTTTCGGGGACGCCGGTGAGCGCCTCGACCACGTCGGGCGGGTAGTCGGCGAGTAGGGCGGGCATGGTGTCCCAGCCCCGGGTGTGCTCGGTGATGAAGTCGTGGTCGAGGTGGCCGCCGGCGGCCAGCAGGTGCAGCAGCCCGTTCAGCAGCGCCAGGTCGGTGCCCGGCCGCAGTTGCAGGAACAGGTCGGCCTTCTCGGCGGTGGCGGTGCGGCGGGGGTCGACGACGATCAGCCGGGCCCCGGCGCGCACCCGGTCCATCATCCGCAGGAACAGGATCGGGTGGCAGTCGGCCATGTTCGAGCCGATCACCAGGAACACGTCGGCGTGGTCGAGGTCGTCGTACGAGCCGGGCGGACCGTCGGCGCCGAGGGAGAGTTTGTAACCGGTGCCGGCCGAGGCCATGCACAGCCGGGAGTTGGACTCGATCTGGTTGGTGCGCAGGTAGCCCTTGGCCAGTTTGTTGGCCAGGTACTGGGCCTCCAGGCTCATCTGACCGGACACGTACAGCGCCACCGAGTCCGGTCCGTGCTCGTCCCAGATGGCGCGCAGCCGCCCGGCGGCCACGGCGATCGCCTCGTCCACCCCGGTGGCGGCCGGTTCCTGTGCCCGGTCGGCCCGGACCAGGGCGTGTTCCAGACGTCCCGGCGCTGCCAGCAGCTGGGCGCTGGTGGCGCCCTTGGTGCACAGCCGCCCGCGGTTGCCCGGGTGCTGCCGGTCGCCGGACGCCTTCAGGGCCCGGCGACGACCGGAAGCATCCCGCACGACGTCCAGCACGATCCCGCAGCCGACACCGCAGTACGAGCAGACCGTGCGGACCTCCTCGGCCGGGGCGTCCTGCACCGACGCCACCGGCGCCACCGACGTCATCTGGCTTCCCATGTCCCTCCTGCGGCTGAGCCGGTGACCTGATATCCGGACGGATGCTGGTCACCTGTCGCCGTCACGGTAGGAAGCCCCGATGTCGCGCCCGTGTCCCGGGCTGTCGGTGAGGTTACGGTGTACTCACCGGGCCGGTGCCCGGTTGTGAGTGTGGTGAGTCCGCGTGATCAGCGCCGGCTCAGGACCCGTTGCGCACGTCCTCGAGACGCTCGGGCGCGAAACGGATCTCGTCGAAGTCCACGGTGCAGCCCTCACCGGTCGGTGACTGCGCCTCGAACCCCACGCGCACCGCGTTGCCGGGCACGTCGAGGGCGAAGTAACGCACCATCTTCCACACCTTTCCGTCCGTGGAGGCGTGGTAGGCGAACGTGCGCCCGATCCGGGACACCCGCAGCCAGACCGCGCCGTCCTCGACCACGAACGCGTTGGCGTCGTCGGAGATCTCCCGGCAGACCACCGAGACCACCATCGGCTCGCCGGCCGGGGAGTACTCGAAACAGAGCTTGCCCCAGTGCCGGTCACCGGCCCACAGCAGCAGCACGCCGGCGTCGAAGGTGGAGGCGAAGTCCACGCGCACCCGGGCGCTGAGCTGGAAGTCGCCGCCGGGGGGCAGCGCCAGCAGGGTGGACGCGTTGAGCTGGGGATCGGTGGCGAAGGTCGGGTCGACGAAGATGTCACTGCGGGGGTGTGCGGTGGTGCGCAGGACGTCGGCGTCGATCGTCCAGGTGGAGTCGGGAGAGGCGGTCAGGTCGAAGGGCAGACCGGGCACGCTGGTCGTCGTCATGACCATGATCCTTGCAGAGCCT